>NZ_JBFUIY010000043.1:0-46699 GCF_056401655.1 Allobosea sp. P4_E12 | reverse complement strand
GTGTAGATGTTCAGCGCGAGCATCACCACGTCGAGAACGGCACGCATCGACATTCCTCTTGTCGTCTTCAGGCTGGTGACGCGGAAAGATTTCGCCATCGCCGAAAAACTCCCGGCGCAGGCGATTGACATTCACGCGACGCAAGGCCTAGAAGGCCAGCGCCTTGGGGCTGTAGCTCAGATGGGAGAGCGCTGCAATCGCACTGCAGAGGTCAGGGGTTCGAATCCCCTCAGCTCCACCAGGCTTTTCCTGGTGGAATTTGGCTAGAAAACCAAAGACTTGGCGCATTCGCGCGTCACCGCGCATACCCAGCGACGCAGCAGTTCACCACCGAGCTTTTTTGCTGTCCTTTCCTCGCGATGGGTTGGCGGGCGGATTGCGTCATGGAGCTACCCCGCTGGCGGGATGACACTGGCGGATAACGCACCCCGAATACTCCAGCCGGTCCCGCCCACCAACTCCCGGAAGCCAATATCGAGCGTCGTTGAGCGAGACGCCGCCCGTCACCTGTCCGGATCGTCCGCCGCAGCGATGCCGCAAGTCCGCGTATTTTGGAGCCTGGGGTAGTTGAGCCTAGGATCAGGAGTTGTTGGCGTCCCCGCGAGCAGGTTCATCAGCTGATGGAGGCCAGATTGTCTTGGCAAAGGTGTCTTGTTGCAGCCGGTATCATCCTGCTGTCTGCCGGGATTGCGGGATGCACCACCACGGACGACGCTTCCGCGGAGGCAGCGAAACCGCTCGCTTACTCCAGCGAACAGCCCGTTGACTCGCAACCGGGCTCGGACCGCGCGGGAATCGACCGACTTATCGAACGACATTCCGCGCATTACGAACTCCCTGCGGATTGGGTCCGTCGAATCGTCAAGCGCGAAAGCAACTATCGCCCCACCGCCCAGAAGAATGGCCATTTCGGCCTGATGCAGATCAAACACGCGACGGCGCGAACCATGGGTTATGCCGGCCCGGCGGCCGGGTTGCTCGATCCCGAACTCAATCTCACCTATGGGCTCAAATATCTCCGGGGAGCCTGGCTCGTTGCCGATCGCGACCAGACCCGCGCCGACCGCTACTATCGCAACGGGTACTATTACGATGCCAAGCGGAAGGGGCTTCTCGAAGCAACCGGTCTCGGCAAGGACCGTACGCGGCTAGCCAAATCCCGCCACGCGACGGACAGAGTTCCCGATGCTCGTTAGCGAAGCTAGGCCATGCGACTGAGGACGTCCGTCACCCGCCGTTCTCGCGCCCGGACGGGCCTGCGCACGTCTGAGATCGTTCTCGGACACTGAGAGGCAGGTGCATCGGTAGACCTATTGGAACATCGGGGTCGATCTCCCGTTCAGCCACCAGTGACCAACAGCGCGCACCTTCTACTGCTGAGTGGATGAAACGTGGCCGAGGAAAACCAATTCATGCGTCCGATCGCGCCTCTCGCCCCCTCTCGGGCGGCGCCCGCTCGGGCGATCGATGGTGGCCTTGGCAATGTTGCCATTGGCGCTTTGATCGTGACGGCGCTCTATCTCGGGCGCGATGTCTTCGTTCCGATTGCTCTCGCAATCCTGTTCAGTTTTGTTCTCGCGCCACTCGTCAAAGGGCTCCAGAAACTTCGGGTTCCCCGTTCGCTCGCCGTCATCACTGTCGTTCTCATCGCCTTCGCGGCGCTCGGCGCCTTGACCGTGGCAATGGTCAACCAGGCAACCCAGCTCGCCGGAGAGCTCCCGGTCTATCAGAGCACGATGCGGGAGAAGATCGCTTCGCTGCGGGGGGCCGGCCCAGGCAGCGGTGTCCTCTCGCGCGCGGCGGACGTACTGCAGGATCTGGGCAAGGAGCTCGATAGGCCAAAGAAGGACGCTTCGCCGTTGGACCCGACGGTCCGCCCCCCGGACGCGCGGCCGATCCCGGTCGAGGTTCACCAGCCAGAGCCAGGTGCGCTGGAGACACTGCGAGCCTTTCTCACTCCCCTCATCCATCCGCTCACGACGACGGGTATCGTCCTGATCTTCGTCGTTTTTATCCTTCTGCAGCGTGAGGATCTGAGGAACAGGTTCATCCGGCTGACAGGAACCTATGATCTTCAGAAGACCACAGCCGCATTCGACGACGCCGCTCGCCGCCTCAGCCGGCTGTTCCTGACCCAGCTTGTCCTCAATGCCGGCTTCGGTCTCGTCATCGGCACCGGGCTCTGGATGATCGGCGTCCCGAGCGCCCTGCTCTGGGGCATTCTCTCGGCGATCCTTCGCTTCATTCCCTATCTCGGCGCCATCCTCTCCGCGATTTTCCCAATGGTGATCGCTGCATCCGTCGATCCCGGCTGGACCATGCTGGCCTGGACCGCCGCGCTGTTTCTGGTTGCCGAGCCGCTCGCCGGTCATGTTGTCGAACCGCTGGTCTATGGCCGCTCGACGGGGCTTTCGCCTGTCGCGATCGTCGTTGCTGCCACGTTCTGGACGTGGTTGTGGGGGCCGATCGGGCTGGTCCTTGCGACTCCGCTGACAGTTTGCCTCGTGGTTCTGGGCCGTCATGTCGAACGGCTGGAGTTTCTCGATGTCCTCTTGGGAGATCGGCCAGCACTGTCCGCTCCCGAGATCTTCTATCAGCGTGTGCTCGCCGGGGATCCCGCTGAGGCAGCAGACAAGGCCGAAGAGGTTCTCAAGGAGCGCTCCCTCTCCGTCTACTATGACGAAGTCGCCCTGGAAGGTCTGCGGCTGGCAGCCAGCGACGCGGCGCGCGGCGTCCTTGATGCGACACGACAGGCACGGATCCTGGAAACGGTGCGGGAAGTCGTCGATGACCTCGCCGACCATGATGACCGCAATCCAACAGTCGGAGAAACGACCAGCGACCCCGAGGCAGAAGCAGCAATCGCAGAAACCGACGAGGCCGAAAGTTCAGCCGACCTGCCGATTCTGGCATCGGAAAACCTGGGGGAGGCCTTCCGCGGTGAAGACCGGGTGGTTTGCGTCGCCGCCCAATCGGAGCTCGATGAGGCTGCTGCCCTAATGCTGGCGCAGATCCTCAGCAAGCATGGGCTCCCGGCCCGCGTACTGCCTACAGACACGCTCTCGACGAATAACCTCGCCGCGCTGGCAGCGGATCAACCCGCCCTGATCTGCCTGTGCTATCTCGACGGCACGAGCTCCGCTCATATGAAATACGCCATCAAGCGCCTGCGCCGCAGGCTACCATCCGCGATCATCATCCTTGGCAGTTTGTCGCCAGCAGCGGGCTCGGCGGCCCAACTCAAGACGGCGGTCCTCGCCGACGAGGTCGAAACGAGCCTGCGCGGCATGAGCAATGCCTGCCTGACGCACGCGATGCGCAACACAGACACCTCCATCGCCAAAGAGTTGAGTGTGCCCGACATCGGAATGTCAGGAAACTTGGCGACCATGTCCGCCGGACATTCGAGCTAAGACAGGCCTACGCTATCGCACCGAGCACTCTCCCCTATAGTCGTGGCGATCGTCCATCAGTGAGCGGAACCATGCGCGTTGCAATCGTTGGAGCAGGAGCGATCGGCGGGGTTGTTGCCTGGCATATGACCCAGGCGGGTCAGCGGCCCGTTATCATTGCGCGCGCTGAGACCGCTGCTCTGCTCGCAACGGAGGGCCTGACGCTCCAGTCTCCCTCAGGGACCGAAACCGTGGCGGTGCAGGTCGCCGCCGATGCAGCCTCCGCAGGGGTCCAGGATCTCGTTCTGGTCGGGTTCAAGGCTCATGACTGGGCGAGCGGTCTCGATTCGATCCGGCCCCTGATCGGGCCATCGACGATCGTTCTGCCGATGCTGAACGGCATTCCCTGGTGGTATCTGCAAGGTCTGGGAACGCAGTTCGGCGACCGGAGGCTGGCATCGGTCGATGCGAGCGGTGCGATCGAGGCCTCCATTCCAGCCGGTCAGGTTCTCGGCTGCGTCGTCTATATCGGTGCAAACCGGCCCGCGCCGAACGTCATCGCCTGGAACGGCAGAAAGCGTCTTGTTGTCGGCGAGCCATTGAAGCCGCATGACAGCCGGCTGGCAGACGTCGTCGCGTTGTTGAGAGCGGGCGGGGTCGATAGCGAGCAGAGCGCAGATATCCGGACTGAGGTCTGGCAAAAGCTGCTCGGCAATGCAGCCTATAATCCGCTTTCGGCCGTGACCGGGGCGACGGTCGACAAGATCGTGGGAGATCCTGCGGTCAGGGCCGTCGCAAAGTCGATCATGGCGGAGTGTGTCGCGGTTGCCGCCGCGCTCGGGGTCGAGAATCTGCCAGAGCTTGAGGCACGCCTCGAACTCCCTCCGACATTGATCGGTGTGAAAACCTCGATGCTGCAGGACATGGAGGCGGGGCGCCCGCTGGAGCTTGGCGCCATTGTCAGCGCTGTTGCGGAACTCGGTCGCAGGACGGGCGTGCCAACGCCGCTGATCGAGTGCGTTGGCGCCCTGGCGGCCAATGCCTGGCAGCAGCGATGGGGACAATGATCGGGGCGAGGTCAGAACATTATCCGCCTGTGATGATCTCGACCATGCGCGCTGCCAGGTGAGACAGCGGGCGGCTGCGGGCGGTCATCATGCATATCGTGATCGGGATGCGCGGCGTGATCTGCAGTTGGGCGAGGCCATCGAAACGTTGCGCCTCGAACAGCATGCTGTCGACGAGTGAGACATCGCCATCCCGGGCCAGCAAATGCGCGACGGTGATGCTGTAGGGCGCCGTCATGAAAGGGGCGTAGACGAGCCCGGCCTCTTCGTGCGCCTTGGCGATCAGCCAGCCGAGCGGCGACGATTCCCGATCGAAGCAGAGCAACCGGCGCCCCGCGAGTTCGGCAAGATCGACGCTGCCCTGCGCAGCCAGAGGATCATCCTTCCGGACCAGGGCAACGATCGAGCCTTCGGCTAGCGGCGTCAAAGCAATGTCGTCGCTCACGCGCGGCGAGAACATGAAGCCGATATCGGCCGTCCCGTTCGAAAGCTCCGCGACCGGATTGCCCATGATGAGCTCAGCACGTGCGTCGGGATGCGTCGCCAGCAGCTTGCGCAGGGCCCCCGCAACCAGTCCCTGTCCGATGCTGGGCGTCGCGGCGATGCGCAGTGGCAAGGCGCGCCCGGCACGCAAATCCGCGACGGTTTCTCGCAGATTGCACCATTCGCTCTCGACCGCGTCGAGGCTCGCCATCAGTTCCCGCGCTTCGGAGCGCAATACCAACCTGCCGTCGCGCCGCTCGAAGACCGGCACTCCAAGGCTTGCTTCACTCCTCGCCACGATCTTGCTGATGGCCGATTGCGTCAGGTTGAACGCACGTGCGGCCTCAATCGTCGTGCCCAAGCGATGCACCGCAAGCAGGATGCCGGCCTGGGTCGGCGTGAGTTCGCTCATGGGGCGCGCTCCATCAAGCAGGCGAGCAGGACCTGCCCGGAGTGCTGCAGGTGGGAGCCTTCCCGATGATGCGCATAGGCGATGACGGCCGGGCTCGCGCGCAGCGGCCGCACGGCCAGCCCCTCGGTCAATCCGCTGCTGATCACGAAACCATCAACGATGGCGACGCCGCAGCCCTCGCGCACGAGATGGCAAGCCGAGTCGGTATGACGGACGGTGATCGAGATCCGCGGTGCAAGGCCCGCTTTGGTCAGAGCCTGCTGGAAACTGTCGGCGCTGCTGAAACCATCCGGCCCATAGCTGATCAGTCGACGCCCCGCGAGGTCCTCGAGGCCGATTTCGTCTCGCGCAGCCAATGGATCTGTCTGAAAAAACACGCAGACAAGCGGACTTTCCTGCAGCGTGATATTCCGCAGCCCTTCGTTCGGCAGGGGCCCGTAGGTGATTGCGAGATCGGCATCTCCCGCCGCCAGATGGGCGGCGACATGATCGAACATGATCTCGACAGGTGCCGCATCGCCGATGGCGCGTCGGGCTGCCGTGATCGCGGGCGGCAGGATGCTGTGGGCCAGTCCCGGCACCGTCACGATCCGGAGGCGGTCGACCATGCCGACCCGCATCATGTCGGCCTCATGGCGAGCCCGCCTGAGCGCCGCGAAAGCCGGCTGCGCCCGCTGGGTCAGGGCCTGCGCCTCAGGCGTCGGCATCAAGCGGCCCTGCAAGGTCGTGACGAGGTTCAAGCCGAGTTCGAACTCGGCAAGCCTCAACGCCTTGATCACGGCGGACTGGCTCATCTCTAGCCCTTGCGCCGCCTCACCGGTCCCGCCGAGCCGGACGAAGGCGTCGAGGACCTGCAGTGAGGAGAGCTTCATGACGCACCCTATTCCAACTGGTTGAAGATCTTGCCAAATCTTTCATTAGCAAGACTAGGAGGCCCATGAAAGGATGCCGGCCGTTGTCGGCATAGAACCGGCACCACAGGGGATCGCGATGACCAGATTTCGTTCGATGGTTTCGGCTGCCGCGCTTGCGCTCGCCGTGATGACGCCTGTGATGGGCGGCCTTGCTTCCCCCGCCCTTGCCAAGGGTGTGTTGAGACTGGCGCAGACGCAGGATCTCGTCTCGCTCGATCCGATCGCCACCAGCGACAACGCTTCGATCTTCGCGCAACTGCTGATTTTCGACACACTGCTCCGCCCGAGCAAGGATGCCACCAAGCTCGAGCCTGGCCTTGCCGAGAGCTGGCAGGTCAGTGCCGACGGCACGACCTACACATTCAAGCTGCGCGAAGCGAAATTCTCCGACGGTACCCCGGTCACGTCCGCAGATGTGGCGTTCTCACTGAAGCGGGCCGGCAGCGATGCGAGCAACTGGAAGCGCTTCTTTTCGGGCATCGAGACGATCGAGACGCCGGATCAGCGCACGGTGATCCTCACGCTCAAGAAGACCTTCACGCCGCTTCTGAACAACCTGGCCTTGTTCTCTTCCGCCATCCTGCCGCAAAGGGCTTTCGAGGCGGCGCCCGACCGCTTCTTCGAAAAGCCGATCGGCTCGGGCCCCTTTACGGTTGCAGCATGGAATAAGGGCCAGGGTCTTTCGCTGAAGAAGAACGCATCCTACTGGCAGGCCGGCAAGCCCGACCTCGACGGCGCCGAGCTCCTTGTCATTCCCGAAGGCAACAGCCGCGTCCTGAAACTGCAGGCTGGTGAGATCGACGTCGCCTTGGAAATCCCGCTCAACCAGTTGCAGAGCCTCAGCCGTTCGGGCGCGATCAAGACTGCTGTTGCCGATGTCCTGCGCAGCGACTTCGTGATGATGAACACGAAGAAGAAGCCCTTCGACGATGTCCGTGTCCGTCAAGCGCTGAACTATGCCGTCGACAAGGAAGGCCTGGTCAAGGCGCTGCTCTATGGAACCGGCAAGGTCGCGAACTCGCCGATGCCGCCCATGGCCTATGCCGATTCGACGCTGAAGCCCTATTCCCACGATGTCGCCAAGGCGAAAGCCCTGCTGAAGGAAGCCGGCTATGCGGACGGCTTCAAGACCTCGCTGTTGATCCACTCGGGACGTCCGCTGCACCGCCAGCTCGGACAGGCGATGCAAAGCGCTCTGGCGCAGGTCGGGGTGACGGCCGAGATCAAGCTGGTCGAAGGCGGCACGCATTGGTCGACAACCAAGGCGGGCGACTACGAGATGGCGGTTTCCTACGCATCTAGCGACACGATCGATCCCGATCAGCTCGCCGGCTTCCTGATCGTCAATCCCGAGCGCGCCAATGCCTACCACACGGAATGGAAGAGCGAGCGGGTCAACGAGCTCTACGAAAAGGAGCGCGTCACGGCCGATGGTCCGGAGCGCGGTGGGATGTTCAAGGAGATGATCAAGCTCGCGCATGAGGGCGCGCCGTCGGTCTTCCTGTTCTATCCCGGCACGTCCTACGCCTATCGCAGCAATGTCGAAGGCTTCGAAGTGCTTCCGACCTCCAATTTCCGCCTGGAGGACGTCAAGCTGAAGTGAAGCGCCGGCGGCCCCGCAGGGCCGCCTCTTCTTTCAGAAGCTCATCATGGTCGGTTACATCTTCAAACGGCTGTTCCAGCTGGTGCCGGTGCTGCTTGGCATCACGCTGGCCTGCTTCTTCCTGCTGCGCGCGCTGCCGGGGGATCCGGCAACGCTCTTGCTCGGGGCGCGCGGCGGCCCTGAGGAGGTTGCGCTGCTGAAACAGCGCCTCGGGCTCGATCTGCCGCTCTGGCGGCAATATTGGCTGTTCCTCGGCGATATCGGTTCAGGGACCCTCGGCCGTTCGGTGGTGCACGGCCGCGCGGTCTCGGAACTCGTGCTCGAGCGCCTGCCGGCGACGCTGTGGCTCGTCGCCTATTCAACCATCATTGCCGTCATCCTCACCGTTCCTCTTGCCCTGCTCTCGGCGGTCGAGCGGGACAAGCCGGTGGATGTCCTGATCAAACTCGTCTTCACCATCCTGCTCGCCATCCCCTCATTCTGGCTGGGGCTGGTCCTTGTCGTAATGCTGGCGATCTGGGTGCCACTGTTCCCCACCTCCGGGTACGGGGACGGCTTTCTTTCGCGGCTGCATCATCTGACGCTTCCCGCCCTGGTGATTGCCCTCGCGACGGCATCGCTGACGATCCGCAGCCTGCGCAGCGGCATCCTGAACGTGCTCGGCTCGGATTATGTCACGACGGCCCGGGCCAAGGGTAATGGCACCAACCGCACGATGCGCGTGCACGTCCTGCCGAATGCCCTGATCAGCTCGATCTCGGTGCTCGGCGCACATACGAGCTGGATCATCGGTGGCACGGTCGTGATCGAAACGGTCTTCGCCCTGCCCGGGCTCGGCTCGCTCTTCGTTGAATCGATATTCGCCCGCGACTACCCGATGATCCAGGGGCTGACCATCGTCTTTGCCGTGCTCGTGGTCCTGATCAACCTGGCGACGGATATCGCCTACGCGCTGGCCGACCCGCGCATCAGGCTGGATTGAACCATGACGCGACTGCGCCGCCTCAATCCGACGCTGCTAATCGGCCTCGTGATGCTCGCCCTGCTGAGCCTGTTCGTCGGGCTGGGGCAAGTCTGGACACCGCATGATCCCTTCCTCATCGACTACGGCAATACGTTGCAGCCGCCCTCACTCGGCCACTGGTTCGGCACGGACGATCTCGGGCGCGATGTCGCCTCGCGGGTCATGGCGGGCGGTCTCGTCGATCTGAGGGTGGCACTGATCTGTGTCGCGGCGCCGGCCATGTTGGGCGCGGCGATCGGTGCGCTCTCCGGCTATGTCGGTGGCCGCGTCGATACCGTGATCATGCGTATCACCGACATCTTCTGGGCCTTCCCCTTCCATGTCCTGGTGATCGCCATCGTCGGCGTGCTGGGTCCCGGGGAATTCAACCTCTATCTCGCCTTCCTGCTGGTGAACTGGATCTCGTTTGCCCGCATTGTCCGTGGCGAGGTGCTGGTGCTGCGCGAACTCGAATTCGTGCAGGCAGCACGCAGTTTCGGCGGTACCGACCGGCACATCGTTGCCAGGCATGTCCTGCCCAACGCCGTGACCCCGGCAATCGTCTATGCAATGGCGGATGTCGTCCTGACGATCCTGGCCGTGACCTCGCTCAGCTTCCTCGGCCTCGGCATCCAGCCGCCGACACCGGAATGGGGGCTGATGATCTCGGACGGCCGCGAGTTCCTGTTCGACGCCTGGTGGATCGCGACCTGCCCGGGTCTCGCCATCATCTATACCGGTGTGACCTTCGCCCTGATCGGCGAGGGGCTCGACACCGCCTTGCGCCCGAAGGGCTGACCTTTTCCTGCGCGGCCGATGCCTGCGCCATGAGGACATCATGAGCTTCTTTCGCGACGATACAGAACTGCAGCGGATCGGCCGCGCCATCGAGGCCCATGCGTCTTCGATCTATTCCGGACGTGGTGTCCCGCTGGACCAGTTCGCCTATGTCCTGCTGCGCCCTCAGCCTGCTGGTGAGAAACCGGTTGGAGCTGCCCGCCATGCCGACTGGCGGAGCTACCCATGCTCTTTGGTCAAGGTCTTTCACCTCGTCGCGGCGCAGGCGGCCCTCACGGAGGGACGGTTGACCGAGCATGAGGAACTCGACCGCGCGATGCGCGACATGATCCTCTGGTCGTCCAATTCGGCAACGAACTACATCATCGACCTGCTCACCGGCACGACCGGCGACACATTGCTGCAGGGGGAGGCCCTGGCCGACTGGTGCGAGCGCCGCCGGGAGATCAACCGCTTCTTCGCCGGCTTGGGCTGGTCCGAGTTGGTCGGCATCAATCTCGACCAGAAGCTGATGGATGATTTGCGCTACGGCCGCGAGAAAATCGGGCTCGATCTCTCTCCCATCGGCCACAACCGCCTGACGCCGATCGCAATGGCGCGTCTGATGTCAGAGATCTTTTATGGCTCCTCGCTGTTGCCGGAAGCTCGCCTGAAGCGGGTGCGCGACCACCTCATTCGCGACCAGGAAAGTCCCGACCGGGCCCGCGGCGCCTATCAACTGCTCGGATATCTCGGCGGCGGCCTGCCGGACGGTTCGCGGATCTGGTCCAAGGCCGGACGGACCCGCTGGCTGGGCGATGTACGCGCCGAATTTCGCCGTCACGACGCGATGCGCGCCATCCTGCCTGGCGGCGAGGACTTCATCCTGACCGTCTTCACCCAGGGCGAAGCGATCGGAGAGGATGACGGCTTCCTGCCGGGGATTGGTAAGTTGGTTGCAGCCGAGATAGCCGGGATTTGAACGGAATCTTGATGTGCACGGCGACGACCGGCGGTCGGGCGCAACGGAGCGACAGGACCAGCCGCCTCGACGAGGATCAATTTCTGTAGAAAGCGGGGACAGGCCGGGCTATATCAGGCGTTCCTCTTTCGTTCGCGAGACTTCGCCATGACCCGGCGATCCGGCAGCGCCGACCTTCCGCTCCACCATGGCCGCGTGCCCGCCTGGCTCGGTCGGCGCATGACGCAGCTCGGCGCGGTCATCTGCGCGGCGATCATCCATCATTATGGCCGCGACGAGTTGCTGCGGCGGTTGGCGCATCCATTCTGGTTCCAGTCCTTCGGGGCGGTGATGGGAATGGACTGGCACTCGTCGGGTATCACCACCAGCGTGATAGGCGCGCTCAAGCGTGGGCTGGCTCCGCTGTCGGGCGAGCTGGGCCTGCATGTCTGTGGCGGGCGGGGCCGCCATTCGCGCGAGACACCGGCCGAGCTCGAACAGATTGGAGCGAGGGTCGGGTTCGACGGACAGGCGCTCGCCACCGCGAGCCGGCTGGTCGCCAAGGTCGACAGTGCCGCCGTGCAGGACGGCTTCGACCTTTACCTCCATGGCTTCTTCGTCGGGAATGACGGCCATTGGGTCGTGGTGCAGCAGGGCATGAATGGCGATGGCGGCCTCGCCCGGCGCTATCACTGGCAGTCTGAAGGGCTGGGCAGTTTCGTCGAGGCGCCACATGCCGCCATCGATGGCAAGAACCAGGGCAGCATCATCAATCTGACCGACAGGCGCGCCGCCCTCTCCCGCAACGGCCAGATCGATCTGCTGCGCGACATCGGACCGTCGGGGATCGTGAGGGAATTTGCGGCGCTGGAGCGCGACCGGGCGCCGCCGGTCCTGTCGCCGGCGCAGCTTTCCCTACCTCATCTCGTCATGCCGGCACATCACGAGGTCAGGCCCAAGGACGTCATTGCGCGACGGCTCCATGGTGCGCTCGCCGCAGCCGCCGACAGCGCCCCCGCCGATTTCTCGGAATTGCTGCTCGTGCCCGGCGTCGGCGCCCGCACGGTCCGTTCGCTTGCGATGGTCGCGGAAGTGATCCATGGCGCGCCGTGCCGGTTCGCCGATCCTGCGCGCTTCTCTCTCGCCCATGGCGGCAAGGACAGACAGCCGTTCGCCGTGCCCACCAAGGTCTACGACCAGACGATCGCGGTGCTGAAATCCGCCATCGATCGGGCGAAACTCGGTCAGGACGACAGGCTCGCTGCCATCGCACGTCTGGACCGGGAAAGCCGGCGCCTGGAGCGCGTCGCCTCCGGTCCGACG
This sequence comes from Allobosea sp. P4_E12, assembly GCF_056401655.1. NCBI lineage: Bacteria > Pseudomonadati > Pseudomonadota > Alphaproteobacteria > Hyphomicrobiales > Alloboseaceae > Allobosea > Allobosea sp. P4_E12. Next base: position 34,764 of record NZ_JBFUIY010000043.1, on the reverse strand, counting down.
TTGGATGAGTATGTCACGGAGGAGAGACTGCGCTCCGCCGAGTATGGTGGCCGGAGCGTCTTCGGCTGGGAGCGGTCGGACGGTGAAGCGGCACCCGCGCCGCCTGCGAAGGCGAACCCGGCTTGACCGTCAGCCATGGCGCCAGCGCGTCGCCATCGGCATTCCGCCGACGGCGTCTGGCATGCTGACTGGGGGGAGAACAGGACTGCTCTTCATTCGACCGTCCACTGGCAAATGCGAAACCCTCGCGAGCGCTGGCGCATGTCGAGATGAAGATGGTCCTTGTGGGAACTGTCGGCTCCCGGGCCGAGCACGGTGGCGAACCGTTGGCAGACGCTCTTCTGCACCGCGTCGCGCATTGAGCGGGACAGAGGCTCCTGACCCGCGAATGCCACGGCGCGGCCATCCTGCATCAGCAACCCGCCGACATCGAGAGCGTTGCCGCTCGCATGCTCACTGATCGGCGCACCTGTATCGGCGTTTCGTGACCGGCAGGCATATCCGCCGACCCCTGTCAGCTTCGCAAGCCGGGCGTTCTCCTGCCTCGCCAGCGCAGCGAGATCGTCGCGGATCCAGGCGAGAACCTCGAGCGCAAGAGAGCACCGCACGGTGATCGCGCTGTCCAACTCGATCCTGGAACCGTCGGGCATGGTCAAGCGCTGGAACGTCACCGGATCCTCGATCGCACATTCCCCCGTGCTTGCGCCGTTCTGCGAGGGCAATACGAAACCCCCGCTCTCCTCGAAGGCCCTGATACAGGTCGATGGAACTGCCGGAACACGCTGTTCCAACGAATTCCCGTTTGCAGTGGAGTCAGCCTGCGGGGCCAATCTGCTCGGCCGCGGCGGAGGCAGCGGCGCGAGCACGCGTGCTGGATCCGATTGCGAAACGCCTTGCACTTTTGCCTGGCTGTCGCGCGCCAGCGCCCCGAAGCCGAACATGAACAGAGAAATGGCTAGCGCGATCCCTGCGAGAACTCGCCGTCTCTGGCGACCTGACACCGCCCTCAATCCAGGAATCGCACCGGCACACCCGGGCGCACGAGGTCGGCCAGCTCCTCCGCATCCCAGTTCGTCAATCTCACGCATCCATGCGACGTCGTCTTGCTGACCCGCGAGGGTTCCGGCGTGCCGTGTATGCCGTATGTCGGTTCCGACAAAGCGATCCAGACGGTTCCAACCGGTCCATTGGGTCCGGGCGGAAGGACGAGGGTTTCATCGTTCTTGCCCTGCCGGAAGTTTTTCTCGGGATTGTAGGTGTATCTCGGGTTCCTCGCGATGCGCGTGACCTTGTACTGCCCGCTCAAAGAGGGCGTGTCAGTGCTTCCGATTGTTGCCGGATAGCTGGAAAGGATGGTGTCCCCATCGCCATAAGCGACGACCATGCCCGTACTCTTAACGACATCGACCCGTGCGGCAGCGCCCTTCTGGAGAGAGCGTTCGGAAGAGATGACGTAAATTCCGCGGCCAGCGCTGGTGAAGCGCTGCTCGGGATTAAGCGCCATCAATAGCCCTTCGCTCATGTGAAAGCGCTCGCTGAGCATCTCCTGCGGGCTCGTGTAGGAGAGCCGCTTCATCCTGGCCTGCTTGGCGTAGTCGCAGGGAATGGCGTCGGCGAATTTGTATTCCGTGTCCTTTTCGGACAGCTTGTATTCGACCACGACATCCTGATCGGTATCGCCGCCGAGACCGAGCCACGCGACCTCGTCCAGCTCGTCGCTTTCGCCTAGGTTCTCCTGGCGCCGGAACTGCGCGACCGCCTTGCGAAAGTTCTCGCCATCGACGCCATCGATCACGCCGGGCGAGATGCTGCGCCGGCTGAGCAGGGCCTGGGCCTTCACGATGAAGGGATCGGGCCCGTTCGCCGCCTGACGGATCGGTCGCGCGAATGTCGCCGTGTTGATCTGATCGGGCGTCAAGGCCGACACAGGGGCCGCACCGAGTACGAGCACCATAAGGACCATTACGTGCAGATCGGTGAGCTTCATCGATCGGGGGTTCCGATGAGGTCAAACCCTATACGGCGGAAGCGCCAACATGTTCCCGAGATCTTGACAGGGCACCAGTTCGGCTCAGCCAGTCAGCGTGGCCAAGTCGCCCTTGGGACGCCGGCATGGTCGGCAATCCAACAGCCATTAGACCTCCGACAACCATCACGCAGATGCGCTACCGAAGCGACCTCGCCCAGGGAACCTAACGGCTTCGTGATACGAGATGTTTGGCATGTTCCGCATTGGATCAGCTTAAGTTCTTGGGGATCGTCATCGGGGCATGCCATGAGATTTCGCGCGCTTTTCGCACTTGCCGTTGCCGGGCTGTCCATTTCAGCGCCTCTGGCTTTCCTGGACCAGGCGCGAGCGCAGGAGACTGCGCCGGCGCGGCGGGATCAGGGCCCAGCAGATGCGCAGGCAAATCGGCAGGAGTCTCGCCCTGTCACCGGCCAGGGCGTAGCCCTGCCGCCGCCTTCCGTCACGCGTCACGAATTGACCCTGCCCGGCCGTACGCTGCGCTATACGGCCACGGCCGGCGCGCTGCCGGTCAGTGATCAGTCCGGCCGCAAGCTCGCCGAAATCGCCTATATCGCCTATGTGCTCGACCGTGGTCAGGGCGTCCCCGCCTCGTCGCGCCCGGTCACATTTGCCTTCAACGGCGGACCTGGTGCCGCCTCTGCCTATCTCAATCTCGGCCTGATGGGGCCGAAGCGGCTGCCTTTCGGCCGGCAGGGCGACGCCCCGTCCATGCCGCCCCTCGTCGTCGACAATGCCGATGCCTGGCTCGACTTCACCGATCTCGTCTTCATCGACCCGGTGGGCACGGGATTCAGCCGTTTCGCCGCCGGCACCGATGAGGCACGCGGGCTGCTCTGGTCGGTCGAGGGAGACTACAAGTCGCTCTCACGCTTCGTCACCAACTGGCTGCGGCTGAACGACCGCCTCGCTTCGCCGAAATTCCTCGTCGGCGAGAGCTATGGCGGGTTCCGCGCCCCCAAGATCGCCAGCGAGTTGCAGACCGGCGACGGTGTCGGCGTCTCCGGCATCGTGATGCTCTCCCCGGTACTCGACTTCACCTACCAGCGCGACGCCGGCAGCTCGCCGCTTCGCTGGGTGGTGTCGCTCCCGGCGATGGCCGCGGTGAAGCTGGAGCGCGAAGGCAAACTCTCCCACCAGACGCTCGCAGAGGCCGAAAACTATGCTGCCGGCGACTATCTCGCCGATCTCCTGAAGGGGCCACGCGACAGCGACGCGACCAAACGACTGGCCGACAGGGTCTCAGCGCTGACAGGGCTCGACCGGGCTCTCGTGGAGCGCATGGGCGGCAAGGTCGATGCAACCACCTTTCTGCGCGAGCTGGACCGCAACAAGGGGCTTGTCGGCAGTCCTTATGATGGAAACGTCGCGGCCCTCGACCCCGATCCCGAAGCCGCGCGCGGCCGGGCGCCGGACGCCGTGCTGGGCGCGATCACGGCCCCCCTGACGAGCGCAATGCTCAGTCATTATGCGAGCGATCTGAATTGGCGGCCCGAAGGGCGCTACTTTCTTTTGAACGAAGAGGTCAACCGCCGCTGGAGTTATGGCCAGGGTCGCGGCGACCGCGAATCCATCCGCGAGCTCCGCAATGTGCTCGCGCTCGATCCCCGCCTCGAGGTCATCGTCGCACACGGGTTCACCGATCTCGTCACGCCCTATTTCGAGACCAAGCTGCTTCTCGATCAACTGCCTGCCTTGGGCGATCCTGCCCGCGTCAAGCTGCAGGTCCTTCCCGGCGGGCACATGTTCTATTCGCGTGACGCCTCGCGCGCGAATTTGCGCGAGGCGGCTCGCACCATGATCGAGGCCCGCCAGGGATTGTGAGGAGGAGCCGGGCCCTCGCGCTGAAGCCCCGCTTTCCCAACTGATCACAGCGAAAGCTGCCACGCCATGTCCAATGACATTGCGGGTGGTCAAGCACGGCGACATATAGGATCCTGCGCCGATTGAGCCGGGACAAGATGTTGAACAACCTAGGTGAATCGGCCGAGAGCAAACTTCGCGCCCGCGAAGCCGAGCTCGCACGCATCCAACGCATCGGGCAGATCGGCGGCCTGGAGGTCGACCTGCGCCACGGTGAATTCAAGAATGTCCGCTCGCCAGAGTATTTGGCCGTCCACGGATTACCGCCGGACGCGATCCATGAAAGCCACGAGGCCTGGGTTGCCCGGATTCATCCCGATGACCGCGCGCGTGTCGTGGGCCATTTCCTCGCCACCGTTAAAAGCCCTGCCACCGAGTACGAAGTCGAGTATCGCATCATCAGGCCAAGTGACGGCCAGACGCGCTGGATCCTCGCAAAGGCCGAAATCACCAGAGACGAGCATGGCGGCGCGGTTCGCCTCGTCGGGGCCCATATCGACATTACAGCAAGGCGCCGCGCCGAAGAGCAGCGTGAGCTGATCGCCCGCGAGCTTTCGCATCGAATCGCCAACATCTTCACCGTTGTGAACAGTCTGGTGCGGATGGCGGCCCGCTTCGAGCCGGCGAGCAAGGGCTTCGCCGAGAAACTGCAGAGCCGGTTCCAGGCCCTGCATCGCGCCCATGCCTTCGTCGTCGACAAGGAGATCGGCGACGGAGGATTGACGCTGCTGCTGTCACGCCTGCTCGACCCTTATCGCGAGGGCCACGCAGATCGCGTGACCATTCAAGGAGAGGATGCTGCGGTCGGCCCGAGTGCAGCGACCGCGCTGGCGCTGATCTTTCATGAGCTGGCGACCAATGCGGTCAAGTATGGTGCGCTGTCCAGCGAAAGCGGGTCCGTGTCGGTTTCCACCGAGGTTCGGCAGGAGCAGCTTTTCATAACCTGGCAAGAGATCGGCGGCCCCGACGTGGTCACGCCTTCCGGACAGCCGGGCTTCGGCAGCGTTCTCGTCGATAGGGCGGCGCAATCTCAGCTTGGCGCCAAGATGCAGTACCTTTGGCTGCCCACCGGTTTGGTCGCAGTGATCGAGGCGGACCTCGCCGATCTGCGTCGCTGATGCGCCATCGACCTCCATGTCATGACCGGCCAGACCCGCAGGGCTCGCGTCGGCCAGAACCGCGTTGCAACGTTCAGGACACCGTTTCAGGCGCCTGAACGCTCAATGGCAGCGCAGGCGTAAAATTCTCCCGGCAGAACTCGGAAACGGCGTGAGGCACGGCTCACGCCGTTGGATCTGCCTTTCGGTCCCGGAAGGCAGCCTCTCCGGCATCCGACACCTCGACCCATTTTTTGTCGGGCGCCGCGTCGGCAACGTAGCTGTCGTGCCAGTTCCACCACTTATAGGTTAGCGTCTGCGGATAGCCTGCGGGAGAGTCCTCCCAGACCTCCTGCCGGCCCAGCGGCGTGATGTCGAGATAGTTCCAGGTGTTCCCCATCTGCTCGTCGCCGCGGTTATTGATGAAATAGGTGCGAAACACCCGACCACCGTCACGGTAGAACACGTTCGTGCCGTGCCATTCGTCCACGCCGAAATCGGCATCGAAACCGTCCATGAGGGTGAACCAGGGCATCGTCCAGCCCATCCGCTCCTTGAGCCGTGCGATATCCGCCTGCGGCGCACGCGAGACGAAGACGAGGGTGGTGTCGCGGGCGTTCAGGTGGGCGAGATGCGCAACCTGGTCGGCCACCATGGAGCAGCCCCGGCAGGCATGGTCCGGCCAGCCAAAAACGCCCGGCTCGAAGAAGGCGCGGTAGACGATCAGCTGCCGCCGACCGTCGAACAGGTCGAGCAGGCTGGCTTTGCCCGCAGGCCCCTCGAACGCATACGCACTCGTCACGGCCGTCCACGGCATGCGCCGCCGCTCAGCGGCCAGGGCGTCACGGGCCAGGGTCTGGGCTTTTTCCTTCACGAGCAGTTGCTTGCGGGCTTCCTCCCATGCCAGCGACGGTACGACCGCTGGTGTCCGCATGACCGGTTGTCCGCCTTTCCGTCCGCTCTCGGCTGATTGTGTCATGGCCTCTGAAACCTCCTGGTTTAGGCGATCTCCCGCACCTTCAGGACGCAACACGCTTCCATTTGGCGCTCATTGATCGCCATTGATCGTCAGGCAGTTTGGCACCGCAGATCGGCCAGTGGGAGTAACAAGCGTGGCGATATTCGGACGGAGCCGCTGATCGCAGGCGCGGGGCCTGCGCCACTCAAGGAAGTCGCCGCGATCGGACCCTGCCACTCAGCCCCTTTGAGCGGCAGGACAAACTCCATGCGCCAAAGAATCCGAAGCTGCGTTGAGGGCTCAGATCCGGACTGACACGGATCGAATCAACCGCCTGCAGTCCCGGCGGCGACGAAGCGGTCATGAATCGTCATGCCGGCCAGCATGGCCGCAACGAACAGTACGACCGGCAGAAACCCCATGGAAAGCGCGGCAATCGCCGGACCCGGGCAGAAGCCGGCCATGCCCCAGCCGAGCCCGAACAGAGCAGATCCGAGGATGAGCCGCCGGTCGACCTGGCCGGACACAGGGATATGGAAATGATCGTCGAGGACGGGACGCTTCATTCGCCGCACCAGCGCCATCGCAGCGAGCGCAACGGCAAGAGCGCCGCCGAGCACGAAGGCGAGGCTCGGGTCCCAATGATCGCTCCCGATATCCAGGAAGCCGATGACGCGGGCCGGATCGAGCATGCCCGACAGCGCAAGGCCGAAGCCGAACATGGCGCCAGCGACAAGCGCGACGAACAGGCGTGGCAAGCGCTGTGTCATCCGACGAGCCTCATGAGGGTGGCCGCAGCGATTCCGGCTACCAGGAAGGTGACGGTCGCGGYAATCGAACGGCGGGAGAATCGCGCAAACCCGAGGATGCCGTGGCCCGATGTGCAGCCCGAGCCCATCCGCGTGCCGAAGCCGACCAGCAGCCCCGCAATCAGGATGATCGGCAAGGAGGCCGCGATCGTCACCTGCGGCCAGCGGCCGAAGGCGATGGCGAAGAGAACCGGACCGGCCAGGAGCCCGATCAGGAAAGCGGCGTTGGCCGGCACCTGAGCGCCCTGCGCCAGCCGGCCCACGATGCCGCTGATGCCGGCGATGCGACCGTTGAGAAGCAGCAGCAGCGCCGCAGAGAGCCCGATCAGCATGCCGCCGAAGAGCGAGGGCCAGTAACTCATGGTTGCGGGGCCTCCGGCTCGCAGAAGATGTCATAGAGCGCGCGGATCAGCAGCGCCGCCTTGTCCGCCGTCAGGCGATAGAAGATCTGCTTGCCCTCCCGCCGCGTCTCGACAATTCCCGCCTCCCGCAGCACCGTGAGCTGTTGCGAGAGCGTCGGCTGGTGAATGCCGAGCCGGCTTTCCAGTTCGCCGACGGCGTATTCTCCCTCGGCAAGCATGCAGGCAAGCATCAGCCGCGCCGGGTGGGCCATCGTCTTGAGCAGTCCCGCGACCTCGTCCGCGCGGGCCGCCATATCGACTGGCTTCGTCACCTCGCTCGACAGGGTCACCAGACGGCACCTTCGAGCGCATCGAGCGGGATCTTGAGATAGCGCCGGCCGTTGTCTTCCGGCTCCGGCAGGCGCCCGCCCCGAATATTCACCTGCAGCGCATGCAGGATCAGCTTTGGCATCGGCAATGTCTTGTCGCGTGCCTCGCGCAGCGCGACGTAGCCCACCTCGTCCATCCCCGCGACATGCGGGTTCGCTCGCCTCTGCTCTGCGACCGTACTCTCCCAGCGCGGCTCGCGTCCGCCCGGCCGATAGTCGTGACCGGTGAAGAGCCGGGTCTCGTCAGGCATCGCCAGAATATCCTGGATCGAGGCCCAGAGCGCTGTGGCGCTGCCGCCGGGGAAATCGGCCCGGGCGCTGCCGGAATCCGGCATGAAGAGCGTGTCATGGATGAAGGCGGCATCGCCGATCACATAGGTGATCGAGGCCAGCGTATGGCCGGGCGAAAACAGGACATGCGCATCGATCGAGCCAAGCCTGAAATGGTCGCCATGAGAAAACAGCCGGTCCCATTGCGAACCATCGGTCAGCAGCGCCGGGCAGTTATAGAGCTTCTTCCAAAGCTTCTGCACCTCGACCACATGCGCACCGATGCCGGTCGGCGCCCCGGTCCTCTGCTTCAGATAATGCGCGGCTGAGAAATGGTCGGCATGCGGATGGGTGTCGAGAATCCACGCGACKGTCAGCCCCTGCGCCGCGACATGCGACAGGAGCGCATCGGCGCTCGCCGTGCTGGTCGCCCCGGATTTCTCGTCATAGTCGAGCACCGGGTCGATGATCGCACAGCTCTTCGTCGCAGGATCCGAGACGACATACTGGATGCTGCCGCTGCGCGGCTCGTAGAACCCCTTGACCTCGGGCCGGGCCGGCAGCGCTCGGGCAGCGAGCCAGGCCTGCGCGCCCTTGAGATCGAAGCCGAGCCGCTCGCCGAATGCCCGGACATCCGCCGCCTCGAGGCGCCCGTCGATAACCTCGCCCAGCGCGTGCAGGGTCAACGCGCGCGTTCCGGATTTGCAATGGGCGAAGACCGGTCCGGATGCCGAGGCGACCGCTCTCTGGAATGCCCGCACATTGGCCTCGGTGATGGTCGGCCCGGTGACGGGTATGTGCGCATAGGCAATCCCGGCTTCAGCTGCGGCGGACGCCTCGGCCTCGGTGCCGGGCTGCCCGGCCTCCTCGCCATCGGGCCGGTTGTTGACGACCGTCGCGAAGCCTTCGCCTGCGAGCTGCGCAAACTCGGCAAGCGATGGCTGGCCACCAATGGTGAGCCTGTCGCTGATCCTGACGGTCGGCATGGCGTCGCTCCTCTTGCGGGTCTTCAATATACAATATCATATAATGTATATTGAAGACCCGCAAGAGGCACGTCACGCGGTCAGAGCACCACCACCCTGGAGCCGCCGGCAACGCGATTATACAGGTCGATCACGTCCTGGTTCATCATTCGAATGCAGCCTGACGAGACGGCCTCGCCGATCGTCCAGGGCTCGTTGGTGCCGTGGATGCGGTAGAGCGTGTCCTTGCCGTTCTTGAACAGATAGAGCGCCCGGGCGCCGAGCGGATTGCTCGCGCCACCTGCCATGCCGCCGGCCCATTTCGCATAACGGCCGGGCTCTCGCCGGATCATGTCCGGCGTCGGCGTCCAGCGCGGCCATTGCGCCTTGCGCTCGACGCGCGCCGTCCCGGTGAATTCAAGCCCCTCCTTGCCGACCCCGACGCCATAGCGCAGCGCCTTGCCGCCCTCCTGCACGAGATAGAGGAAGCGTGCCTCGGGATCGACGACGATCGTTCCGGGCTGCTCGCGGGTCCGGTAATCGACGAGCTGGCGCATATAGGCCGGCTTCAGATCCTCAAGCGAAACGGCAGGAACGGAGAAGCGTTCATTGTCGAGCGCCGCATAGCGCTCAGCCGCCAGCGGGTCGACGGTCGGGATGGTATTCGCGATCTGCGGCGGCGGCAGCGATGTCGTCGTGCAGGCGCCGGCCAGAAGCGGAAAGCCGACGGCGGAGAGGACCATCCTGACCGCCTTGCGGCGCGATGGCAGCATCGCCGAGCGAGTCTGCAACCTCATCGTGCCGCCTGCTTTCCGCGTGCATCGGCGACGACCTGCTTGAAGCCCTTGTAGTCGAGCGTCGAGGTCCGGAACGGTCCGACCAGATAGGTTGGCGTGCCCTGCAGGCCCAGCGAATCCGCTTGCGCCAGATTGCGCCGCAGCTGTGCCGTGATCTTCTCTGCATTCGCATCGAGATCGGCCTGCAGGCGGTTCATGTCGACGCCTGCGCCCTTGACCGCCGTCAGGATGGTGTCCTTCGAGCTCAGCCGGCCGGGAAGCCCCATCAGAGCCTTGTGAACGGCCTCGTAGCGCCCCTGATAGCCGGCACCGAGCGCGATCTGCGACGCAAGGACGGAGGATTCGCCCAGGATCGGCCATTCCTTGTAGACAAGGCGGATCTTGCCATCCTCCCTGACGACGCGCGCGAGGTCGGGGGCGGATTTCTTGCAGTAGGGGCAGTTGTAGTCGAGGAAGGCGACGATCGTGACATCGCCCTTCGGGTTCCCGCCAGCCGGCGCTTCCGGATCATTGAGGATGGCTTCGACATCGATGGTTTGGGCCATCGCCATGGGCGAGATGAAGGGCGCAGCGGCCAGCGCGGCCGCAATACGAATGAGGTTTCTGCGATTCATGCTGGGTTCCGCTCAGGCTTCCGGGTCCGGATGGACGAATGAGGTCTGGCACCGCACGGCACGCCGGACGGCATGGCCATGCGCTGCGCAAAGGATGCCCCGGGGTCGGAAATCCACCTTAAGCCAGCCTTAAGCCGCGCCAGCGAGGGAGGGCGTGGCCAATGGAGAGAACCGAAATGCGTATCCTCGTCGTGGAGGATGATCCTGTTCTGTCGGACGGGCTGAAGGTCGGGCTCGGGCTTGCCGGCGCGACGGTGGACCGCGTCGAGACCTGCGCCGAGGCGCTGGCCGCGCTCGCGACCTCCTGTTTTGACGCCGTGGTGCTCGACCTGATGTTGCCGGATGGGTCCGGGCTCGACGTGCTGAAGGAGATGCGGGGCAAGTCCGACCGCACGCCCGTACTCCTCCTGACCGCGCTCGACGAGGTCGCAGACCGGATCCGCGGCCTCGATGCCGGCGCTGACGACTATCTCGGCAAACCCTTCGATCTCGACGAGCTGGCGGCCAGGGTGCGCTCCGTGGCGCGCCGAAATGCCGGTCGAGCCGCGCCCGTCATGGCTGCGGGCGCCATCATGCTCGACCCCGCAACGCTTGCTGCCAGCGTTGCCGGCACGCCCGTCACGCTCTCCCGGCGCGAATTCGCAGTGCTGTCGGCACTCATGGAGCGTCCTGGCGCGGTCCGCTCGAAGGGCGAAATCGAAGACCGGCTCTATGGCTGGCAGGAGGATATCGAGAGCAACGCCGTCGAGGTCCATATCCACAATCTGCGTGCCAAGATCGGCCGCGACGCGATCGAGACCGTGCGCGGCCTCGGCTACCGGATGAGACAGGTGACGAAATGAGGCCTGGGCCATGACCTCCCTGCGCACGCGCCTCTTCGTCATCCTGATTGCCGCCACCGGGCTGATCTGGCTCAGCGCGGTCGCCTGGATCTATCTCGACAGTAGGTCCAAGCTGGAGCATGTGCTCGACACCCGCCTGCAGGAGGCGGCGAAGATGGTGCATTCGCTGGTCGACGCCGGCCGGATGCCGGACACCGCTATCGCCGGACTACCCGGCGCGACGGTCGAGCCGGCATTCTACGAGCGCCAGCTATCCTGCCAGATCTGGTCTCTCGACGGCCGGCTGGTTGCCCGTTCCAGCGGCGCGCCGGGCTCCCAGCTGACCGATCAGGCCGCCGGCTTCTCCGATCGAACGGTCGATGGCGAACGCTGGCGGGTCTACGCGGTCGAAGATGCCCAGAAGGGCATCCGCGTCATGGTCGGCGATCGCATCGGCTTGCGTCATGGGCTGGTCAACGACCTGATCACCGGGCTTCTCGCGCCCGCGCTGCTGATCGCCCCGTTGCTCGGCCTGCTGATCTGGCTCAGCCTCGGCCGGGGCTTGCGCCCGCTCGCGACCATGGCTGCGGAACTCAAGTCCCGTGACGCCGAGGACATGCGTCCCCTCGCGGCGGCCGAAGCCCCCATCGAGGTCAGGCCGCTCGCGCAGGCGCTGAACGGTCTGTTCGACAAGGTTGCGGCCGCCCGCCGCCATGAGCGCGAGATCACGGCCTTCGCCGCCCATGAATTGCGAACCCCGCTGGCTGGTTTGAAGACGCAGGCGCAGATCGCACTGGCCACAACCGACGCATCGATCAGGGAAGGCGCGCTACGCCAGATCCTGATCTCAGTGGACCGGACGGCCCGCCTCGTTCGGCAGCTGCTAACGCTCGCCAAGCTCGAAACGGAACAGCAAGGTCCGGCCTCGGGCCGTGTCCGGGTCAGCGGGCTCCTCGCCGAGATCATCGACAATGCGGCTCCGGCGGCCGGCATCGACGTCGAAATCGACCCTGGGCTCGCAGCCCTGGATGTGCCAGGCGACCGCGAGAGCCTCGCCCTGGCGCTGCGCAACCTGCACGAAAACGCGATCCAGCATATGCCGGGCGGTGGTGTCGTGTCCTGGCGTCCGACGGCCGATGGTCGCGGCGTCGCGGTATTCGACCAGGGCCCCGGCATCCCCCAGGAGGAACTCGGCCTGGTCAAGCAACGCTTCTACCGCGGTCGCCACAAGAGCCCGACAGGCACAGGGCTCGGCCTGACCATCGTCGACATCGCCGCCAGGCGCGTCGGAGCGCTGCTCGTCCTGAGCAACCGCACAGACGGCCCGGGATTGCAGGCAGCGCTCCTCTGGAACGACGGTTCGCTGCAGCGCTGAAGCAGCGGCCGGAAGGGTGGATTGCGCTACTCGGGCCGCTGCAAACACAGGTGGTTAGGTCAGTGCTTCGCGAAGACCGTCGTCTCGCCATCTGCCCCGACCAGAAGCGTCTCATACCGGTCCGGCGTCACGCCCTCGACCTCCATGCCGGGAGATCCGACCGGCATGTCGGGCACAGCCAGGCCGATTGCAGCCGGCTTGTCCTGCAGCAGCTTGCGGATGTCCGGGGCCGGCACATGGCCTTCGATGAAATACCCCTCGATGATCGCGGTATGGCAGGACTGGACCTTATCGGGCACGCCGACCAGGCGCTTGCTTGCTGCCATGTCCTTGCTCTCGACGACCTTGGGCGAGAACCCCGCCTGTTCGAGATGCTTGACCCAGGACTTGCAGCAGCCGCAGCTCGGGCTGAGATGGACCTGGATGGACTGGGCCGCCGCCGGAGCAGCGAAGAGCGCGAGCGTCAGCGCGGTAGCAAGGGTTTTCATCGTTCTCTCCAGATAGACATCATGAGCGGGCCGGGTTCGCGGCCGGCAAGGGAAAGCGCCCCGTCCTCAGCGCATCCGCGAATTGCTGTTCGCTGGCAGCCAGCGTCGGCAACGTCACCGTGACCCGGAGGCCTCCTTCCGCCCGGTTGGCGAGCAAGATCTCGCCGCCATGGGCATGAATGACCGCGCGCGCGATCGTCAGCCCGAGTCCGGTACCGCCGGTTTCCCGGCTGCGCGATTCCTCGAGCCGGACGAATGGCTGGAAAGCACGCTCGACCTCCTGCTCGGGAATGCCCGGCCCGTCATCCTCGATGATGAAGCTCAGGCCGGTCGGTGTCTCCGATATGGCGATCGAGACCTGATCGCCATATTTCACCGCGTTACCGATCAGGTTCCAGAAGGCGCGCTTCAAGGCGAGCAGTCGCCCGAGTACGCGGCCATGACCGAGTCCGCTGAGCGTGATCGTTCGCCCCTGATCGATATGGTCGTCGACGATGGTTTCGATCACCGAGACGATATCGAGTGGACGGATCGCCTCGCTGGAGACGCCGCCGCGCAGGAATTCGAGCGTCGAATCGATCATCGCCTCCATTTCGGAGAGGTCGGCATCGACCAGATCGCGCGTCGCATCGTCCTCCATCAGCTCCGAGCGCAGCCGCAGACGCGTGATCGGCGTGCGCAGGTCATGCGAGACCGCCGCCAGCGCCTGCATGCGCTCGGCGACGAGGCGCTGGATGCGCTCGCCCATGGTGTTGAAGGCGCGCGCCGCCCGGCGCACCTCAGCGGGGCCGACCTCGCTGAGCGGTGTCGGGGCCTGGTCGAGGCTGAAGCGCTCGGCTGCCAGCGCCAGGTCGCGCAGCGGCCGCGTCGCCCAGCGCAGCAGCAGCACGCCGATGACGATGATCGCCACGCCGAAACAGATCATGATCGCCAGCACGTTCCAGTCGGCATGCTGCGCGGCCCCGAGCGTCGTCGAGGAGAAATTGACCCAGGAGCCGTCGTCCAGCCTGACCGAGACCAGCATCATATGGCGATCGGCATCTCCCTCTCCGGCGCCTGGGGCCCCGCCATCGGCATAGCCCAGGCGAAACGATTCCGATGCGAGCTCAGGCGCGAGTTCCATCAGCCGTGCCGCCATCGCCTGCGTGCGTTCGGTTTTCGGCGCAGTACCGAGGACGAGGCTGACATTGCTCCAGTGCACCTCCAGGCTCGCGCTCGACAGATCATGGGCGACGCGATCGCGCTCTGCATCGTGCACGTTGCCGGCGATCGCGCGCTTGATCGTGACAATGCGCTCCGCCAGCGCCTTGTCGCGCTGCACATTGGCCATGCTGTCGACACTGACGCGATAGGCCCAGTAGCCGGCGAAATGGAAAGCGAGCAGCGCCGCGACGAGGATCAGGATGGCGCGGCCCGCAACCGTGTCGGGCCAGCGCGGACGGAGGGACCTGCTCATGCCGGCTCACCCTCGCGCGCCTGCACGGTCGGCGTGAACATGTAGCCCGAGCCTCGGATGGTCTTGATCAGCTGGCTGCCATTCGTATCCGCCTCGAGCTTGCGGCGCAGGCGGCTGATCTGGACATCGATCGTCCTGTCGAAAGGGTCGTCACTGCTGCGCGTCTTGGCAAACTGCATCAGCGCCTCTCGCGAGAGCACCCTGTTGGCGTGTTCGGCAAAGGCAAGCAGCAGGTCGAACTCGCCAGTCGAAAGATCGACCAGCGTTCCCGACGGCGACAGCAATTCCCGGCGGCGCAGATCCATCGTCCAGCCATCGAAGCCTATCTGCTCGCTGGCGCGATCACTCGGCTCGCCCCGGCGGATGCGCGTGCGCCGCAGCACGGCCCGAACCCGCGCCAGCAGCTCGCGTGGACTGAACGGCTTGGTCACATAGTCATCTGCGCCGACCTCGAGCCCCTGTATGCGGTCGCTCTCCTCGCTGCGGGCCGTCAGCATCACGATCGGCACCGGCGAGATCGCGCGGATATCGCGGCAGAGTTCAATCCCCGAACGGCCCGGCAGCATCAGGTCGAGAATGACGAGGTCGATCTCGCTGCGTTTGAGGATGTCGAACATCGCATCGCCATCGGCGGCGCCGCTGACCTGATAGCTATGCCGCTGCAGGAAGCGCGCGACCAGCAGGCGGATCTGCGGGTCGTCGTCGACCACCAGCACATGGCCGTGATCCTCGGCCTGAACGCTTGCAGGGAATGGGTTCAACTTCGGACTTCCGACTGGACGGGCGAGGAGTGATCGGTACGCGGCTCAAGGGTCAAGATAACGCCTGCTTGCGCCAAATGCGCGGATCGCTTCGCAACAATTTGTAACGGACGCGGCCGGAGCGCCGTTGCTAGTCAGACGTCACCACGCCGCTGGAGACGCCGAATCGCAATGATTGCAAGACCACTCCTCCTCGCAACCCTTGCGATCGTGCTCGGCGCCTGCGCCGGCAAACCGCTGCCTGACTATCTCGCACGTCCGGCCGATCCGAACGTGAACGTCCCCGCCCCTGCCTATCAGAGCGTCACTGCCGGCAGCACCGTGCTGCGCCCGGCCGAGCCGAAGGACTGGCGTGAACTCAATCGGCGCGTTGGACCGCAGCCATGACCGAAGGACCGATCACTGTGGCCACGCCTGCGTCCATCCCTTTCCGGTCGATCATGCGCTTCCCGTCTGTTTCCCGCCTCGCCCTTGTCGCCGGCATGGCCGCGCTCCTTGGCGGTTGCGCGACCTTCTCCGCCGATGGCGGCATCGGCCCGGCGCAGAATCTCGCCTTCAGCGAGCTGAAGAAGGACGTGGTCAAGATCAATGATGCCGGGGTGGCGATCAGCGCCAAGGCTCGCGTCGACCAGCTGCTGAGGAAACCGCTGGCGGCCGATTCCGCGGTGCAGATCGCGCTGCTTAACAATCGCGGCCTGCAAGCCGCCTTCAATGATCTCGGCATTGCCGAGGCGCAGATGGTCGCGGCGAGCCTGCCGCCCAATCCCCGCTTTGGCATCTCCAAGCTTTCAGGACGATTTGAACTGGAGATCGAGCGCCAGGTCGCAGGCAGCCTCTTCGCGCTTGCGACATTACCGGCGCGCGCCGCAATCGCCCGCGAGACATTCCAGACCGCCCAGTTGCGCGCCGCCGAATCCGTGCTGAAGCTGGCAGCCGAAACGCGCCGGCAGTATTACCGGGCCGTCGCCGCCAATGCGCAGGTCGGCTTCTTCGAGCAGGCCAAGAACTCCACCGACGCCGCCTCCGAGCTGTTCAAGCGGCTCGGCGAGTCCGGCGGCATCAACAAGCTCGATCAGGCCCGCGAATTCGCCTTCGACGCCGAGCTCGGCGCCCAGCTCGGCCAGGCACGCCTGCTGCAGCGCCAGGAGCGCGAACGCCTCGTGCGGCTGCTTGGCCTGTGGGGCGACGAGCTGAAGTTCCAGATCCCCGCCAATCTTGCGCCCCTTCCGCAAATCCAGAGTGCCAAGGCGATCGAAGCCGAGGCCTTGCGCAAGCGGATCGATCTGCAGATCGCCCGCGGCGATCTCGACGCGCTGGCGAAGTCGCTGGGCCTCACCAACGCAACCCGCTTCGTCAACGACGTCGATCTGCTCGGCCGGCGCACCTATGACCGTGGGCGCAGGGCCCTGGCCGATGGTGACGTCGAGCGGGAGTCGAAGCGCAGCACCACGCTCGAACTCGAGATCGAGATCCCGATCTATGATTTCGGACAGTCGCGCGTGGTCCGGGCCGAGCAGAACTATATGCAGGCCGCCAACAAGCTTGCCGAGAAGGCCGTCAATATCCGCTCGGAAGCGCGCGAAGCCTATACCAGCTATCGCGCCACCTATGACATCGCCCGGCAATACCAGAACAACGTCCTGCCGCTGCGCAAGATCATCCAGGACGAGTCGCTGCTGCACTATAACGGCATGCTCGTCGATGTGACGCAGCTCATCACCGATGCGCGCGGGCGCATCCTGTCGAATGTCGCCGCGATCAATGCGCGCCGCGATTTCTGGATCGCCCATACCGACCTCAAGCACGTCGTGATCGGCGGTGGCGGCACCGGTGGCGGTGGAGCGACCGCCGCCGCGAGCACCGGTGGCGACGGCGGCGGCGCAGGCCATTAGCGAGCAAGGAACGACACCATGACCATGTCACGCAGAGGCTTCATCGGCTCGTCCGGCCTCGTCCTTGCCGGTGCGACAGCCGTCTCCGGCCGCACCGCCTTCGCTTCGGTCCCCGAGGCGCCGACCATGACGGACGCCTCGACCCAGGCACCACTGGTTCCAACCAGCGGGCCGGATTACCAGCCGGTCGCCACTTTGAACGGCTGGACCCTGCCCTGGCGGATGAACGGCGACTGGAAGGAGTTCCATCTCGTCGCCGAACCGGTCGAGCGCGAGCTCGCGCCGGGCATGAAGGCCTATCTCTGGGGCTATAACGGCCAGTCGCCGGGCCCCACCATCGAGGCGGTGGAGGGCGACAAGGTCCGCATCTTCGTCACCAACAAGCTGCCCGAGAACACGACGATCCATTGGCATGGCCAGCGCCTGCCCAACGGCATGGATGGCGTCGGCGGGCTGAACCAGCCGCATATCCCGCCCGGCAAGACCTATGTCTACGAGTTCCTGCTGCGGCGCTCCGGCACCTACATGTACCACCCCCATTCGGACGAAATGGTCCAGATGGCGATGGGCATGATGGGCTTCTTCGTCGTTCATCCCAAGGACCCGGCCTTCCGCCGCGTCGCCCGTGATTTCGTCTTCCTGCTCAATGCCTTCGACATCGAGGCCGGCTCCTATGTGCCGAAGGTCAACACGATGCTCGACTTCAACCTGTGGTGCTGGAACAGCCGGGTCTTCCCGGGGATCGATCCTTTCGTCGTGGCGAAGAACGACAAGGTGCGCATCCGCTTCGGCAATCTGACGATGACGAACCATCCGATCCACATGCACGGCTACGAGTTCAAGGTCTCCTGCACGGATGGCGGCTGGGTCGATCCAGCGGCCGCCTGGGACGAGGTCTCGATCGATGTCGCGGTGGGCCAGATGCGCGCCTTCGACTTCGTCGCCGACGAGCTCGGCGACTGGGCGATCCATTGCCACAAGTCGCACCACACCATGAATGCCATGGGCCACTCGGTGAAAACCTATATCGGCGTCGGCAAGAAGGACATTGCCAAGCGGATCGCCAAGATCGCGCCGGGCTATATGCCGATGGGCTCCAACGGCATGGGCGAGATGGGCGCGATGGAAATGCCCCTGCCGAACAACACTCTGCCGATGATGACGGGTTTTGCGCAGTTCGGCCCGGTTGAAATGGGCGGCATGTTCTCGGTCGTGAAGGTCCGCGAGGGCCTCGCCAAGAACGACTACAAGGACCCCGGCTGGTTCAAGCACCCGGAAGGTACCGTCGCCTACGAATACAAGGGCGCCAAGCTGACCGAGGCACCCCGTGCGACTGCGCCCGACAGCGGCGGGCAATCAGCCGACTGGCGCGTGAAGGATCCGCGCAAACCCCGACTCGGCCCGGATGGCAAGCCGCTGCCCGCGGCCAAGGCCGGCGGCCATTCCAACCACTGAGCGTCCATCGACACCCCTTCGGGAGAGGAACCATGTCAAAGCAGTTCACGAAACTCGGCTTGGCGGCGGTGGCCGTCATGTTCTCCGCCGCGGCAGCGCTGGCCGGTCCTGGCGGAGCCGGGCACGGCCATGGCGACGAGACCGCCTATGGCAAGCCGGGCGATCCCAAGAAGCCGGCCCGGCTGATCCAGATCGCCATGGCCGAGCGTGACGGCAAGATGCAGTTCATCCCGGACAGGATCGAGGTCCGGCGCGGTGAACAGATCCGCTTCCAGCTGCGCAACAATGGCGAGCTCGATCACGAGCTGGTCGTGGCGACGCTCGAGGAGAACCTCAAGCACGCCGTCGAGATGCAGAAGAACCCCGACATGGAGCATGACGATCCGAACGCCAAGCGCCTCTCCCCCAAGAGGACCGGGGAGATCGTCTGGCAGTTCACCAAGGCCGGGCAGTTCGATTTCTCGTGCCTGATCCCCGGCCACCGCGAAGCCGGAATGACCGGCACCATCACCGTCAAGTGACCGCGGCAACCCTCACATCACGATGGAGACCATGATGCGCAGACTTCTCACGATCGCGCTTGTTAGCGGCAGCCTTGCTGGCGCGGCCCTGGCGCAGGACGCAGCTCTGGTGAGCGCGACGGTCAAGAAGGTCGATATGGCTCAGGGCAAGATCACGCTTGATCACGGCCCGATCAAGAACCTCGACATGGACGGCATGACGATGGTGTTCAAGGCCGCCGACCCGGCCATGCTCAAGGAGTTGAAGGCCGGCGAAAAGGTCAAGTTCACCGCCGAGCGCGTCAACGGTCAGATCACCGTCACCTCGCTGCAGAAGGCGAAGTAAGCACGGCGGTGACCCGCAACTCGGCGGGCAGCGGGCGCGATCGGTTCTTCGCGGCACTCGCTGCCCTCGTCATATCCGCTCCATCCCCTGGCGCCGCAAGCGACGGTGACCTGCAACGCGCCCTGCTCGAATCCGGTTGTGCCAACGCCAAGGTCACCAGGCTGCCCGATCAGGGCAAGATCGTCATCTACCGGGCGAACTGCCTCAGGACCGAGCACAAGGTGATCGAACTGGTCTGCATCGCTGGTCATTGCACAGCGAGCAGCCCCTCATCGGAGGACGAGCGGGACAGGTAGCCGATGACCCCCTTGCCGACAGTCCGCTCAGGGGAAAGAGCACAATGGAAAGAAGGCCGGCAGCGCAATCATCGCTGCCGGCCTTCCTTTTTGGCTTCAAGCGGCGTCACAGGTCCTGCGGCATCGGCCTTGCGGGATGCTTCGGCGCCCGCAGCGAGGCGACGATCGTCCAGGCAATGATCCCGACCGTCACCGCCGCAAGCACCGCCGCGATCGGTCGATTGACCAGGCCGATCAGGCTGCCGTCGGACTTGATCATCGAGTTGATGAAATACTCCTCCAGCAGCGGGCCGAGCACCACGCCAAGAATGACCGGCGCAACCGGAAAGCCGTTCTCCTCCAGCACGAAGGCAAGCGCACCGAAGGCCAGCATCAGCCCGACATCGAAGAGCGAGTTGTTGATCGCATAGGAGCCGACGATGGCGAAGAGCAGGATGATCGGCATCAGGATCTTGCGGGGCACCTGCAGCACCCGCGAGGCCACCTTGATGATCGCCCAGCCGAGCGGCAGCATCAGGAGGTTGGCGATGACGAAGACGAGGAACAGCGCGTAGACGTTCTCGGGATTGTTGACGAAGATCGTCGGCCCCGGCGCCATGTTCTTCATCATCAGGACACCGATGGCGATCGCGGTGATCGAGTCCCCGGGAATGCCGAAGACGAGAGCCGGAATCCAGGCGCCGGCAAGCGAACTGTTATTGGAGGCTCCTGCCTCGATCAGTCCTTCGGGGTGACCCGTGCCGAATTTCTCGGGCGTCTTCGAGAAGCGCTTGCTCATCGCATAGGACATCCAGGCAGCCATGTCGGCGCCGCTGCCGGGCTGGATGCCGACGACGGTCCCGAGCGCACTGCCGCGAACAAGCTGCCACGGGTACTGCTTGGTCAGCCGCCACATATTGGCGAAGATCGGCCCCATCTTCTTGATGACGATCTGCGGCGCGCTTCCGTCCGAGATCATGTGGCGCATCACCTCCGAGCAGGCGAACATGCCGACCATCATCGGGATCAGCGAGACACCGCCGAGCATCTCGGTGGAGTCGAAGGTGAAGCGCGGCTGGCCGGCCGGATTGTTCATGCCGACAAGCGAGATCATCAGGCCGATCAGCAATGCGATGCAGGCCTTGAGCGGCGTCGAAGAGCCAATGAAGACTGCCCCGCCGAGACCGAGCATGACGATCCAGAAGAACTCGACCGAGCCGAAGCCAAGCGCGAAATCGGCGATGGCCGGGGACGCCGCCATCATCACCGCGGTTCCGAACAGGCCACCGAGAACCGAGAACCAGAGCCCGATGCCGAGCGCCAGCTCAGGCTCGCCCCGCAGCGTCATCTGGTAGGAATCGTCGACATAGGCCGCCGAGGCCGGCGTGCCGGGAATGCGCAGCAGGCAGCCCGGAATATCGCCGGAAAAGATTGCCATCGTACTGGTCGTGACGATCGCGGCGATGGCCGGGACGGGCGGCATGAAGAAGGTCAGCGGCACCAGAAGCGCTGTCGCCATCGTGGCGGACAGGCCGGGAATGCATCCGACAATGAGGCCGTAAATGGCCGAGGCGGTGATGACAGCGAGCACATAGGGATCGAGCACCATCCCCAGCGCGGTGACATAGGCATCGAGCATGGCAGCCTCACCAGCGGATCGGTTCGAGGGGCCCCCACGGCAGCTGCACGCCGAGACCGAGATAGAAGATCGAATGCATCGCAAGCGCCGCGAGCAGGGAGAGCGCGAGGGCCGGGCCCGGCCGGACCCCACCCGCCATGAACAGCACGACGAGGATCAGCGGTGCCGTGATGAGGAAGCCCAATACCTCCGAGAACCAGAGGTAGAACAGCACTACAGCCGGCACGAGCGCGAGCTTCATCAACGCCGCAGGGCTGCGTGCCCAGTCGGCCAGGGCCAGCATCGGGCCGCGGTCGACCGCGCGAGCGCCATTGACCCCGAGGATCGCAGCGCAAAGCGCCAGCAATCCGGACAGGATCAGCGGGAAGGCCGAGGGGCCCAGCGGTTGCTGCGAAGGGTTCGGCAGATGCCAGGACGCCGTCGCGACGAGCGCGGCCAGCCCGAGGAACACCAGCCCGGCGAAGAGATCGTTGAATTTCATGGAGACCTGCCCGGCGCGAAGGACACGATGGGGTGGACGCGGCGCGGGCAAGCCAGCGCCGCGTCATGCTCCGGCGCGGGGCCGGGCTGGATTGGGCTGGCGCTACTGGCGCAGGCGCAGGCCGAGCGCGCCCATGATCTCGCCATTGCGCTTGTGCTGCTCGACGAGGAAGCTGCCGAAGGCCGGCCCCTTGGCGAAGGCATAGCCAAAGCCGCGCTCGGCCAGGAAGCTCTTGTAGCTGTCGGAATTCGCCACCTTGTCGGTCGCCTCGACAAGACGTGCCGTGACTTCGGCCGGCAGATTGGCGGGAGCCGCAAGGCCGCGCCAGGTACCACCCTCATAGTCCTTGCCGATCGCGTCCTTGACCGTCGGCACCGACGGGAAGGCCGAGATCTTCTCCTTCGAAAGCACGGCCAGCGACTTGACGCGGCCGGCATCGATCATCGGCTTGCCCTCGGGCAGCGATGACGGAACGATCTGCACGCCGCCGGAAGCCAGCTCCTGGAAACCAGGCGCCGCACCCTGGCTCGGCACGACGACGACGCTCTTCGGGTCGATGCCCTCGAGCTGCAGCAGCCCGGCAAAAGCGAGGTGATAGGCGGCTCCTGCCGCCATGCCCGACATCTTGAAATGGCCGACCGGCTGCTTGCGGATGTCGTCCAGCGCCGCGCGCAGATTGGCCCAGGGGCTGTTGGACGCGACGTTGAACGCGGCGGAATCGAAGTTCACCAGCGCCAGCGGCGTCAGCTTCTCATAGGTGAAGGGTGCGGTGTTCGACCAGTAGAAGGTCGTCACCTCGGCGGTGGCCAGACCGATCGTGTAACCGTCCGGCTTGGCATTGACGATCTCGGTATGGCCGACGACGCCGCCGCCACCGGTGCGGTTGACGACATTGACCGGCTTGCCGAGCTCCTTCTCCAGCCCCGCCGCAAGGATGCGGGCAACCGCATCGGTGCCGCCGCCGGCGGCCCAGGGCACGATCAGGGTGACTGGCCGCTCCGGCCAGGCGGCGGACGCGGAAAGGCTCGTCGCCGTCATCGCTGCGGCGAGCATCAGGCTCTTGAATGTCATGGCGTTTCTCCAAGGGTGGATTTCTTGAGATCCGGCGGCGTTATTGCGCCGTCCGAGAGCAGGTGCCCGTAGGTGTAACCAAGCAGGACTTCCATGGCTTCGCGCGCCTGTTTTGCGTCGCGGGCCTCGATCGCACGCGCAACGGCGGCATGGTTCGGCAGGTTGCCGGTGAAGACGCCCACGGTGATGTCGAAGATGGCGCTCAGGATCGCATCGATTGCGCCGCGAAAGCTGCGCAGCACCGGGTTATGCGTCGCCTCGAGAATCGCGAGGTGAAAGGCCTTGTCCGCCGCAATCGCTGCCTGCGGGTCGAACTGGCCGTCGTCCATCGCCGCAAGCGCGGCATTGATCCGCCAGACATCCTCAGGCGTTGCGCGCTGCGCCGCGAGGGCAGCCGCTGCCGGCTCGATGATCGCGCGGGTTTCCTCCAATGCGAGCAACAGGCTGCGGTCGAGCCCCCCGCTGTTCCGCACCCATCCCAGGACATCGCTGTCGAGCAGCATCCAGTCCTGGGCCGGACGAACATGCGTGCCGTGGCGCGGGCGGACGCTCACCAACCCCTTCGCGGTCAGCGTCTTCATCGCCTCGCGGACGACGCTGCGGCCAACCCGGTAATGCGCCTCCAGTTCGTGCTCGGGAGGCAGTACCGCCCCCGGCGCGATCTCGCCGCGCACGATCGCAGCGCCGAGCGCGGAGACCATCGCGCCGATCTTTCCGGGCTTCGCGCCTTTCCGCATGCCATGAGCCTGGGACATTCGACCCTCCATTTTCATGAAATTGCCACGCTCGGGTTTCGCTTGCAACCATTCATCTGATGTTTAACATCTGATCTTCGAAACGACACGCTACCGTGAGGATATGAGATGGGCTTCGCGCCGCCTTTCGCCGGCATTCATGCCATGGTCTACGCCTTGTTCGACGAGCAGGAGAGGCTTGACCGGGCAGCGATGCGCCGCCAGACGGAGCTCTGCCTTGCGCTGGGCGTGCACGGCATTGCCGCGCTCGGCCTCGCCACCGAAGTGTCCAAACTGACCCAGTCCGAGCGCCTGGCGCTAATGGAATGGGTTTCCGAGGACACTGCCGGACGCGTGCCGCTCGCCTTCACGATCTACGGTTCGTCCGTCGCGGAACAGATCGAGCAGGTCAGGGCAGCCGAGACTGCGAAGGCCGACTGGGTCATCCTGCAGCCGCCGATGGTCGGCAGTTTTGGAGCGGCTGAATATATCCGCTTCTTCGGCCGGGTCGCTGACGCGACCTCCCTGCCCGTCGCGATCCAGAATGCACCAGCCTATATGGGGCGCGGCCTCTCGGCCGAAGACATCCGCGAACTGGTGTCGCGCCATCCGAATATCAGCCTGATCAAGGGTGAAGGCCCAGCCGTGGACATTCGGCAGCTGATCACGACCACGGAAGGGCGGCTTCCCGTCTTCAACGGTCGCGGCGGCCTCGAACTGGTCGACAACCTGCGCGCCGGCTGTGCGGGCATGATCCTGGCCCCCGACACGATCGATCACGCGCTACGCGCCTATAACCACTTCATGGCTGGAGACGAGCCCAGCGCGGAGGCCGCCTATCGCGACGTCTCGCCTGCAATCGTCTTCATCATGCAGTCGATCGAGAGCCTGCTCTGCTACGGCAAGCGCCTCTTCGGCGAGCGCGCCGGTCTTGCCATTCACGACCGGTCCCCCGCTCTGCGCCCGACGGAATTCGGTTTGGAACTCGTGCGGCGGCACGCCGCGCAGCTCGGCCCCTACAGCGCTGCGGCCTAAGGCAGCGGTCCCAACAGTGGATCGCGGCTTTAGGGAAAGCCGCTGCAAACACAACACGTTGGATCATCGGCCTGGATACCATCCGGTCTGATGATCGAGCGTCATGATCGGGCCCGGACGGAAGTCGGACCGCCAGCCTTGCCCCGCGTTTCAGGCCAGCGTTGCGCTCCGCGATCGCAGCCTTCCGGCAGGCTTGTGATTTGACAATTCGGGCAGCGAGCCTAAGTCATGAGACATGATGGCGCGCTTCTCCAATTTCCGTCGCGGCCTGCACCGGGCAGGTAACCTGATCGCGGGCAACTAGCCCCGGATTCGTCGCGCCGCGCGCCTCGGGTTCGGGGCGGTCGGCCTTCCGGCGCCGAATCGGCATCATTCCGGACTTAAGGTCGACGCGGGCAACGCCCCGCACATCCACCATCAGCGCAAGCGACGAAAGCGTCTGCCGAAGGCAGAGAGCCCCCCCGACGCCATTGTCCGGCATCGTGCAAGCTCGCCTGCGCGCAATCTTCCACTGCTACGCGCTGCCCACGGGGGCGCAATCATTCAGGACGACGTTCACATGACCAACCGGACCTCCGGCGGGGCAAAGCCCCGTATCACCTTGACCGCAATCGATCACGAGAAGCTCACCCAGCTCGCGATTGCCGCGACCAACACCTTTCCCGATGTCGCAGCGGAACTCGCCGACGAAGTGGCGCGCGCCCGCGTTCTCGCCAAGGGGCGCCAGCTCGCCGACGCCGTGCGCATGGGCAGCGAAGTGCTGTTCCAGGACGAGGTCACGGGCAAGACCACCACCGTGACCCTGGTCTATCCGCCCGAGGCCGACATCGCCCAGGGCAAGATCTCGATCCTGACCCCGATCGGGACCGCTCTGATCGGCCTCTCGGTCGGCCAATCCATCAACTGGACGACGCGCAGCGGCGACGTGAAGCGTCTGACGGTTCAGGCCGTCCGCGATCCAGCCGATGGCGCGCCCCAACCGGCCTGATTGCGGCGGGCGACAGCGAGCCCTCAGGAGCGGGCGAGAACGTCGGCGAGCGAAGGCCTCGCATGACCGTCTCGCCCCGCCACCGCCGGCGCGGCGAGCATGGCGTTGAGGACGGCCTCCTGGGTCGCCTCGGCGGCCGCGCGAAACGGCAGATCGATTCGATTCTCGTTGAGCACGACCATCGGCGCGAGATCGGCGCGTTCATGATGGCTGATGCGGCCGGCCGTGCTGAAGGCCAGCGCGATATCGCCGCTGCCATTGCCCCAGAATGCGCCGAGCCGCGCCAGCCCCGCACCGCACCGCCTGGCAACGCGCGTCAGCTGCCGCGATTCCATCGGGATATCGGTCGCCACCACGATGATGACGGACCCACGCTCGGGCGCGGCCGCGTGCGGCATGGCGGGCGGAACGGGCCGGCGGCCATCAGGCAGAACCAGATCTCCCGCATTGCCAAAATTGGCCTGAACCAGCACGCCGAGCGTATAATCCCTGCCGTCCAGCCTGAGCAGGCGCGAGGCCGTGCCGATGCCGCCCTTGAAACCAAAGGCGCTCATGCCGGTCCCGCCGCCGACGGCGCCCTCCTCGACCGGGCCTGCCATAGCAGCATCAAGTGCCGCGAAGGCG
Organism: Allobosea sp. P4_E12; assembly: GCF_056401655.1. NCBI lineage: Bacteria > Pseudomonadati > Pseudomonadota > Alphaproteobacteria > Hyphomicrobiales > Alloboseaceae > Allobosea > Allobosea sp. P4_E12. The sequence continues at coordinate 8,694 of NZ_JBFUIY010000043.1, read as the reverse complement.
TCGCTCTCGCTCAGAACGCGCGCCCGAATGTCTGAGAGAAAACCGTCATTGCACTCGAGCACGACCGGATTGACCGTTCCGGTCGTCCGGCCAATGTCGGGATTGGCCGCGAGCGCGCGCGTGACGAGGGCATTGAAGCCAGTTCCGACCGACAATGTGTTTCCCAGCAGAAGCGGGGTTTCGATCTGGCCGAGTTCGGAGACCTGCACCAGCCCGGCACTCTTGCCAAAGCCGTTGATGACATCGACACCGGCGCGCAGCTTCTCGCGGAACAGATCGTCGCCATGGGGCAGGATGGCCGTGAACCCGGTCTGGATATCCCCGTCGCGAATGGTCCTGTGGCCGACACGGACGCCGGCAACATCGGTAATCGCATTGAGCGGGCCGGGCGGCAGCGAGCCGCAGATCAAACCAAGGGAACGGGCGCGGGCAGGCATGGGCGGCAATCCGGCTGGCTGACGATGCTTCCGGCTATAGCGCAAACCCCGGCATCCGCCAGTACCGGCGCGCAGCCCCGTTCCCGCGATCAGGGGGACCGGGCGAGAGCGATCGCGTCGGCCACTTCCTCGTAGCGCTCGGTCAGGGTCGCGGTCGCGACGCGGATATGGGCGCTGGGGAGGACCGAGAACTTGCTGCCGGGATTGACCGCGATGTTGCGCGCGGCGAGCGTCACCATGGCGAAGGGCTCCGAGATGATCGGAACCCACAGGCAAAGGCCGCTTCCGGGCGCGGTGTGGATGCCGCGCGCGGCTAGCGCTTCAGCGAGCCTGTCGCGCCGCTGCTTGTAGATGATGCGAGCCTTCGCCACGATATCCCGACTCGCCTCGTCACGCAGCAGCCAGGAGGTTGCGCCCTGGAGCAGGCGGCTCGTCCAGCCCGCGCTGAAGGCCCGATAGGACTGGACCTGTTCGACGATCGCAGCCGAACTCGACAGCACCGCGAGCCGCAGATCGGGCCCGAGGGTCTTCGAATAAGAGACGATATGGATGGTGCGCTCCGGAAAGCGCACGCCGAGTGACGCGGGCGGTGCCTCCGAGATGTCGGCCACGCCGTCATCCTCGATGATCAGCGCATCGCTCTCAGCAAGGATGTCGCCGATCAGCGCGAGCCGTTCAGCACTGACCGTCTGCCCCGTAACCGAGTGCAGTCTTGGCTGGAACACGAATGCAGCAAGCCGCTCCTGCGCCGCGGCGCGGAGCGAGGCCGGCAGGGGGCCGTGCTCGTCGCAGGCCACAGGCACGATCCTGACGCCAAGATCCTCGAGGATGTCGAGCAGCCGCATGGCCGTCGGATGCTCGATCGCGACGGCCGAGCCCGGCGCCACAAGGGCCCGCAGGGTATTGTAGACGGCATTGTAGCCGCCATTGGTGGCGAGGAATGCTTCCGGCCGATAGGGCCAGCGCGCTTCGGCCGCCTCGCGCAGTTCCGGTACGACCCGGCTCCGTTCATAGCTGTTGAGCTTGTCGACCGTTGCGCCATGGGCCAGCGCCTCTGCGAGCGGTGGCAGCAGGGCTGTGTCGGGAATTGCCAGCGACAGGTTCAGCACGCCGGCACCGTAGTCGCCGGAGCTCGCCAGCCGTTCCGGCTGGGCGATGAAGCGGTCCCCACTGACCCAGGTGCCGTTGCGCCCCCGGCCGCGAATGATCTTCTGGCGGCGCAATTCGCTCCAGGCCTCGGAGATCGTCGCCGGACTGACCTTCATTTCGTAGGCGATGTCGCGGATCGCCGGCAGCCGCGCCCCGACAGGCAGCGCCCCCGCCCTGATCAGCGCGCTGGTCTCCAGGGCGATGCCCCGGATGCTGCGATCAACGATCGTTCTTGCGAGCCAGTCGGCGCTGATCGAGCTGTTCATCTGCCGGCCATTTAATGTTCAATAACATAATAACATTTGCGCAGTTATTTTTGAACATTTAGCACTTGGCCTGTCGAGAGCTTTTCAGAGTTGCCAACATGGCTGTGACGCTGCGCCTTGCACTCCGCGATTGGGACTATATGACCCCGCTCGTTCTTGGCGACGTCTCCTCGCCCCGGCTGAAGATCCAGGTCGATCGCGTCGGCACACTGGTCGGCGATCTGGCCACCGACGAAGCTTACGATGCCGCAGAGCTGTCATTCAGCCGCTATGCCCAGCTGCGCCATGACGGCAACGACACGATCGTCGGCATGCCGAACTTCATCATGCGCGGCTTTCGTCATCGCTGCATCGTGACGACCAAGGACAGCTCGATCCGCACGCTCGCCGACCTTGCCGGCAAGAAGATCGGCGTCACAGGCTGGCGCGATTCCGGCAACACCTGGACCCGCGCCGCCGTGCGCCGCGAAGGCGTCGGCGTCGAGGACGCTATGTGGTATGCCGGGCGCCTGACCGAGGCTCACCCGATCACCGACCGCCTCGACGGCTTCGGTCGTCCCGGTCGGATCGAGGCTGCTCCGGGTGAGCGCCCGATGGTGGATCTCCTGCGGGATGGCGGGCTCGATGCCGTCTTCACTCCCTTCATGCCCAAGGGCTTCTTCGATCCGGCCTCGCCGTTCCGTCAGGTGCTCGAGGATTTCCGGGCGGCGGAGACCACCTATTTCCACGAGGTCGGCTACATCCCGGGCATGCACCTGATCGGCTTCAAAGCCGAATTCGTCCGCGACCACCCCTGGATCATGGACGAGCTCAGTGCGTTGATCGACGAGTCGCAGCGGCTCTGGCTCGAGAAGCGCGAGAAATATGCCGATACGACACCCTGGATGTTCGACGAGCTGCGCCGTTGCGCCCGCGATCTGCCCTCTTCGTGGAGCGCGAGCGGTTTCGCCGAGAACGAAGTCATGATCGCCGATTTCGCGACCGAGCTCCATGAGCAGAAGATCCTGCCGCGCCTGCTGACACCGGCCGAGCTTTTCCCGCGGCAAGCGCGCACCCGCTGACACGCCCGAGAAGCGTTGCGACAGGCCGGCGCCACCGCCCGGCCTGCAAGTTCAGACAAGAATGGGGAGTAGCACCATGTATTTCAGATTGATTGCCTCCGTCGCCTTCGCCGGATTGACGCTGGCCGGATCCGCGCTGGCCCAGCAGGGCACGATCGCGAAGCAGACGGTCAACGAGGAGCTGCGGGCGCGCCTGCCTGAGACGCTGCGCAGCAAGGGCAAGATGATTTCGGTCAATAACGGCTCCTTCCCGCCCTACGAGATCGTCACCGGCACCGAGATGAGCGGCGCCAGCTCCGACCTCACCGATGCCATCGGTCAGGTCCTGGGCGTCACGATCGAGCATGCGACGGTGGGAGGCCTGCCTGCCCTGCTCGCCGGCGTGAATGCCGGGCGCTACCAGTTCGCCTTTGGCCCGGTCGGTGATTTCAAGAGCCGGCAGGAAGCCAACGACTTCGTCGACTGGGTCCAGGAATTCGTCGTCTTCGCGGTGCAGAAGGGCAATCCCAAGGGCATCACCTCGCTCGACACCGCCTGCGGCAACCGCATCGCCGTCATGGCCGGCGGCTCGGCCGAGCGCGTCATCCAGGTCCAGGCAGAGAAGTGCAAGGCGGACGGCAAGAGCCCCATCGAGGTGCAGTCCTATTCCGATCAGCCGAGCTCTATCCTGTCGGTCCGCTCCAAGCGCGCCGATGCCTTCTTCTCGTCGCAGGCGCCCCTCACCTATTTCGTCGCGCAGGCCAACGGCCAGCTTGAACTCACCGGCGTCGGTGCACGCAACGGGTTTGAGGATCTCTATCAGGGCGCTGTGGTCCCCAAGGGCTCGCCGCTCGGCCCGGTTCTGCGCGATGCCGTCAAGATCCTGATCGATAACGGCACCTATGCCGCGATCATGAAGAAATGGGGGCTCGAGAATAACATGCTCAAGGAGCCCGGCCTCAATCTGGGCGGGGCCCTGCCGAAATGAGCGGCGAGCCCGCGATGACAGCGCCACCCTCGGGCGGCGCCGACCCGAGGGACGTGGTCAATGCGCACGCCCCCTTCCCGATCGCACGCCTGATCCTCTGGGCGGTCACGGCCATAATCGTCGTCGATTTCGGCCTGATCGTCGCGAGGAACGAAAATTTCGGCTGGCCGGTCGTCGCCGCCTATTTCTTCGACCGCACCGTGCTCAATGGCCTCTCGGTCAGCCTCGGATTGACGGTCGTCGCTATGGTAATCGGCACCGCGCTCGGGCTCGTGCTCGCAATCGCGCGGTTGTCGAAGGACACTCTCGCGAGCTCCTCCGCGTCGCTGTTCATCTGGTTCTTCCGTGGCACGCCGCTGCTCGTGCAGTTGATCTTCTGGTACAATCTCTCGACGCTGTTCCCCCAGATCTCGCTCGCAATCCCGTTCGGGCCGAACCTGGCGAGTTGGGAAACCAACTCGGTCATCACCCCGGTCACCGCCGCCATCGTCGGCCTCGCGCTGAACGAAGCGGCCTATATGGCGGAGATCATCCGTGGCGGCCTGCTTTCGGTCGATCGCGGCCAGGCCGAGACCGCCGAGGCCTTCGGCATGACCAAGGGCCGGGCATTGCGGCGGATCATCATTCCCCAAGCCATGCGCTCGATCGTACCGCCGACCGGAAACCAGCTCATCAGCATGATCAAGGCGACCTCGCTCGTCAGCGTCATCGCCATGGCCGATCTGCTCTACTCGGTTCAGTCGATCTACAACCGCACCTTCGAGATCATCCCGATGCTGCTGGTTGCGGTCCTCTGGTACCTGCTGATCACCTCGATCCTCAATGTCGGCCAGAGCTATATCGAGGCCTATTACAGCCGCGGCGAACGCCGCGACGGCGCGGCTGCTCCGCTGCCAGCCGTGCAGGAGGCAAGCCATTGACCGCCGCTGCAGCGACCACGCCGCTCGTCAGGGCGCGCGACATCCACAAGTCCTTCGACCATCTCGAGGTGCTCAAAGGCATCGACCTCGACGTGATGCCGGGCGAGGTCGTCGTCATCCTCGGGCCTTCGGGTTCGGGCAAGTCGACCTTCCTGCGCTGCATCAACCATCTCGAAGCCATCAACCGGGGCTTCATCGAGGTGGATGGCGAGCAGATCGGCTACCGGATGCGCAACGGCCGGCTGCAGAAGCTCACGGGCAACGGCATCGCGCGCCAGCGCCGCAAGATCGGCATGGTCTTCCAGCAGTTCAATCTCTACCCGCATATGACGGCGCTGGAGAATGTCATCGAGGCGCCGATCGGCGTCCATGGCATGAACCGCAGGGACGCGACGACGGGGGCGCTCGACCTGCTTGATCGGGTCGGCCTCTCCGACAAGGCGGCAAGCTATCCGCGCCAGCTCTCCGGCGGCCAGCAGCAGCGCGTCGCCATCGCCCGCGCCCTGGCGATCAAGCCAAAATTGATGCTGTTCGACGAGCCGACATCGGCGCTCGACCCCGAACTGGTGGGCGAAGTCCTGACGACGATGCGCGATCTCGCCCGGCAGGGCCTCACCATGATCGTGGTGACCCACGAAATCGGCTTCGCGCGCGAGGCCGCCGACCGGGTCGTGTTCATGGATGGCGGCAAGATCGTCGAAATGGGCCGGCCGGAGGAGGTGATGGACAATCCGCGCCATCCGCGCACCCAGGCCTTCCTGTCGCGCTTCCTCTGACCTTCCGTGCTCGCATCGGCATTCCCGAAGACGCCGATCCACTGTTCGGGCCGGTGCAGTAGCCGCAGTAGTCCGGCCAGTGCCGGGTCGCATCCGCAAAGACCGAGATAGATCATGTCCGCGCTCGACAACAGCTTCGCCCGCGTCTCCGATTTCGAGGCCATGGAGGCCGATCTCAGGGCGACCCGCCGTTACCTTCACGCCAACCCGGAACTCTCCCACGAGGAGGCCGAAACCGCGCGCTATGTCGCCGACAAGCTCACGGCCTGGGGTTACGAGGTGACCCGCAACGTCGGCGGCCATGGTGTCGTGGCGCGCCTCAGCAGCGGCACCGGGGCGGGCAGCATCGCGATCCGCGCCGACATGGACGCGCTGCCGATCACCGAAGAGACCGGCCTTCCCTATGCCAGCCTCCAGCCCGGCAAGATGCATGCCTGCGGCCATGACGGGCACACCGCCGTCCTGCTCGGCACGGCCGAATACCTTGCCCGCACGCGCCGCTTCGACGGCACGGTGACGCTGATCTTCCAGCCGGCCGAGGAGGCAGGCAAGATCAGCGGCGCCCAGGCGATGATTGCCGACGGGCTGTTCGAGCGCTTCCCCTTCGATGCGATCTTCGGATTGCACAATCATCCCGGCGCGCCGGAGGGCACGATCCTGCTGCGATCCGGCCCGATGATGGCCGCCGCCGACACGGTCACCATCACGATCAGGGGCAAGGGCGGCCATGCCTCGCGCCCGCATCTGACCATCGACCCGGTCGTGGTCGCCTGCCATCTCGTGGTCGCGCTGCAGACTGTCGTCTCACGCAATATCGACCCGACACAGACGGCTGTCGTCACGGTCGGCACTATCCATGCGGGCCAGGCCGTCAACGTCATCCCTGAAGAGGCCAGGCTGGCGCTCAGCGTACGCTCCTTCGAGCCGAAGATCCGCGACCTGCTGGAAGAGCGCGTCGTCAGGCTCGCCCGCTCGGTCGCGGAAGGCCACGGCGCGTCGATCGAGATCGACTACGAGCGCGGCTATCCTGTCGTGGTCAACGCCGAAGCCGAGACGGCCTTCGCGCGCATGGTCGCCGAGGAGCTGGTCGGCGCCGACAAGGTAGCGACCTGCCATCTCATCCCAGGCAGCGAGGACTTCGCCTATTTCCTCGAGCACAGGCCAGGAAGTTTCCTGCGCCTCGGCAATGGCCTCAACTCACCGATCCTCCACAGTGCGCAGTATGATTTTGCCGATGACAGCCTGACCGTCGGCGCCGCGCTGTGGGCCCGTCTCGTCGAGCGCTATCTGCAGGCCAACGGATAAAGCCGGGCCCTGTCGGCTTTCCGGATGCCGCCCCATAGTTGCCCTAGGCTCCACCGGAGCAACTTGCGGCGCGACGCTATCGTGGCGCGCGCTGGCTGAAGAGCCAAGTGCGCCATTCCGGCGCCAAGAACTGGTCCGGGCTGACTTTATGGTCCATCCCGTCATAGGTCACGAACATGGGCGAACCGCCGGCCCTGGCCAACGCATCGGCCCATGATCTCGATGCGGCATACGGATTCTCGCGGTCGGCCGTTCCATGGACGATCAGGAACGGGACCTTCGCCGCTTGTTGCGCCACGCTGCGCTGCGGCGGAACTCCCGAGAATGCGACAACGCCCGCGAACGTCTTGGGCTTCGTTGCCGCGGCAATGATCGCCGCCGACGCCCCCATCGAGAACCCGACCAGGTAGACCCGCTGCGGATCAACCGGCAGGCGCCGTTTCAAATCCTCGACCAACGCCAGAACGTCAGCAAGCTGATCGCTCGGTTTTGCAACCCGATTACTGCCGTCGCCAGCATAGTTCGCGCTGAGCGTCGGAAATTGCGGCACGACGACATATGCCGGAAATTCACGGGCAATCGCGGGAGCGGCCCAGCTCCGGATGAAGGGCCCGACCTGGCTGACATTGTCGGTGCCCACCCCGCCCGATGCATGCAGCGCGATGACAAGCGGCAATTTCGCTTGGCTTTGAGCGGCCGGCGAAAGCAGACGATAGGGAATGCTATGCCCGTTGGGAGCGGCGAAGACGCTCGGCTGGAATAGATCAATTGGCATTTTGACGAGGGACTCGACCGCGGCCAACTGCGCCGGCGATGGCTGGGAGATGCGCCGATCTTCCCTGATTTCGCCGCCTAGAGCCCCGGATCCGGCTATGGTGAATGCCGCAAGCAGCGTCGCGGCAAGATTGAGCGATCGGCGCATCGTGTCCTCATCGGTTGCGAAATCTCAGGGTTCACCGCCTCTTCATCTGCCGTCGTCTGACGCTTCACAAACGGTCAAATCTCTGCCGAGCTGATAGATTTTCTTTGGGCTCAGGGCAGGCAATTGGCCTTCGGGCCGCTTTGTGGATTGTCGAGGGCGAGCGACCCTAGATCGTTTCGTGGCTCAGCCGGCGAATGCGGCTCAACCTCGCCTGCGAAGGTCTCACGCCTCGCGACGGCTCAGGACTTCCGGATGCAGATCAGCTCGTTCGCACCGACCACTGGCGGGGCCGCAAATACCGTCAGTGACTACCAGTCCAGGCGTCGTAGCCAGGCCTCCAGACTGTCGTCGCCGGGCTCGGCCGGTGCGAGGACACGGATCTGGGCGGCCTCGCGGTGCGCGACCCCGAACCGGGCCTTGAAGGCGCGCGAAAAAGCATCGTCGCTGGAAAAGCCGAACCTGCGCGCGAGTTTGCCGATGCCGCCTCGTTCGAGCGACGCTCCGTTCAGCGCGAGACGCGCGCGCTCCAGCCTGCGCCGGCGGATATAGTCCGAAACCCCGCCCAGTGGCGCGAACAGGCGGTACAGCGCCGAGCGTGACAGCCCGAAGGCGCAGCAAAGCATGGCCGCATCGAGCGCCGGGTCAGCGATATGGCGGTCGATGAAGCGGCACATCGTCGCCAGCGTGGCCGTCAGCGTGGATGGAGCGTCCTGGTCGCGCATCAACGAAGGCGCAAGGCAGGCTGCGAGGAGATTCGCGCTGGCCTTGAGAAGGCCGGGTGCCTCGCGAGGGCCGAGCTCCTGCGCTGCCCTCAGCAGGGCCTGCAGATGGTCTCCCGCGAGCCTGCCCAGCGCCTCCCGGCCCGACAGCACCGTGCCATGGGCTCTGTCG
>NZ_JBFUIY010000042.1:0-47940 GCF_056401655.1 Allobosea sp. P4_E12 | reverse complement strand
CCGGAGGACTGCTCGGTCGAGACGTTGGCAAGGGTCCAGGCGCTTTCCGTGGATGCAAGCCATCTTGCGAAGGAACTCCGGGAACTCGTTCCCGCCAAAGTGCTCACTCCGAGCAGCTCGTTGGGTGAGCGATCCTGGATCACGGTGCAGGATACTCTTGAACAGATTGCAGAGGGTAAGCTCTGCTCCATGGAAGGTTGGTGCTGGCCGGACGTTCACCCCTTCTGGATCGATGAGCACCTGCACGAGATTCTTGGATGGGCGCTGGGCCAGGAAATCCCGGAACTCGCGGGCCGAAAGCGTCCCGTGCCGAACGGTGGCGTCGCACTCGATCGCCATCCACTCAGTTCCGCATCACGGCCATCTGCTCCCTATCGGTATTCGGTACTCGAACTCTGCGCCGGTGCGGGTGGTCAGGCGATCGGGCTGCATGCAGCCGGTTTCCGCCACGTCGGCATTGTCGAGAGAAACCCGGAGGCTGCTTCGACCCTGCGCGCCAATCGCCCCAGATGGCCCGTCATCGAAGAGGATATGAACACGATTGATATCGGGCGTTTCGAAGGTGTCGATCTCATTGCCGGCGGGCTGCCTTGCCAGCCTTATTCGCAGGCCGGGGAACGCCGTGGCTCGGCCGACGAGCGGGATCTGTTCGATCGCGCTCTTGAGATCGTCCAGCAGATCCGTCCGAAGGCGGTGATGATCGAGAATGTTGTCGGGATCACTCAGGTCACTCACGCTGTCCGCAGGCTCAACGTCTTCTCCACGCTCGAACGACTCGGTTACGATACGGATTGGCGTGTCATCGAAGGGCCTGTGTTCGGCCTCGGGCAGAATCGCCGTCGCGCGATCCTCGTCGCGATGCGGCGCGGGATGATGCATCGCTTCCGGTGGCCGCTTCCGCCAGAGATGGCTCCGACAACGGTGGGGACTTTGCTGAAGGATCTGATGGGGGCCCGCGATTGGAAGGGCCTCGATGAGTGGGTGGCCCGAGCCGACGGCCTCGCGCCCACGCTGATCGGCGGCAGCGCCAAGAAGCTGGGAATGGATCTCGCTCAGCCGAATTCGCGCAAAGCCTGGCTCGACATCGGCGTGAATCCTCGATCCGTTGGCAAACAGGCGCCCGATCCGGATTATCTCGGCATTCCCTATCTTACGTTGCCGATGCTTGCCCAACTCCAGGATTTTCCAGCCGATTGGATCTTCTCCGGATCGCGCCAGGCGCAATTCCGGCAAGTTGCGAACGCCTTCCCTCCAAGGCTGTCCCGCGTCATGGGCCTCGCTATCCAGCGCGCCCTCTCAGGCGAAGAAATCAGCGTAAAGACTGCCATCCAAGCACCGCTTTTCAAACGAATCGATTTGGCGGAGCTGAACCTGCACATGCGTGAAGCTGCGGAGTGATATTGTGAGGCTTCGACGGCCTTGGGTGATGGGAAGCCCGGCATTGGGGTGGCACTGCCGTCCTTCCGGCTCGCGGACGGAGGGTCTTACCTAGTCGCAGCCCTCCTAAAGGTCGCAGATGGGGTCGAAAACGGAAGTTCAAGTGATGAAGTTCGCATTCGACTTGGTGAGCGAAGGAGACGTCCTCGATCATCCGATCATTGCCAGTCGAACGGGCAAGAAATCCTTGCACGGGGGTTCGATTCCCTCCGAGGCCTCCAACGGATTCCCCCATGAAATCAGGGGCTTAGGAAGGGGTGTCGTCGCCCCGACCGTGTCGCAGAGGCCCGGAGCCGCGTAACGGCTAATCCCTTGTAATTCCACGCTTTCCCAAATCGTCACACTTAGTCCTTGCGACACGGATGCGACACGATGTTCGACGTTGGGGCTCCTGGCGCGCCGCGGGTTAGCGGCGCTGCGAAAGGCGTGAGAGCGTTGGCGCAGCTTCAGGCTGACCGCAGGCGCTTGACGTCCGCAGCCGGCAAGGCAACCCGCCGGGCCGCGCCCAGCAGCGACAGCAGGATCAGCACCCGCTCGGACGGCGCCTGGCCGGCATACAGCCCAGCCAACCCTGCGAAGGGCCCGCGCTCGACCCGCACCCGATCGCCAGGCAAGAAGCGCGGCGGTAGCTCGATCAGGCCGTCGACCTCGCGCCCGCGCAGCTCCCCGATGACGTCATCGGCGACCCGCGCAGGCCCGCTGCCGTTCATGATCAGCGACCTGATGCCCGGCGACCAGCGCGCTCCATGCCATTGCGCCGTGATCCCGACGAAGATGTAGCTCGGAAAAAGCAGTGGCGTCGCTTCGACGACCCGGCGGCGCAAGAAACGGCGCTCGACGATGCGCGGCGCATAGACCTCGAAGCCGCTGCGCTTCAGTTCGGCGAGCGCCAGCGCCTCACGGCTGACCCGGGCCACGACCCACATTCAGCGGGTGCCGTAAGCGCGGCCGGCGTGCGGCATGAGGCTGGGCATGGGTTCCCCGAGGCAAGGGATGCCGGGCATGTGACCGCGAAGGCCGCCCCGCCGCAAGGCTGGTCTTCCCAGCAGTGGCAAAACCACGGGCCGATGATGTGCCCCACCTCGCCCCGGTCCATTTTCATGGACGGATCCCACGGCTCGCCGACGTCGAGCTTGTTGGCGCTGACCCAAGGGTCTTGGCTGAACTTTACGGCGCGACGCTCGCGAATGCGCGGCGCATGGATCAGCCGGTTCAGATTAGGTGACTTCGCCCCGGGTAGTGAGCCCCCCCAAGGGACGACGGGGACTGTGGCTGCGAACGCCGCCACGCCGCAAGCGGCATCGTCTCGGTAATGGATTGACGGTCAGGGGGCATTACTACAGTTGTAGGTCGCTACCGTAGAGATAGGATCATTGGCGCAAGTAAGCGGCATCAAGAGCCGCATTGCATCGCGCGGAAACCACGCGCCTTGCCGTTGTAAGGCATGCGAGAATATTGCCCTGACCCGCCACGATTCCTTTACAACGTTGATTGGCATCCGCGTTGCAGCTCTTCAAAACATTAGCCGCGCGTGCCGCACATTTTTTTGCTAACTTGTCTTTTTCTTGGGAAAGGCAACTAAGGAGGTCTGTTTTGACCCACCCAGCCGCGTCTGTTTGTACCGGCACTCCTTTGCCACTGCACCGCTCTTGTAGTTCTTTGCCGCAAGCAAGATCCTCCGCCCGCGCCTTCTGTGCCTCAGCAACGTTGAAGTGGGCATCAGAGATAAACATTGCAGCAGAGAACGCGATAGCTGTGATGACACCACAACGGCGGAAAGCACCTCGCAGCATTTTCATTTTCCTTCTCCCGATTTTGCGAGCGTAGCACGTATCGGCGCACTGCGCATCTCGTCGCCCGCCGTCGAGCCACGCGCCCTTCATAAGATATAGGGCGCGTCCCGCTTGATCCGATCGGACACCGCTGCGACGCGCACTGTGCCCGCTCCAGCCGACCAGCCAGCTTACGATACAACTTGAGGCGGTCACTGCGGGTGAGGATGGGCGTCCATTTCCTAGCATTCCGGCCCTCGGAGCCCTAATCCCAAGCCTCACAAGACGCGCCGGCCAAACTCAAACGGCCGCCACGGGCCTCCTGAGGCTCGACGGGGCCTCCAGGCCCAACCTTCGCTTTCAGGGGCCAGGGGGGCATTCCTAAAACAAGGCTTCTCTCCGGGGCCGGGCGCGGCGGCGCTCGAAAAGGCACATAGTCGTTCAAAAATTTCCAAATCAAATCAATGGCTTAGCTGGTGATCTGGGGGTATGGGAGGCAGCCGGGATCCCTGGGGTCAGCCCCTTGGAATTGTTGCATAATTTGACTAGTCGCGCGGTCCTGCCGTGCAGGAATGTCGTCTTGCCCCGCCTCGATCGCACAACCGGGACGCGCTAAGGAAAGCGAGGGTTATCAAGGGGTTACGCGGGGTGAGGGGGAGGTGGCGGGCGGTCGGCCGGGGTTTAGGCGGGGTCGCCACGGGGTCGGGCAGGCGTCGAAGCTCGGCGGATCCCGCCTGTCCGCACCTATCCCCGCCGATTTGATGCGGACGGATCCCGGGACGGCTTTACTGGAGGGTGTGCGCGGCCTCGACCGTGATCTTCGCGCCCCTGCCGCCGTCCGGGGTGATGAGGGTGACCGTGATCGGCGTCGCAAGGCCACCGTCGACGATGTGGTCGCACAGGGGCTCGACGTCCCGGTCCGCCGCATGGCGGGCGACCGTGACCGAACCATTCGAGCCGATCATGACGACGTGAAACGGCGGATCGACCGCGCAGTCGCTGACGAACTCGGCGATGGAGGTCCGGACGCGCGCCTGATCGTGCGGCGTCATGAATTCAACTGCTGAGATGTGGCAGCGGCCGGTCATCGAAGTGCTCGAAAGAGCGCTGCAAGGTGCGCTCCAGCTTGTCCGCCAGCGTGTCGATCCGGTCGAGCCCGCGCTCGATGCCGGTCAAGTTGTCGACCGGCCTTTGCTCCAGCGCGTCGAGTCGCCTCGTGAGATCGGCGACGGCTTCGCGGAGTCCGGTGTTCTCCTGACCCAGGTCCGAGATGGCGCGCGCGCAGGCTTCCAGGGCGAGCTGCACATCGTCAGCCGGAAGGGTCTCGGCGAGGCGCTTGCGCTCGGCCTCTTGCTCGCGCTGGGCGGCCCGCTTGGCCTCCTGCGCGGCGATCTCGCGCCGGTCGCGGTCCGTCGGGTGCTCGATCTCGCGCGCCAGCGCCAGGGCGAGAGGACCGGGCTCGACGTGGGCAGGGCGCGCGAGCGTCTCGCGTGCCGCCGCCATGATCCCCCGGGCTCGATCATTCATCGCCGTACGCCTCCCCGTCGTCTCGGTGGCGGCTCCTGGTCGTATTCGTCGGCTTCGTCGGCGGCGTCTCTGGTGGCCGCTGGTGCGCCGCCCCAGGTCGCGCCCGAGATGACCTGCGCGCCGCCCGGGGCAGCGACCGCCCACGTCAGCTTTGCGGCGGCTTTGATCGCGATCACGTCGTGCTGGAAGGCGTTTCGGGTCGGGGCCGCGACGGTGGCCGGTGAGCCCGGCGAGCCGATCGGCAACGGCGCTGCGTCCTCATAGTGCAGCGCAACATGCTTCGACGTTTCGACCTCGGGCGCGCCTTCGAAGGCGGCGGCGATCGCGTCCGGCACAAAGGCTGCGATCGTCCCGGCGGGCAGCGCGCTCGTCGAGAGAACCGGGAGGGAAGACACTCTTGGCCGTGTCGTCCAGGCCGCTGTCGCGGAAGCGCTCGCCAGTGAGGGAGCGCTGAGCCGCGCGGTCGAGGCCGCGGTCGCAAAAGCGCTCGCCAAAACGAAGCTCACAGTCACCGGCCGGGCGGAAGCGGAATAATCAAATGGCAACGGTTCAGAAGCGGAAGCTGCCCTCTGGCGCGATTACTTGGCGGGCGACGTACAATGATCAGAGAGGCACCCGGCGTAGCCGCCATTTCCTTCGGAAGTCAGACGCCGACGCCTTCCTCGTGCAAGTCCGGCACGATGTTTCGCGCGGGCTGCACGTCGCCGACTCGCAGTCGATTACCGTGGCTGAAGCTGGCAAGCTCTGGATCGAGCGAGCCGAACGGGACGGGCTCGAGCGCTCCACGGTCAACCAATACCTTGCTCACCTGAAGCATCACATCGTCCCCGAGATCGGGATCGTAAAGCTGAGCGCCCTCACGGCGCCAAGGGTCAACCAGTTCATCGATACGCTCCTGGAGACGCGCTCTCGCGTGCTGGCTCGCAAAGTGCTCACGTCGCTCGGCTCTCTCGTCGACGAAGCGATGCGGCGAGGCCTTGCGGCTCACAATCCCGCCCGTGCGGTGAAGATCCGGAACTCGACTCGCGACGAGGATGGGGGAGCGATTGAGATGCCAACCCGTGCCGAGCTGCGCGCGATCCTCGCCACAGCCGCGGGGCGCTGGCGGCCGCTGATCGTGACGGCGACGTTTACCGGCTTGCGCGGCAGCGAGCTCCGAGGCCTGACCTGGTCAGACGTGGACCTGAAGGCAGGAATGTTGAGGGTCCGCCGTCGTGCCGATCAGTGGGGCCGCTTCGGGCCACCCAAGAGCAAGGCGGGGAAACGGGATATCCCCATGGCACCGATGGTCCTGAAGGCCCTCCGGGAATGGAAGCTGGCCTGTCCGGTCACGAAGGACGGCCTGGTCTTCCCGGCGCCGTCTGGGCGCGTTCTCTCTCACGCCTGCATCCTGAAGGACGGCTTCGGCCCGCTCCAGGTCGTCGCTGGCGTGGTGACGGGAGCGGGCGCGGCGAAGTATGGCCTGCATGCGCTCCGACACGCCGCCGCGGCGATGTTCATCGAACAAGGATTCGGCCCGAAGAAGGTGCAGGCCCTCATGGGTCATGCATCGATCCGGCTCACCTTCGATACCTACGGCTATCTGTTCAAGACCGACGAAGAGGACCTGGCGGGTATGGCGCAGATCGAGGCGCGCCTGCTGAGCTAGTTGCGACACGAGCGCGACACATCGGGCCTAAGTCCCTGATTTCTAAGGGGCTGCCGTGGACTGCAAATATCGCCACCGCCGAATTCAGAATGCCCAAAAGAAAACGGCCGGTCGAACCGGCCGTTTTCTGTCTCATTGGCGCTAGGTGTCAGCCCTTGGTAACGATCGGCGTAGCCACGGGCGGAGGCGCCTTGCCCTTGCCCTTGCCGAAGCCATAGTCAGCACACCCACCGACGCCAACCAACGCCACAGAAACAGCCAAGACCAGCAGTTTTTTCATCGTTTAGCCCTCGTTGAGAACGCGCCCACTATGGATGACCGCAGATCGGCGGCCAGTGCAGATGGGCAACACTGGGCGTATTTCCGCGCTCTGAATTAACGTTTGGTCAGGGATCGACGCAAAATCTTCCAGAGATACTGGGAATATAGGCTTCCCGTTTCATATAGAGGGTGTTGTTCCCAGATTCTGAGCGGGATCAATCTGGATCACTACTGGATATATCGAACCACGAATCGCAGCGGTGGGGGAACCAGCGTACGGCTCGCGCGGCCCGACGAGAGGGATCACGGCGACCGACCAAACAGTATTGATCGTTGATCGGGACAATTTAACCGAAACGCCCGCAACGGGCCCATTTATCAGCAGCGGGTCGATTAGGCTCCTTCCTTCCAGGCTCATAAGCTGACATTCGATCACGTTAGCGGATTACGTACGGTGCTTCAGACGCCGACACGCCCAATCCGCAATAAGGCCCCGCCGAAACGGGGCCTTTCGATGTGAACGTTACTATTCCCAAGTTTGACGGCCGTACCAGGTGTCCACATCGGTCTTCACCTGATCCTTCGCCAGACCATAGCGCTCCTGGATCTTGCCCTCGAGCTGATCACGCTTTCCGGCGATCACGTCCAGATCATCGTCAGTGAGTTTACCCCACTGCTCCTTGACCTTGCCCTTGAACTGCTTCCAGTTTCCTTCGACGCGGTTCCAATCCATCGGACATCCCCTGCGGTTGCGTGATTTTCAACCAACGCACGCAACACCGGATTGTTCGGGATCTGTCTGCTGCCAGTTGCGATCGCCGCTTGGCAGGACATCGATGGCCTGATCCTACCTAAGATCGCCGCGCTTCGCGTTGGAAACGACGCCAGTGTTGGAAACCCCAATGAATAAAGCAGAGGATTCTATACTCCGGCTCGCTCGCGAGCACGGTGTAAAGCGCGAGAGCTGAAACAGGGGAACATGATGACGCTTCAGCCGTATATATCGTGACCTCACCGGAGCCCAAATCGATGAAGCCCGTTGGTTTGATGACTGCCTTGGTAGTCCTCCTCGGCGTCGGTGCGGCGCCGGCGTCGGCTCTTACCGCCGAGCAGATCAACACGGCGACATTCGCGGCGCGACCCCCGCAGAAAGCGAGTGGGCCCAATCCCTTGATCGTGAAGGCCCAGGTCTTGCTCAGCCGGCGCAGCATCTCACCGGGTGTGATCGATGGCGTCGATGGGGAGAACTTCCGCAAAGCCGTGGCGCAGCTCCGGCGCCAGGAAAAACTTAGTGAAAGCGACGAATTGGATGAGGTCGCTTGGCGCGGTCTTGGCGGCGATACCGTTCAGGATGTCGTGGTCGAATACAAGCTGTCCGACAAGGACGCGGATTACGACTTCGCTGACGATATTCCCCGCGACTACGCGAAGCAGGCCAAGATGAAGCGCCTCTCCTATACCAGCCCGCAGGAGATGCTCGGCGAACGCTTTCACATGAGCGAAAAGCTCTTGATGGAGCTTAACCCAGGGCAGCCCTTCACCGAGGCCGGCAGCAGAATTTACATCGTGTCTGGCGGCCGCTCGCTTCAGAAGGGGGGCGCCAAACGGGTCGATGCCGTCAAGAGTACCGGGATGGTCGTTGTCTATGGCGAAGGCGACACTATCCTGGCGAGTTATCCGGCAACGATCGGGAGCAAAAACACGCCATCGCTGTCCGGCCAATACACGGTCACGCGCATCGCGCGGAACCCGAACTACACCTACGACCCCGAGAAGAACTTCCAGCAGGGCAAGAACGACGAAACCCTCGTCCTGCCGCCCGGGCCTAATAACCCGGTCGGAACCGTCTGGATTGCACTGTCTGAGCCAACATTCGGGATTCACGGAACGCCCGAACCCTCTCAGGTCAGCAAAACGACGTCGCATGGCTGCGTGAGATTGACGAACTGGGATGTGGAGGAGCTTGCCGACGTCGTGCGCCCGGGCGTGCCGGTGCACTTCCTGGATTAGAAACCGGGAGGGGCAGAATCGGCAAGAACTTGCAGGGGGCGCGCTTTCCCACCTTGCCCGGGCACAGGCTCGCACCGCTCCAAGTAGAATACCGTCCGGCCTTCGGTGAGCACCACGGTCTTCCCGACGCAGGCAGTGACCAGCGCGGGGAGTTCCTGACACGTCTGAACGACCCCATCGCCAATATAATGCGGAGTGAATCTGATGGGGCGTCTACGAGTTCTCCTTCTCGGGGCGCTGATCGGATGGGCCGGCGTCCACCTGTTCTACGCTCTCAAGCTGTATGTGGGGTTCTGACCGTGCCCAAGGCTGATCTCCCGGCGCAACTGCGCTAGCTCGATCACATTCCGACTGAGCCATCTTTATCCTGCTGTCCGAGGCTGCCGACGCCCTCGATGTCGCCCTCGATGCGATGCGCAAGGCTCAGGACGCCATCGAGATCCGCGCCGCGAGGGTTGTGCAGGCGCACGATGAGGGAGGGCCGCAACGGTCGCCCATCTGCCACCCACCAGCATCGCCAACCGCCGTTTCATCGGCCAACGCCGCGAGCCCGTAATCACCAGAACTGACAGCATGGTCGGAACTAATCCGGCTGCCACCTGTTTGAAGTTTAAGAGATATGCTTGGTTGAGATTGAACAAAAGGGAACGGGCACGATGAATTTCTTCGGATCGGCAGTAACGCTAACGTTCGTTGCGTTTATGCCCCTAGCCGTCACGGCGTCAGAGCCAAAATCTACTCAATCCGACGCACTATCGATCGTTGAATCTGGCACCTCGTTGAAGCCGCAGCGTGGGAGTGACAATGTCAGCTCGTCACCGGAGGCCTCACCGCCAGCGGTCGAGCCAACTGCACACGCCCCGAGGAAGGTTCGCGTCGTCTATCCAGCCCCTCTTACAAAAAATAACGGCAGTTAAGCGCCGCGGTGTTGGCTCTTCAAAATCCGGTTGGCCCTCAATTCGCTCCAGGGGCCGCCCACTGCACTATCGAGACATGGCGCGGTGCGGTCATGAGCAACGCCGCTCATTCGGCTGCGTTTTGGTCACCGTCTTGCTGGCACATGCTATTTAATGGGCCCCTTACTGCGCTTTCATCTCGTTTTGGGAACCGCGCGGCTGCGTCTTGCGTTTAATTGCATCGGCTCCAGCGGGGATTGGTTCTCAGGAATTGCCCCATCCTGGCCATCACAGCACGAGGTGGAGGGTGCCATGAGGAGACTTGCATCCTTGGCCACTGCCGCTTTGATCATGACCGGCAGTGTCGGAACCGCCGACGCGCAGTATTGGCGCGGCGGCGGCTATCACGGCGGATATTATCGTCATCATCACGGGTGGGGCGGCGGGGCCGTCGCTGCCGGGCTGGTCGGCGGGGCGCTGCTGGGAGGACTGGTTGCCTCGGCTGCTACGGCCCCTGCCTATGGCTACGGGTATCCTGCCTATAGCTACGGATATGGCTATCCCGCCTATGGCCCGCCGGTTTATTATCGGCCTCGCTATTATTATGCACGGCCCGTCTATTATGCGCCTCGCTATTACGGCTGGAACCGGGGTTATTACGGCCACCGCTACCCACATGCGGTTTATCGGGGATGGCGAAGATAGTCGTACCGGCAGTTGTCCTCCCCGAATCACTGGTGAACGGGAGCACGGTGGCGACCAACATCGCCACAGCGGGTCTTTGAAGGGGGCATCTGTCGCAGGTCGTCCGCCGGCCAAACGACGGAGTTCTTCAGCGCCTCGGAGCCAGGGCCAGGCCAAAACACGTCGCGCGCGCACAACGGCTATTCCGCCACGCGGTTAGAACGGAGACGAAGTAGATCGTTCCGAAGCTGCGGAACACGCAGGCATCGGATTCGGTTGGAGCCAGGCATCACTATTACGGTGTCACAATGGGTTCGTTGCCGAGACCCTATCATCCGAGATGGAGACCGAGCCGGTCGTCGGATCGCAGGGCGCCGGCAGGGGCGGGCCCGGTCGACCGAGAAATATCTCACTTGAATAGATTGCGGACTTGATGCGACCTGAAGCAAAACGTCAGCTCATTACTCTTGTGCTGAGGTTTGAAGCGGTCGCTCGATCAACGACCGTGCTTTCCGGATTTCTTCCTGGCGCTCGCTAACGATGCCGCTTCCGACTCCAGTGAGGTTGCCAGCGCCTCGTATTCCACAATCCGCTCAGCGCGCTTGGGCGCGTCCGAACTGATCCAGAATGCGAGCCCGTTGCATGTCAATTCGTACGCCTCGAAGAGATCTAGAAACGCTGGATCGAGGGCCTGATCAAAAACGACACGCCAGTGAGGCAACCGCACCATTAAACGCGCGCGTCCGCCCCGCACGCAGATCATGGGGAGTCCAGCGAACTGCGAGCGTGGAACAGCCTCGGGCACCAAGTCCTCAGGCGTCCTCGTTGCCCGGGCCGATAGGCATCTGTTGCTCGCGCGCCTCTGGCTCGCGTCTGCACACGCCTCGCGTATGAGTCTCGATCGCGGCGAGCGCCGCGTCTAACGAGCAATATGGCCCCGGCGAGAGTGTTGCCATCGTAGCCACAGCTCGGGCCGCCGGAAGTATGCGAAAGCTTCCGGACAAGGCCAGCTCGACATGCCCCGCGTTACGGCCGAGCAAGTCGATCAGGTCCCACCTTGTCGAGCTCGATTGCTTAATGATGAGATCCATGAAGGCTTTCCCCTCCAACGGTCGCTACAGATAACAATCCCACCTCGAACAGGTTGCGCGGAGGCGACCGGGACACCGTCTTCCCGCTGCCTCATGGCCACGGGGACGAGGTCCACCATGGTTCGCCTTCGCCTGACCCGAGAGGCCTTCCGCCAAAGGGCCTTCGAACTCCCGACATCTACATTCCTGACCTGCATCTTGATACGATCAAGGTGAAGACGCGCGATTTCCGCTGAGCCAGATGATGCCCTCGGAAGCCAAAACACGGCAGGCGTCAGCGGTGCGTGGGACCGCGTTTAACCCCGAGCTACTAGTGAGTTTTCGTGTTCAAAGTCCGTTATAACGATAAGTCAGGAGAGATTTAGATTGTTTTGGAGGGAGGGCATACAGTAATAAAAAGAAAGAAGAAAGCCAAAATGATTTAATTCTGTTATGGTCGTGTAAAAATAAATGTTTGATGATAGATATAATATTATGAAATCGATTTCTTTTCCCTGAAATTACATTCAAATAAATTTTTTGTTGAAGTATAAATAGATTTGATATTACTTCAACCGAATTTCGTTCGCCCATAGTTTTTAGTATGATGTTGAGATGATCGATGCGTTGAACGTACCGATTAAGCCCTCTATTGATCTTATCTTTGTCTATCGCGGTATTGAACCCCGAATCATTTCTATCATGGACTCGATATAAGCCAAGGGGCTTCGAAATACTGATGATGTCGCCATAAAAAGGAGCGGCAAACAAGATAATTCCATCGACCGCGGTATCATAATCAGCATCTTCGACAAGACTGCAGAGGTCGCGTCTAAATACATTCCCAGATGTCGGGGGCGTCGTATAGACTCCGCTGCATAAAATCTGTTCCTTTATCTTCTCGCGTCCCCTCCAATCGCCCAACTTCGGAAATGCGTCTCCAATCCGATTTCCGGCGGAGTCGATCTTGACCAGCGGATATTGAATCTTGGCGATTGAATTATCCAGCTTGCTTATGAGAGTCTCTATCGAGTGCGGGCAAAGCTCATCGTCGGCGTCGAGAAACAATATGAAGGGGGAGCTTGTCTTTTCCAGCGCAAAGGCGCACGCGCGCCTCTGCCCCGAGTTCTCGATCCTGTAGGCGCGGACCCCCTTGCTCAGGATGACATTCCAACTGTCGTCGATCGATCCGTCATCCACGACGACCAGTTCGCAGTTCGGAACATTCTGGGACAGGACGCTGTCAATGGCCAGCCCCACGAACTCAGCATAGTTCCAGCACGTAATGATGACCGCAAGGCTGAACGGAGCCGTCTGCGCGACAGGCGGCTCATTCTCAGCGATCACCAACGGTCGGCGAGCGGATCGCCTTTCCACGTCAGGCTACTCCTATTTTGCAGTGCAGCACTATGAAGTACCTTCCCACGCACGGCAATCGCGATCGCCCTGAAGGATCGGGCTAGCGCCTTCCACGCATCCTTGGATACGCATGCTTTCCGGCCTCCCGGCAGAGCGATGGGCGCCGTCCGATGCGCCATTTTACTGGCGCAGGTTGGTAAGCCTACGCGGTGCCTGTCGCCAGCGGCACGGCCGCACGTGTCCTAGCACGGCAATTGCTTGCTCCGTCTGATTGGGGTCGGGCCAAGGATATGGTTGGTGCCAGTGGGGCACGCAAAGTCGAGAGAATGCTCCACATTACCGTCGAGAGGTTTCGGATATGCCGGGGCAATGCAAGTCCGTGTCGGTTGTCATGGCGACCCATAACGGCGCCAAATACATCGAAGAACAGCTGCTAAGTATTATACGCCAGACATTTCGGCCCTTGGAGATTATCGTTTCGGATGACGCGTCCAACGACGGAACCCTTGAGATCGTCGAGCGGCTTACTGCGGGCTGCGGCATAGAGACAAAGGTGCTGCGAAACGAAAGAGCGCTCGGGTTCCGAGACAATTTTCTACGAGCATCGCTCGTCGCAAGGGGGGATTACATCGCCTTTTGCGATCAGGATGATGTTTGGGACCGCAGAAAACTGGAAAAATGCGCGAAGTTTTTTGCCGATCCGAGCATATCAATGATTGTCCACACTGCCACTACGGTGGACAAGAATGCAAACAAGATTGGGAATTTTCGACAGGGAATTCGCAGATCCGGAATCCGGAAGCCGCTCAGTTACGATCCATGGCTTACCTTCTTTGGCTTCTCAATCGTTTATCGTCGAGAGCTGCTCAGCGTGGCCGACATCAATGACAGGTTCATCGACTACATCGTTCCCACCGAGATGATTGCTCATGACCGGTGGATCATGTTTCTGGCACAAATGGTCGGCTCGACCGCGGAGCTCGCCGAGCCTCTCGTTAAATACAGGCAGCACGAAAGCAATACATTCGGCAGCCGAAGTAAAAAAAGGGCCAAGGCCGAGCGTGATATAAAGGAGGAGACCAACGCTTATATCGCTTCTACGGCAAAAATGTTGGAAATCGTATCTGGTTTCCCGGTAGGGGTGGGTTATGATTTCCCGCTTTTCGATAGGGAAAGAAGTAAAAACTATTTGGAAAAAGCTCTTAGTCAGCTTGAGACTCGAAAGTATATATATAACTCAAATTCCCGACTCTCTTCGTTGGGTAAAATATATGAGTGTATCAGATCTGGAAACTATAGATCTGTGCATAGCGGCCGCAATCGCTGGCGCTCTCTTGGTCGCGATCTTCAGTTCGCCTTCTTGGGTCGATAAGTTTCGCCTTTTCAAGCTCGACGGCAGGTGTGGCGCCTGCGATCCTCGAAACCGGCACCCCGTCGCTGGCGTGACGCTCGCGGTCGGTCGGCGATCGGACGGCTGATGCGACGTGTTTGCAGTGCTCCTCTCGCTGGCCGTCGATTGCCTCTCGGAACGCGCTACTTTGGCGTGCTGAATCCGACATGAGCGCTACGGCCCGATGGCCCGGGCTGCGATGATACCGACAGTTCTGCTGCCAGCTCGCCCGATTCGGCGGATCGGTGCCCGTCGCAGAGCGGCGACAACATGAGATGGCATGTTTCCTGCTGACACCATCACAGCGGGTTCGTGCGTCCCACCCCCCGGTCTGTCGGTCGGCAGGTGGGACGCTCTCTACCGCTCGCATGGGAGCGCAGATGCCGGGCCAGATCGAGCGCTACAGGGCGGAATTGTTCGAAGATGTCGACCTCGTCTCGACGGACGTCTTCGATACCCTGTTGTTACGGACGCACCGGTCGGAGCGCTCGCGCATCTTGGCTGCGGAGCAGCTCTTCGCCCTTACGTTGGAGCGCGCCGGTCACTCGGTTTCGGCAACCTTGCTGGTGGAAGCTCGTCTTGAAGCTCAACGTCTCGCCTATCGCTCTCACGACATGGCAGGCGGCGGGGAAGTGAGATTGGTCGACATCATTCGGCGCCAGCTCGCCATTCTCGGTCTGCCCAGCTCGTTCATGGCTGCGAGACTGGTGATCGAGATCGAGATCGAGCAAGAATCGCTGCGCCCGAACCTGGCCCTCGCAGAAGCCCTTCGCCGCTGCAGGAGCGGAGGTAAACGCGTCGTCGCCGTCAGCGACATCGCTTTGCCGACTGCCGCATTGGAGACCCTGATCACGGCGTTCCACGGAGCGGACCTGGTCGATCGTGTCTATTCGAGTGCCGACATGGCAGCCACCAAGCGGCGCGGTGATCTTTTCGGCCTGGTCATGCGCGAGGAGGCCGTCCGGGCCGGCCGAATCCTCCACATCGGCGACGACGACGCGGCGGATCATCGCATCCCCTCGATGTTGGGAATCCGAACATTGTACCTGCCACGCCCGAAGCTGCGGCGGTATCTGACCCGTGCGCATGGCGGCGTGACCGAACTTGTGCGCCTCGCCCGGAAACGAGATCTTGCAGGCCGGATCCGCGCCGGCACGAACGCGGACCCGACCGCCTTCGGCCGGGAGGTTCTCGGGCCAATCGCTGCCGAGTTTTGTCTGGCGATCTGGCTCTATGCCGACGAGGCGCAACGGAAGGGCAATGCGACCTTGCTGTTCTGCGCCCGCGGAGGTCTCGGAATCCGGGAGGTGTTCGAGCGCATTCTTTCACGCCTGAACCTGCCGCTAGCATTGCCCCGCGAGAATCTGGCCGTCTCCCGTCTCGTCGCAGCACGAGCTGCCATGATTGCGCGCAGTCCCGCGGCGCTTGACGAGCTCGGGCGGGAATTCGGAGACGGCAGCTTCGCCGATGTCGCGCAAGTGCTGGCCGGGCGCACACACGAGCTACCGGCAGCGTGGTCGCAACGCTTTTCGGGCGACCAGTTCTATTCGCTTCTCGATAGCGCGGCGGGCCAGGACGTCGTGGCAGATGCTGCGGTCCAGGATGCACTCTTCCGGCGCCACCTCGCAGATGTGAGCGGAAGCGCGGAGCGCATCATTCTCTGCGACACCGGGCTCTACGGGAGCACCCAGCGGCTGCTTTCCGCCGGAATTCCCGAGCGCTCGTTCGAAACGATCCAGTTCGCGCGATGCAACTACAAGCGCTTCGATGAGAGCCATTTCCCCCGGGTGGCAGGTCTCGCCGTCGAGCGCAATTGCTACAGTTCTTTCGACGTGCGCTCGACTGTCTTGCGTTACTGGCACCTGATCGAGAGCCTTTTCGAGCCGCGTATCCCTTCGGTAAAGACCTTCACCGACTGCGCTGAGACGGTCAGTTCGAATGCAGGTGACATTCGCTACGGTTCCGTTCCGAAGGAAGTGTTCAATTCCAGGTTGACGGGCGTGTTGGAATACATCGACACGCTTTCAAGCGGCATGATGGTAAAAGCAGACGCCCCGCGGGCCTGGGCTCAGCTCAAGCGAGCCATCGTCAGGCCAGCCCTGGCGGACCTACATGCGCTGGCGATCGGAACGCGTTCGGTCGATTTTGGGCGGCCCGGGATGATCGGAGACCGAACGGACCCTCAAACTGGCGCGCTCTCTCGCCTGTCGTCAATTAACACCCAGCTCTGGCGGGAAGGGGCAGTCGCACGCGAGTTTCCGCGTTCCCGCGCCGCGCTCCTCGGCAGCATCGAGACCTTCCACGCCCTGCGCGGATTCTCGTCCTGGATGCGCCATTGAAACGCTTCTGCACGAGGTATCGAGCCCACACTTCCACACGCTTCCAGCAAGCTAGCCAAGGCCCCCGCGTTTGGACTGAGGAAGCATTGGCATGTTGGCGCTAAAGGCGTTCACGGGCGCAGGCTGGCTGGTGGGCTCGCGCTTTGTGGGACGGCTGATCGACTTCTTCACGCTTCTCGTGATGGCTCGCGCGTTGACGCCGGCGGATTTCGGACTGGTCGCACTCGCCATGGCCCTTGTCGCGATCATCGATATGGTCCTGGAAGTGCCCGTTACTCAGGCGTTGGTTCGCCTGAATCAGATCGACGAGAGTCATCTGGATACCGGCTTCACGCTCGCCGTCCTCCGCGGGGTGGTCGTTGCGGTGGTGGTCATTGCTGCCGCATGGCCGTTCTCGCAGATCAACAATGACAGCCACCTCATTCCGGTCGTGCTGGCGCTCGCGATCGCGCCGATTATGCGTGGGCTGGCCAGTCCGGGCCTTATCCACTTTATCCGCGACCTCGGCTTCCGGCGCATTTTTCATCTCGAGATCACCGGCAAGATCGTGGCGTTCTGCCTTGCAATGGCGGCCTTGTTCCTCGGCGGCTCCTATTGGGCGCTGGTCGTCAATTTCGTCGCCTCTCCGGTTGCGGCGGGTATCGGCTCCTATCTGCTGGCACCGTATCGCCCCAAGTTCTCGCTCAGTCGGTGGGCAGATTTCGCAGGTTTCGCAGGCTGGTTCACCGGCTCACAGCTCGTGTCAGCCATAAACTGGCAGTTCGATCGCATCCTGTTGGGCGCGCTGGCCAGCAAGGAGGTGCTCGGTCGATATTCCGTCGCCAACGACCTTTCGGTTATCCCAACGCAGAGCCTCATCGGACCTGCGCTTCAGCCGATCATGGCAGCCTTTTCCCGCATCCATGGCGACGACGAGCGACTCCGGTCGGCATTCCTTAAAGCTGCCCGCTTCAGTATGCTGATCTCGATCCCGTGCTGCCTCGGAATTGCACTGACTGCGGATCTGCTCGTTGCAATCTTGCTCGGCGCCAAATGGCAGGCCGCCGCGGACTTTCTAAGGTTGCTGTCGCTCTCGGTTGCCGCCACACCCTACCTCCAGACTCTGTACTCCCTGGCCCTTGCGATAGGGCGGCCCGAATTCATCTTTCGGCTCAATCTGTTCGACCTCGTCGTCCGCTCGTTTCTCGTCGTGCTCGGCTTCAGTTACGGGGGTGCGCCCGGCGTCGCGGAAGGCCGGCTGCTCGCGGCCGGCTTGATGGCGGTTGCGGTCGTCATCCAGACGCGCAGACTGATTTCGATCGGCATCGTCAAGCAGCTTCTCAACCTCTGGAAGGTCGGGGCCGCGGGAGCCGCCATGTGCGTCGGCGTCGTCGCCCTGCGAGCCGAGCTTGCGGGAAAGGTCTCCGCCATCCCGGAGCTTGCCCTGATCGCCGTAACGGGGGCTGTGCTGTATGGCGGGGGGCTCGCCTGTTCGGGCCTGTGGCTCCTCATCGGCCCTGGACGCCTTGAACTTGTCGACCGGTGGTGGCGCCATTAGGCGACGTCAAACCGTGCTCGTGTACCACCCGTCCCATTGGGAGAATTCTGGAAATTTCCGCCGGTATCCGTGGCTAGCCAGCAATGCGTCGATCTTTGGCTCCTGCGGGCTGTTGCTATGTTCCACGGAAAGAAGCCGCACGCGCCAGCGCGCAAAATCGAAGGCCTCGAGGATTGCGAGTTCGCTCCCCTCGGTATCGATCGACATATAGTCGATGATTGCAGGCGCACGGTACTGCTCAAGCAAATCGTTGAGCGATATCGTCTCTACGTTGCAAGTGGGAGATGCTTCGCGGATGGGTGCAAAGTGATCATATAAGGCGGTTGCGGCAATCCCGCCGAGCTCGGGGTCCGGGGTTGTTGCGAACGATAGGACCTCCCCCGATCTGACGAAGACGCAACGCTTGTCGATTTCACAGTGTCGATTGCGTTCAAGAGCGTCATGCCAAATCGGATTTGGCTCGGCCAGGATTCCCGTCCAACCGAAGCTTCGTTCCAGCAACCAGGTATTGCTGTTCGTAACCCCGTTCGTCGCGCCGAACTCCACGAAGAAGCCATCACGCTTCTCTCCGAGTTCATAGCAGACCCAGAGATCCTGAAGAATCTGTGACCGGGAACCGCCGATGCGATCGAAGGCAAATCCCAGGAACCGAACGGGATCCATGTCCCGCAGTTCCATGATCTCTGGACGCCGCAGCCGCAAGGCGTTGAAGGCGAGGCGGCGCATATTGGGCCGATCGGCCATTTGCCGGAGAAAATGTGCCGCGGATTTCTTGACAACTGCGTTCAGCATCATGGCTGGCAGCGATCGAGGACCACGCCGAGCACGTTGGTGCCGCCACGACGCAGTTTTTCAGAAGCATCGTTCAAATCCTCGAAGGTCGTTGAACCCTCGGCCGCAACCAGGATGACGCAGTCTGCATGTGTCGCCAGAGCGAGGGCGTCTGCGGAGTCGTCGAACGGCGGCAGGTCGATCAGCACGTCCCCGAGTTGTTTGGCATGCGCGACGAGACGCGCGGCCCTGGGTTCGCGAAGATCGGCGAAGCGGTTGAGTTGGGGAATGGCCGATCGAATCGGAAGCAGTCGCATTCCATCGAACAGCAGAAAGGCGACGCGCTCGGGCGGCAGATTCTCGGCGATAGCATCAACCATGGTGGAGGGGCGCGCGGCGTCGGGCAACTCCGTGAGGAAGGCGTCAAGATTCGCGCTCAGAATGCTGACGGAGCGGCCGCCGAGATGCATCAGTTGGCCAAGATTCATGGCCAGCATCCTGGCTTCTTCCCCGTGCTCCCAACTACCGATGGCGATGACAAAATTGCCGCCCGTGCGATCCGCAGGGCGAGCGATTTCTATGGCCGTCCGCAAATCTCGTATCCCCGCAACATAGGCTTGGGACCCCTCGCTCGCGACGAGCGACGCCATCTCTTGGGCCGAGGCGTGCTGCGCGCCGTCCCGCGAGTCGAACTTCGAAATCGCGGCAAGACAGGGTAGTCCAGTTTCACGCAAAATGTCCTGCCCCCGCCAGATCTTGCGATCGAGGGCTGAGGCGATTGCGCCGACGAAAAGTCCGCTCAACAACCCGAAAACACCGCCGAAAGCGAGGATGAGCCCCCTCCGGGGCGCAGAGGGTCCAAGCGGTGTCTGCGCTGCACCGATAATCTTGGCATCAGCGTCGGGGGTCGAGCTCGAAGGAAGCTCGCCAGCCTCTACAGCGAGACGAGCGGCGTCGACCTGGGCGGAAAGAGAGTTGAGGCGTGCCTGAAGGAATTCGCCTCCGCTGCGCGCGGCATCGGCCTTGAACGCCACAGATTGCAGGAGATAGGCGGAGGCGGCGGCGTTCGCGACCCGGGCCGGCAGATTAGGATCCGCCGAGTCGTAGGCGATCTCAATCGCATAGGACTGACCGACGCGGCGCGCCGAGAAGCGGCGCGCGAAGTTCTCGAATGTAACCCTGCTCGGGTCCGGGCCCAGCTCCGCCCCTCCGTGGGGGGCGACCGGTTCCTCACCGGGCTTCGATGCGAGTGCTTCGCTTAGGGGCGTGACGCCCGAGAGATCCCGCCAAAGCCGCTGGATCGCACTAGGCCTTCGAGATTGGAATTCTGGATGATCGGCCAGCCGCAGAGCGGCAAAGACCGTGCTCAATAACCGCTCCGAGCGGACTACCTGTAGTTCGCTGTCGGCCCGGTTCAAGTCGAGCGTCGAGGGCGCAACCACCTCGCGCGCCGTGGTTAGCACTTGCCGACGCGGCTCGAGCAGCAAGGTTGTCGCCGCCGTGTAGGTCGGCGGGGTTGCGCGAGCGTAGAGGAACGCGGCGGCCAAGCAGATGACGATCCATCCCGCCAGTTTCACTCTATGACGCAGCGCAGTGGCGCCGACCGCCCGCAGCATTGAAACCGGGCCGTCATCTGGGGGAGGGGGCACTGCATCGGGCAGGGGCATGATCCGGACAGGGCGCGCGAGTGGAAACTCTCTGAGCATCATTGTGGCTTCGTCCCCAGCTGCGGAGCGGCTGCACGTTCAGGCTGCATCCGCCCACGAAGGACATCGATCACCCCGAGGATGTTGCCCCGGAGGCGCCCTCGACGGTCGATAAAGGGCTCTGGCCACAGGGCTCGCCCCAGGTTGCTCGCGATATTGCGAAAGAGATGGTCCGCCACCTGAGCAATTGTCATTGTCCCCTTGCGCAGCATGTAAAGAGGGTTGACGATCTGCGAGTAACCGAAGCGTTCACCCGCCACTCTTCCGGTTTTGACCCCCATATGGACGCCGAACGCATCGGCGCATTTCACGAAGCGTCCGCCTTGCGCAGCGAGTGCCGCAGAGAAATCCCGATCTTCGAGCCAGCCATAGAGGACGAGACGTTCGTCGAAACGCACGGTGCCAATTTTTGCGTGGCGGAAAGCCATGTTGCACCCATATGGACTGTACGGTTCGACCCAGGACCAGTCGCTTGGCGGCGCCTCCGCCACCATTCTTACGGCCTCTGCAAACTTGATGCCGGGGCCGGTGATGCCGTCCACTAGGACCCGACCGGTGAACCCGACGACGCTCGCCTCGTCCCGGAAGGTCTGCGCGGCGACAGCTAGCCAATCGTGGTGCGCGACGAAGTCGTCGTCAAAAAAGGCGACGATGTCGATGTTCGGCGGGAGATGCGCGAGGGCGGTGTTTCGCTGCGCTGCCAGGCCAGGCGGCCCGACGACCACTCGGATGTCGTTTCGACCGTCAAGGTCGCCCGCATCTACGGTGTCGATGCACGATATGATGACGGAATCCGGCTTGAGGGTCTGATGATCGAGCAGATAACGGACGGATGCGCTGACGACATCCGGCCGGCCGCGGGTGGCGACGACGACGCCGATGCGAAGACGCTGTCCGCTGGTGATGGAGGGGGTCGGCCGCGCGGCAAGCGGCGATGCCAGCAGATCGAGATAGCCTTCAGCCGTATTACGCCAGGAGAACAATGGCAGGCGATCCCGTCCGCGCCCGACCAACTGGTCCCTCAAAGCCGCGGACCCTGCCAGCGCGCGAATATGGGCTATCCACTGCGCCGGGTCGTCGGGCGCGGCCAGCAGCGCTGCATCGCCGCAGACTTCCGGCATGCTGGCACAGTCCGAGCAGACGACCGGACATCCGCGCGCCATCGCCTCGATGATCGGCAGGCCGAACCCTTCGGTCCAGGATGGGAACGCCAGGCAAAGCGCGTGTTCGAACAGGTAAGCGAGGTCGTCGTCGCTGACTCTGCCAATCATGCTGACGCTCGGCGCGTCTCCCAGCATTGGGTTGGTGAAGATCTCGCCGCCGCCGCCAGCGACCACGACGTCGATGCCTGCCGCAGCGAGGCTGGGGGCAATCTCGATCAGAAGCTCGAGGTTCTTGTGCCTGGCGCGGGAGCCCAGGGCGAGGATGAAGGGGCGATCGCCGCGTTCGCGCCGAAGCTCCTGGAACGCGCGGGCCATCCGCGCCTTGGTCGGATCCCAGCGGAGGGCATGCTCGTGGCCGTTGGGCAGAACCGCAATCTTGCCGGCTGGCACCGCCAGGTAGCGTGCAATCTGGCGCGCCGATGCCTGGGATACCGTGGCGAGACGGACTCCGCGCCGCGTGAGAAGCGGCTGCAGGGTGCGATAGAAGGCGCGGAAGCCGAGACTGTAGCTCTCCGGGGCGGTGAAGACGTTGGCGTCGTGAATGCAGACGATCTGATCGGCCTTCATTCCGGGCGCCGTATTGCAGAGGTTGAGCAGGCGCCCACGACAAAGGCCGGGCAACTCGACCTGCTCCCAGGCATGTCCGGCGAGCCTTCCGCCGCGAACGAGGCCCATTCTCTGCAGGCCGGGGTCAATGGCGCTCCTTGGCGCGATGATCGTACTCGTGCTGTCTCCATTCCCCAGTGCACCATCCAGCGCCTCGACGACATTAAGGGCGTAGCGCTGCACGCCCGTCAGCGCTTGTGTCAGGAAGCGGCCATTGACCGCGAAGGTAGCGAGGCCGCTCATGCGCGCGCGCCCAGGGGCTGGAGAAGCCGGAGCGCACGCCGGCGCGGTCTCAACGCTGCCGCCGTCGCCGCGAGCGCGCAGAAGAACAGTCCCTGGTCTATGACCGTGCCGACGAGTAGGTCGCCGAACAGCAGGCCTAGTGCGCCGTTTCTTGCCGCGACCGCGACATTCGCGTCCAGGCTGCGGGCCTCACCGCGCGGGCGAGCGAAACACTCGATTGCGAAGATAGAATAGAAGAAGAGTCCGGGTATTCCGGTGGTTGCCAGCAGCGCAATGACGAAATTCGAGGCCCTGGCGGTGCCCAGGCCGACACCTAATCCCCAGCTGTCCAGAAAGTTCTGGAAGGAAACGACGTTCCAGGAGCTTCGTTCGATGCCGGAAGTGGAGCCTGCCTTATCGAGGACTGCCATGTCGACATAGTCGCGTATCGTCGTCGCGACTGCGGGGTCGAGGAGCACAAGGAGCAATCCTGCGATAGCGAGCGGGGGCGCCCAGAAGACGACGGCAGCGGCATGCCGCGCCGATGATCCATGGCCCAGGCGAGATATCGCCGTCGCGTAAAGGATGCACAGGACGATTGGTGCGCCCGCAAGCCCCGTCGATGACGTCGACAGGATGATCAGAAGCAGCGACAGTGCTGCAACCGTGCCAGTAAGCACCGAGCGATGGCCGCACAGCCAAAGCGTACCCATGAAGCCGAATACGCCGAGCGTGGACCGCGCGAAAACCGAGGCTTCCGTGAAAGAACCGACGATCCGCTTCATCCCGCCGACTTCGGAATTGGTATGCAGCGTGTAGCGGGCATTGCGCATGAACCCGAGCAGGTCCTGGGTGCCGGTCGCGTAGGTCGCGAGATCGGCGAAGGCGAAGACCGTGTTCGCGACGCAGTAGCCGATGAGCCCACTCAAGGTGGCCGCAAAGCCGCCGCGGCTCGACGCGACGCCGACAATCATGACGAAGCACAGCAGATTGGATGCCATATAGACGCTTTGCGCCAGATTGCTCGACCCGGGCGCTAGTGGGACGGTCGAACCGGTATCGTCGAAGACCGTCGTGCCGAGCGGAAAGATCTCGGTGATTCCGGCCAGAACACGCGGCATCAGAAAGGCGCTGGCAATGCCATAGATCGCGAGGCACGCGAACCAGAAGCCGGGTTCGTTGGGGTGGAGCGAGCGGATCGCGGCGACCGACTCGCGACGGCGGGTCATCGCTCCGAGCGCGAGGACGCCGAGCATGACATGACCTGGCGGAATGTTCGCAGGGCCGATGAACAGAGCCGACGATGCGCCGAGGACCGACGCGGTAACAGTGCCCCTCGTCAGCGCGCCAGTGCCCAGATACAGGCAAACGAGGCCGATCAGGATCGTCAGGACGCCAATCGGTTCCAAGCTCATGGCGCAATGTCTCCGCCCAGTCGGAGGTTAACAATCCGCCGACCCTGATGATCAGCGGTATCCAGGCCAGCTTTACCGACCGCGGTCACAACATGAGCACCGGTAGAAGACGTTCTCCGCGTTCGCGCGGGGTGAGGGCGAGCTCGATCGCGAATGCGAAGCTTGAAAGGCGCGGCCATGGGGCGGCTATGCGACCGTTGGTTCGGCCATTCGGCAGGCATGGCTGCGCAAGCGCGCCCGATGAGCGCGGGGAGGTTGCCTTCGATCATCTCCAATGGTTCATCAGACAAGGCCGGCCCCTCGAATACCCGCTCGGAAACCGCTCGCTCAAGCCGTGCTCAGGAGCACCGGTCGCTCACGCTGCGCGGAGGGAACCAGGGTGAACGTACCGGCCAACGGCTTGAGCAACTGGTCAATATGCGCCCGCATCTTCCCCTCGAAGACGCTGCTCGAGAACATGCGGGCGTGGTTCGCGATCTCTGTAGGCTGCCACACGATCGCCCGCGCTCTCTCCTCTGCATCGATGATCGCCTCGACGCTCTGTTCGTCGAAGAACAGGCCGGTAAAACCATCGACGACCGTTTCCGTGGCTCCGCCGCGTCGGAAGGCGATGACCGGTCGGCCACTCGCCATCGCCTCGACCGGAACCATTCCGAAATCCTCCTCTCCCGGAAAGATCAAGGCGTGGCAGCGGGAATAGTGGCGGCGCAATTCGGCAAAGGGTTGCGGCCCCAGGACCGTGACGTTCGGCTTGGCCATCCGTCGTAGCGCGGCGAGCATCTCGCCGCCGCCGATCACGACGAGCCGTCGGCCGGACCGATTGAAGGCTTCCACGGCGAGATCGGGGCGCTTGTAGCCGACAAGTTCCCCGGCCATGAGGCAATAGTCCTCGACCTGCTCCGGCGGCACCACCTCGAACGCGTCGACATCGACCGGCGGGTTGATCACCGTGGATGCGCGCCGATAGTAACGGTGCAACCGCTGGGCAACGGTCTCGGAGTTGGCGATGAAATGATCGACGCGGTCGGCAGAAATGCTGTCCCAGTTCCTGACGTAATGCGCGAGAAAGGGCATAAAGAAGCGGGTGAATACGCCGGATCGATTCCGGTATTCATGGAACATGTTCCAGATATAGCGCATCGGCGAGTGGCAATAGCAGATATGCATCGAGCCGGGCGGGGGAATGATCCCCTTGGCCGGTCCGGACTCACTGGAGATGATGAGATCGTAGCCCCGCAGATCGAGTTGCTCGAGCGCGAGGGGCATTAGGGGCAAATATTTCTGATAAAAATTAGAGGCTCGTGGCAGTCGGTTGATAAAACTCGTCGTCACCTTGTGGCGCCGGATTTCGTCCGACACCGCTTCGGGAACGTAGACATGGGTGAACAGGTCGGCCTCGGGATACATGCGGCAGAGAGCCTCGATAACCTTCTCTCCACCTCGCATTCCGACCAGCCAGTAATGGACGATCGCGACCTTCATAGGGGGAGGAACTCCCTGACGCAGTCTTGGGCCTTAGCCTGGCCTGGGGACGGCTGTTGCATTGAAGGCTTTCCCTTCGTTTGACGAGTTCGGATAGCTCGCGCGTCTAGCGGCTGCCCCGTTGCAGCAGAACCGCGGGGAGGGTCTTCGCGAGAATCTTCGCGTCCAATAGCAAGCGCCATTCGCTGGCATATTGGCTGTCGAGCGCGACGCGGGTTGCGTAACTGCAGTCACTTCGACCGCTAACCTGCCATAGCCCGGTGAGGCCCGGTGGAACCGAAAAGCAATGCGCAAAGGCTTCGCCGTACCGCTCAATTTCGGCCCCAACGATAGGCCGGGGGCCGACAAAGCTCATGTCGCCGACGATGATATTGAAGAGTTGCGGAAGCTCATCGAGGCTGCTCCTGCGCAGAAACCCACCAAACCGCGTGATACGTGGATCGCGCGAGAGCTTCTGAGAGTCGGCCCATTCTTTCGCAGCGGCCGGGTCCGAACCGATCAGGCGCTGCAGTGCCTCATCGGCATCGCAGACCATGGTTCTAAACTTCCAGCAAGCGAAAGATCTGCCCCCCTTACCGATGCGCATTTGGCGAAACAACGCTGGGCCCTCATCGGACGATCGGATCAGAGCGATGAGTACAATGATCAACGGCGTTAGAAGGATGATCAGTACCGACGCCATCGACACATCGAACAAGCGTTTTGCCGTGTATTCTGCTGTGCGAAGTGTCTTACGCCTTCGTATAGGTGACGAAAGCGCTAATGCGAAGTATCGTGACTTCAATGATCGATCCATCGCCTCGCCCTACACCACGGGGAGAATATAAATATATTATTAATCGAAATTGGTTATATAACAAGACGCTTATTGTGCGTCGCACCATATTTGACCACAACGTCAAAAAACTGATCCAATAACGACCATTGTCAGTAAAATTCCCGACAGAACTATCGATGAATCGCCGCATTATTGATCGCTTAGGTCCGTAGAGACTGTCGCGCACGCCGATTAAGATGGCCGCGGCTCTACGAGCGACCCGGTATCCGATGAATTGAGGGGCATTTGATTGAACGGGGCGCCAGATGCCGCGAGCCCGCGGGAACTATTGGAACCAGCCCTGGATGATAGCGTACTGCACGATCTTTCGCCTGTTATCGATGCCGAGCTTCATGCTTGCCCGCGCCTTGTAGGTTTCCGCCGATTTAGCCGCGATGCCAAGAGTGTCAGCTGCCTCTCGAACACTGAATCCGAGCGCAATCAGTCGTAGGACCTCGCGCTCGCGGCTAGTCAACGTGGCTTGGATTGACGACCCATTTATGCGCTCAAAGGCAATGCGTTCTCGGGTTTGAGCGTCCGCTGCATCGTTGAAGTACTCGCCGCGGCGCACGGCGGCGATTGCTTTGGGTAAGATCTGAATTGGGGATTGCCTGAAAACGAAGCCACGCACGCCCAGTGCCAACATGTGTCGGGCCTGAGCCGCCTCCGCCTGATCAACCAGTACGATCACCCGCAGGTATGGCACGCTCATCAACAGCGCTTCCATCGCCGAGACGCCGTTGAAGCTCGCGCTCACAATCAGGACGTCCGGCATGGCGCCATTCACAGCGTCGATCAGTTGGCCGACCTTGTTCGTCTTACCCACGATCTCAATGCAGGGATTCCCTTGAAGGCAGGAATGCAACCCGACCAGAAAGATTGGATGCTCGTCAGCCAAAAAGACGCGAACCAGGGGCTCGCCCGACAATGCCATGCCCTGTTCCTTCGGTTGATTGGCGACTGTAGCAGGCACGATTCGCCGCGATGTCTCTGGTTCTCCCTGGGCGAAAGGCTCCGGTTAATTCTGCACGCCTGGCGAAGCGCCGGTGGGCGGCCGCGCGGCGATCGACCGCAGCCCCGCCCGTTCGATCTTCACCACATCACCGGGCTGGATCGTCGAACTTTCCTCTATCTGGATTTCCTGAACCGCTTCTCTATCCTGGCGCAGGATGCTGAACCGCATTCGGCCCAACGTCCGCTCTTGCTCTGTCTGAAGCGCCGGCGCGACCGCGCTGGATTCATAGATCAGCGCGCGCAAGGAGTTGATCCGATCAACGGTCTGCTTCAGGGAGAGCTGGGTCTCGCGGAGCTCACGCGCAATATCGATCTCGCGCTCATTCGAGACCTCCAGGATCGAAGCTTCGAGCCGGCTGATCTCCTGCTTTGTCCGCGCTGTAGCTAGTATCAAGTCCAGGGCCTGGCTTTCGGATTGCGCCAGATTTTGCTCAACCGCGAGTTGGCGCGGATTGACCGTCAACCCCCGCCGAATGAGGCTATTGATATTGTCGAGTTCGCGCTGGATGAGATCCTGTTGGCGCTTCTGAGTGATTTCCTTCGCACTAAGCGTCCTCAGTTCCTCGTCCAGCATCCTGCGGGATTCCCGCAGGAGTTCGATGCGCGACACGATTGCCTTGCGACGCGAAGTGAACAGGGCGCGCTCCTCGCGCATCGCGTCAGCCGCGCCGTCCCCGCTATAGCGCTCGATCTCGCTTGCGAAGCGAATGTCGTCTGCCTGGCGAGCCTCGGCTTGAAGGCGGTCTCGACGCAGCAGAAGCGAGACGAGTTGCGACTGCTGTACGCGGATTTCGCCTTCGGCGACGATCGTCTCGCGCTCGAATCGACCTAGCGCCGTTTCCGCGCGCTGATAGCCACCCGCGATGCTTACCGCATGCAAAGCCGTCATTGCAGGGCGGTATGCGTACTCTCCTGGGCGCTCGACCGCCCCAACGACATAGATCGGGCGGTACTGAGCCATCTCCACTGCGGTTGCTGGTGCCGAGACGAGCCCTGCGGCCACTTTCAATCTGTCGGATATCGTTGCTGCGATATCCGCCATCGTCATGGTCTCGACGGAGAATGCGCCGATGACTGGGAGCGACAGCATGCCTGCAGGGCTGACTGTAAATTCACCGCTCAGAGCCGACCATTCGAAAAGCTCGCGCGTGGTCGGTCGCCATTCGGATACCTTGATCCGGAGACGATCATGCGGACCAACGTGATACTCCGCTGCAATGGCAAACCCACTCGGGAGAGCCGCGAACATGCAGACCAGCGCCAGAAGTCCCCCACGAGCAGCGCCGATGCACTTTCGGCCGAAATCACCCCGTTGAGACGGGCGATAGATCTGAACGCATTGCTTCACGGAACACTCCAAACGGATTGGCCGTAAGTACCAAAGCAAAACAGCGGCCAATTCTCGCGCTGCCGTTAACATTCCCTTAAACGGTGCTCCTCCAATCTTTCGGGAGGGGCGGGATCCGGCGTGCTTCTCCGGGACGGCAATTAAGGCTAAGGTCCTGTTGGGATGAAGCGCTGCGGAAGCGAAAACCAATGCTGATAGTCCTGTTCATCGTCGCGCTCGCAAGCGGAGGGCTGACGATCTGGCTTTTTTGGGCGCAAGGCGCCCTCTTGGCGATGGTCTTGGGAACGGTCGCAGCCAGCGCCACGGTTGGCCTTCTCAGCGTTATCCTCAGCGCCAGGCGCTCCCGCAGCGCGGCAAGGGAAGCAGAAACGCCTCGTGTCATTCCCCGTACCTTGGACACGGGGCCGCGCCCCTGAGCCGGCGACAGTACGGCCTGCCTGTCTGCTAAGCCCATTTGGCACATGAATTGCTGAGCCACCTGCTGGTGAGGCGGCAGTCGCCGTCTCCGCCGTCTGCGGACAGGGGATCGGCATTGTCACGTCCACTGCGCTTTCGAGGCGAAGACCGGGACTTTCAAACCGATATCCATCGGATGCGTCCCATCCGAAACGTTCTGGTCACTACGCTCGCGTCGATCAATCGTGAAGTGGACGGACTTACGCGCCGCCTGGAGGCGGCCCGCATGCAGGCCGCTGAACTTATGGGGAATGAGGACGGCATCTATTACGAACGCGAGGCGGAGGATGAGGCTGGCCTTGTCGAGGCCGAAGCCCAGATGAGCAATTGCCAACGGCGTCTGGCCGAACTCCAGACCCAGCGTGCGATGCTCGGAGATTGGCGGGCACAGATCGAGGGATCTAAGTTAGGCTCCGCCCTGCTAAAATCCGGGATTTCGCCGGCGACGGGCGCGCGCCCATGGCTTCGAGCATTCGGGAAAGTAGTAGCGTCCCGGAAACTCTGCCGTGTTCTGGGCTGGGTGCTGGCCGGCATCATCGTCTACGCAACCCTTTCGGGGATCGAGCAGCGGCCAGCCATCCCCGGAGGCTTTCCGGATCTGGAGCGGATCCTGGCGTATCTATTCACTGCCGCCGCGTTCGCGATCGGGTACCCGAGGCATCGGTTCGTCATTTTCGCGGCTGGTTTCGCCTCGGTCGCGCTGCTGGAGGTGGCGCAGAACTGGATACCGAGCCGTCACGGCACCGTCCACGACTCTATGGTCAAGGCGGCCGGGTTGGGGATCGGCATTCTGCTCGTGCTGCTGACGGAGCGCCTCAAACGGCACGAAGGCTATTCGTGAAGCTTGCCCA
This sequence comes from Allobosea sp. P4_E12, assembly GCF_056401655.1. NCBI lineage: Bacteria > Pseudomonadati > Pseudomonadota > Alphaproteobacteria > Hyphomicrobiales > Alloboseaceae > Allobosea > Allobosea sp. P4_E12. Next base: position 18,159 of record NZ_JBFUIY010000042.1, on the reverse strand, counting down.
CCATTTCCATAGCTCGGCGCCGCCCCAAGCCGGGGTAAGTGGGCCATGACCGGCGGCCAGACCAACAGAGCCCTTGGCCCGCCAGACCGGCGATGGGCGCGAGGAGTTGAAGATGTTGCTATCGGATGAGACGAAATGCACTGCTCGGGGCGCAGCAGTCGGCGGCCGCGGTTGGGAAGCTCACAACGACCCGCCGATCAGCGTGTTTGCCCATTTAGCTTACGACAAGGACGCGGATGGCTGGCGTGAGGCCTGGGCGAACGGGACCCTGGTCGGACGGAACGATATGACGCCCTATGGTTATGGAAGAGCCGGATTGATGGGCTGCCGCGTGAGGTTCTCACGATCCCGGAACGAAGGCATGCTCGGTCGCCTGGTGCGCCTCGGTGCCAGGGTGATTTTGGGATTCGACATGGCCCATGCCGTGTCCCAGAGAGATGCGATCTTTCGATCCGATGTCGTGTGGACACATACTGAATCGCAGTTCCTGGCGGTGTCGGCGCTGCTCATCGTGCGAGGAAATGGCCCCAAGCTAATAGGCCAGAGCGTATGGCTGTTTGACCGCTGGCCGCGCTTTGGACCGATCAGGAGGGCGCTTTACCGCTTCTTGATCCGCCGCGTGGATGTTCTGACGACGCTGTCCACCGCCAACGCCGAGATCGCCCGAAAGCTCTTTCCTGACAAGCGAATTGAAATGTTGCATTTCGGAATCGGGTGCGAAGATCTCGCCAAACCAGTCCAGGCGACGGGAGCGAGGGCTTCGGTTGTTGCCGTCGGAAACGACCGCCATAGAGACTGGAAGACGCTGATCGCCGCAGTCAACGATCTCAAAGGCGTCGAAGTCGATATTCTCTCTCATACGGCCGGGAGGCACAGGGGGCTCGCACGATCGCATGTCCGGATGTGGCCCGCCAAGACGAACGACCAATTGCGTGCCGCATACGGACGCGCATCAGTCGCCGTCGTCCCGCTTACAGAAAATGCCCACGCCAGTGGAATCACCGCCATCCTGGAGGCCATTCTGGCCGGCGTCCCCGTCATCGCGTCCGATGCCGGAGGCCTGCGCTCCTATTTTACCGACAACGAGGTAATCTTTGTTCCGGTCGGAGATGCTGGCGCCTTAACGGCCGCAATCGCGCGTGTCATTGCGCAGCGCGAAACTTCTTTGGCGATGACAGCTCGTGCTCAGGTGCGGGTCGTCGAGGGGCCGGCTAACCTGGATGCCTACATTCGCAGACATGTCGAGATCAGTCGCGAACTCGTTCGCGCCGAGACCCGGCAGCCCGGCACGGTGCACGAACGCTGAGATACAGCCCTGTCGCCAGTCGCCGCGCAACATGGAGATCGCAGGTGAACTCAAATCTTGTATACGACTTTGGCCTGCACCGAGGCGAAGATACCGAATTCTACCTGAAGAAGGGCTTCAGTGTTGTCGCGGTCGAAGCCAATCCGCAGCTGATCGAGGAATGCAGGCTCAAGTTTCGCGATGAGCTTGAGGTAGGTCGCCTCCACATCGTCGAAGGAGCAATCGCGCCGCCTTCAGCCGGTGATACGGTGACCTTCTACAGGAACCCGCGCGCGTCCATCTGGGGGACCATCGAGCCCGATTGGGCCTATCGCAATGCGGCCCGTGGCTTTGAAAGCGAAGCCATCCAGTTGCCCAGGATCGACGTGCCGGATGTATTCGCGCGCTTCGGGGTCCCTCATTACGTCAAAATTGACGTCGAAGGGGTCGATATTCTGGTTCTGGATGCATTGCGGGAGTTCCCGGAGCGGCCGAACTATCTTTCGATTGAATCGGAAAAGGTCGATTTCGACGAGCTCATCAAGGAATTCGATCTCCTTGAACGGCTCGGCTATACGAAGTTCAAAGTCGTTCAGCAACGGAGCATTCCCGGACGGACCGTTCAGGTGCGCACCGTCGACGGCAAGCCGATTGCCTATACCTTCATGGAATGCGCCTCGGGCCCGTTCGGAGAAGACATCCCTCAGCCCTGGCTGACAAGGGACCAGGCGATCGCATCCTACAAGGCGATCTTTGCCAGATACCGGATGTTCGGAGATCGCTCGGTCTATTCGAAACTCCCGCGCGTCGCGAAGGGGGTGATATCGACGGCCTACAAGGCTGCAACCGGCTACCGGGGCCCGCTTCCGGGCTGGTTCGACACCCACGCCTCGCTTTAGGCCGCTTTATTGCCCGGCATTCGGGCAGCACCTTCGCCCATTGGCGCCACAAGCCGATGACGACATGGCAGACCGGTAGCCTTGTCCGCACCCCGCGCTGCGGTGCGAATGCGCTGCCTGTTGCGCTGTTTAACCCCCTATCGCGGCAGTCCGACAGGACAGCCTTCAGGCGGCCCGGAACCCCGCTCATAAACATGCACATAATCGACGTAGAGCTTTGAAGGGTTGGGCGTCTTGTCGATCGGCCAGCCGCTTCCCAATGCGAGATTGACCAGTGGGTACATCTTGCTGTTGAGCTCAGGTGGCGATGGGTAGGACCAAACCTCATTCCGATCCAGGAGGAAGGTAATCTTGCTCGGGGATATATCCACTCCGAACGTGTGAAAGTCCGCGACAAGCGCTCCGTCCTTCACATCGATGACCTTGGCCTGACCTCTCTTCCTTGTGAGGTCCTTGTACCAAACATGTACCACGGACTGGAAAGCAGCCGTGAACTGCCCATAATATTCAATGACGTCGATCTCAACATCCCCGTCAGAACTGTTGGCAGGCTTGAGCGGCGCCAGCCAGAACGCCGGCCAGGTGCCCGGGCCCGGGGGCATCTTCATTCGCACTTCGAAATAGCCGTATTGAGCGCCGACACCGGCTCCGCTCGCGTCGGCCCCAGCGATCAGCCCGGATTTCCACTTCCCGTCGGGGGTCTTTGAGGCCGTTATGACGAGCACGCCGTTTTCGATCTGGAATGGCCCCTGCGGCCCGGGATCCATGAACTGCGCGTCTCCAAAGTCGCCGTTCCACGGCGTGTGGGCAGTCCAGCGCGCGGGGCCGAGCGTGCGGGCCGCGATGCTGAGGGTGTCGAACTCCTCGAGCAGAACCGGGCGCAAGGCGCAGCTGTCCGAGCGAGGCTGCGCCCAAATGATCTGCTGGCTGCCGAATGCGGCGAGCAGGAATGCGGCAGAACTCATTTTCAGTAACGCGGCCATCGCGAAGCCCTCTATTTGGTTAGGGCACATGGTCCGCCCTTCGACGGGGGTCCGGGCCTCGCCCTGGCAGCCGGGCTCCTGCGCAAAACCGTGCCAGCCGAGGCGATCTGCAAACGCAGTGCCAGTGAAGCGTCACAGTTCCGCTGACGGTCATGCGGATCTTCGCCCGTCCCACGGATTCCCTACCTCGCGACGGGGGGCGCCAGCGACTGGGCGGCCGGCGGCCTTCGTAAGAGCCAGCGCGTGCTCCGCCGCCACTTTTGCGACATCGAAACGCGCGACGTAAGCCGAACGAAACTCGGCGAATGCACGCTCGGCAACGATGTTGTCGTGATAGTAGAGCATCGCCTCGACCGCACCGGCCTTGTCGTCCGTCCGGACGAGTCGGCCCAGCCGCTCGTCGGTCAGAATATCGCTCGGGCCGAATTCACAATCCGACGACACCACCGGTAATCCGACACGCAAAGCCTCGCAGATCGCAAGGCTCCAGCCCTCCCAGCGCGACAGCGAGACGTAGACATCGGCAGCCGCCAGCGTACGAACGGGATCCTGCGGGTGATGTTCGAAGCTCACCGAATCCGCGATCCCGAGGGTACTGGCCTGAGCAAGCAGCCCAGCCTTCTCCTCGCCGTATCCGACCAGGACGAGTCTGGCCTTCGGACGTAGGCGAACGACGTCGGCGAACGCCTCAATAATTAGGTCCTGCCCCTTCTGAAAGCAAAAGCGTCCAACGTTCACAAAGACGACGGGGTCATCGTCATCGCGTGCCTCGCGCTCCATGGCCGGGAATTCGCGGACGGGATTTGGGGTCCAGTGGCTCGCCGCTCCCGGGAAATCCCGTCCGAAGGCCATGAGTTGCTTTGGGCTGGTGCCGAAGACGTAGGCCAGACGGTCCAGCACGAGCATTCGGAAAATGCCAAAGAGGATATTGGCTTTGGGATGAGTGTTCTCGTGCCGCGGGTTTCCGTGCAGGTGGAGAACCAGACGCGGACCGAGGCCGAGGCACGCGACCCAGACGATCGCTGTCGGTTCGATTTGGGGCACGACGACCAGATCATAGTTCCCATGCCCGATCATCCGGCGCAGGACGCCCATCTGATGCATACGTCCGCGGATCGAGCCCTTCAGATACGTGTACGCGCGTGGCCCAATGGCATAGTCGCCGTAGTCCGACAGATGCAGGACCGCAATCTCGAACCGCGATCCGTAGTCGACGGCTATCGTATTTGCGATCTCGTCGACCACCCGCTCGATTCCGGCAAATTTCCCTGTCGGTGGCAGGACATAGAGAATCCGAGCTCTGGTCATGTGTCTGTCATTTCTCTTACGTCCGCAGCTGAACCGCTAAACCTGGTGCGCGGCCGTGCTGGTGCGCCTGCAAGAGTCGCTCCAACCGCATGGATCGCTTCTATTACAGCGCGATTGATCTTGTGGTTTTCGCTAGCAGGGATCGATAGTCGAGCATCGTAACTTGCGTGCCTTCAGGAGAGGCAAAATTTAAAAAAAACTGGATGGCTGGTCGCGATTCAGCGCGAATCTGCCTGGCGATTGAGCAAGCGGTGCTAGATTGATTTGCTTTTAGGGGTATGGCGCCTTGCCTATACTGTGCTTTTCCAGCCCTTTAACCGGTCATCACTATGCAAGGGTCTGCGCTCCCGAATCCCCCTGCCGTGACAGAACGATGCGATGCGGTCGTGCTTGGCGCGGGGATTTCCGGACTGGTATCTGCTTCCGTTCTTCTGGAGCAGGGCTGCGAGCGGGTAATCATCGTCGATGAATATCCGCATATCGGCGGAAATCACATCGACTGGTCGTCAGACGGGTACACCTTCGATATCGGCAGCATCATATTTCAGGACGATTCACCGCTCCTTAAGCATTTCCCGGAGCTACTTGAACACTATGTGCGGATCGATCCCAGCTGGAGCAGGCTGACACCGCAAGGGATCGTGACCGCTTATCCGATTTCGGTCAGGGATGACATCCTCGCGGCCGGGCCGATCGAAATTTCGAAGATCCTTGCCTCTGTGCTCTATGCGCGCATCTTCCGACGGAAGATGCGGAATGCCAAGGAATTCGCGCAGTTCTGGATCGGCGACCGGCTTCTGCAAAGATCGGGGCTCGATTCGTATATGACGCGCTTCTATGGCGTTTCGTCCGACCAGATCGACATCGAATTGGCTAGGAAAAGGATGCTCTGGATCAGCGAGCACAGCTCGCTGAGGTCCCTGCTGGCCCGTCTGGTAAAGCGGAAGCAACCACCACCCACGAACCGCCAGCTTGCGCGTCCGCGTGAGGGATATGGCCACCTGTACGCTGTTGCTGCTGCACGATTGGCGAAACGCGGCGCATCCATCGTCACGCATGCCAGGATGCTTCGGTTGGAGAAGCGCGACGGTCACTTTTGCCTCGCCCTGGACGACAAGGTCATCCTGGCCGAACGCGTCATTTCGACGATCCCCCTCATGAGGATCGAAGCGCTGTGCAATCTGCCGATCTCGGACAAGCTCGGAACGATCACGCTTCTGACTTTGTATTTCAGCTTCTCGGGTGAACGCGGTTTCGGAGAAGCGATACTCTATAATTTTTCTCACAAGGGGGCCTGGAAGCGGTTGACCGTGTACTCGGATTTTTATGGGCGACGCGGGRATCGGGAGTACTTTGCCGTCGAGGTCATCGCCAACCACATCCAGGGATCGGTCKTTAAAGCCGAAAAGGACTTCCGAGATCATGTGGCGGCTAACGGGCTTTTCGCCGGAGATCTCAAGCTCGAAGGAAGCCATTTCCTCGAGAATGCCTACCCGATCTACAAAGGGCGAGCGGATCAGAAGGCCGCAAAGGCCATCCAGGCACTGAGGGCAATGGGGATCGAGTCGTTCGGGCGGCAAGGGGGCTTCAATTACCAGCCGACGGCGCGCGTCTCTACTTTGGAAGCCGAGGCCGCCTTGCGACGCACAAGCGGGCTTTGACCAGCTTTCGGATGGTCTAAGAGCCCATGTCTCTAAGTAATTAGGCAGCGGGCTCGACGTCCTCCATCGAGGTGTTTGATGCCGACTTGACCATCCCCGACGATCTCAGACGTCGAAATCCTGGGATGGATGGCGGAAATCGGTCGAGATGCCCGTAATATCTGTCCCGGCTCGCTTGTTGCCGGCTATGTGCGTCAACAAGAGCCATTCCAAGCCGAGGGCATGTGCACCCACCAATGGAATGCAAAATTAGGGAAATTCACGCGGACGTGAGCAGCTCACTGAGCAACAATCGGCGTTAACCTGAGCCTGCTTTCCGTTCCATAACGAGTGGCAGGACGATACTCGCGCTCTCTACGCGCGGCGCAGTGAAAGTTAGCACCGCCCCGCTGTAAATGGTCACGGAAACTGTGAGGGTGAGTCCGCCGACGCAGTGAAGTTCCATTTCGCTCGACATCCCACAGCGATCGATGTGGCTAATGTTCCCGGTAAAGGATCCCTCCCAGATGCCTTCTCGCCGAGCGGCCTCGAATTGATAAAGGCCAGGGATAGAATAGTTGTGGCGCAGCATTAGCCGGCCTCTGCCTGAGGGCATCAAATGTTCCTTTGTGGCGTAGCTTCCTCGATGTAGGCACTCGGCGGTTCTTGATGTTCGAGCACGCAGCTCGACTGTGCTGGGCCTCCATCAAAAAAGTAAAACCGGGAGGCAAGTCCTTTGTTCCCCCCAACCGCTCTCATGCCCATTGTTCAAGGGTCCAGATCAGCGGGACGGCTCGTGGGTCGTGCCCGAGTTTGGGAGCGAGCCAGCCCCGACGACCAGCAAGCGGCGTGAAGGTGTTCGAAGCAGATGGGGGGAGGAGTGGAGGGAGGGGCTGACTTCGGACGTAATCGATAGACTGGTCCAAGAGTGGGCCGGAGACCTTACGCCTGAGTCCGTCGCTGCCTTACATGTGTTGGAACCAAGGCGGATTTGGGGCGTTTCGTCGTGAGCTCAGTTCGAATGCACTGATGGCATCCTGGAGGTTTTGGCTTGCACATCCGCAATTCTACCTCTGCCAGCTGCCTTGAGCCGTCGCTCCCGTCGCTCATGGCCGTAGCCTTGAAGCTTCAGTCATCTAACAATCGGTCGACGTGCTGTAGCAGCAGTCCGCTCGATCTATTTCTGGGTGCCGCCGGTTCCGCTCAAAGGGCTCTGTGGAGGGGCGTGAGGTACGCGCAACGTTGCCGCCACCGACCCGGCTGTCGGGGCGTGCCGAGCGAAGCGCCGCTCTCGCGTACTGCTGAGCTCACACGTTAAGATAGCCTCCCAAATCCGTGCTGAGCGTGCTGTGCGACCCGGATTGGAAATGTGGCGCCTAGATCACTTTGTGGTTGATACCGAGCGGAGCCAACTCCCATGAACCATGCTGGAAGTGACAAGGATCAGGCTCTGTCCAAGCAGCGGCAGACCACCTTGCCGGCAGCCAATCCTGAATTCGGCGCAACATCGGCCACGGACGGCTCGGTGGTTGACCTGGATGAACTTCTGAATGCCTTCCAATCGATGCGCCGCGGGGAATTCTCCGTCAGGCTGCGGGGCAACCAGATCGGTCTAGCCGGCAAGATCGCCGATGCCTTCAACGACATCGTCGCTGCCAATGAAAGAATGGCAGAACAACTGGAACATGTGGGTCAAGTTGTCGGCCGGGATGGAAAGACGCGAACCCGGGTGCGTTTTGGACTGTCCGCCGGCGCCTGGGCGGATATGGAAAACTCCGTCAACGCGCTGATTGACGACCTTCTGTGGCCGACCGCCGCGGTCAACCGCACGATCTCCGCAGTCGCGAAGGGCGATCTCCTCCAGACGATGCCGCTCGACGTGGACGGGCGTCCGCTCAAGGGAGAGTTCCTGCGCTCGGCGACCATCGTGAACACGATGATCAAGCAACTCAGTGTCTTCACCTCGGAGGTGACGCGCGTCGCAAGGGAGGTCGGCACAGATGGCAAGCTGGGTGGCCAGGCGCAGGTCCGGGAAGTCACCGGGGTCTGGAAGGATCTAACCGAGAGCGTCAACTCGATGGCCTCGAATCTGACGGCTCAGGTCCGCAATCTTGCCGAGGTGACCATCGCAGTTGCGAATGGCGACCTCTCCAAGAAGATCACCGTCGACGTGCGTGGGGAGATTCTGCAGCTGAAGGAAGCCATCAATACGATGGTGGACCAGCTTCGTTCCTTCGCCTCGGAGGTGACGCGCGTCGCTCGCGAGGTGGGAACCGAAGGCAAGCTCGGAGGGCAGGCCCTCGTCCCCGGCGTCGCAGGCACCTGGAAGGACCTGACCGACTCCGTCAACGCCATGTGCGGCAACCTCACTGCTCAGGTCCGAAACATCGCTCAGGTGACGACAGCGGTGGCTCGCGGCGATCTTTCCCGCAAGATCACCGTGAACGTCTCGGGAGAAATCCTGGAACTCAAAGAGACCATCAACACGATGGTCGATCAGCTCAACGGCTTTGCCGGTGAAGTCACGCGCGTCGCGCGCGAGGTCGGCACTGAAGGGCGTCTTGGGGGACAGGCGCAAGTGCCGGGTGTCGCGGGAACCTGGAAGGACCTGACCGACAACGTCAACTCGATGGCGTCCAACCTGACGGCCCAGGTTCGCAATATCGCCGAGGTCTCGACGGCGATCGCCAATGGCGACCTATCGAAGAAGATCACAGTGACCGTGTCGGGCGAGATCCTGGAACTCAAGGAAACCATCAACACGATGGTCGACCAGCTCAACGCCTTCGCCTCGGAAGTGACGCGCGTTGCGCGTGAGGTCGGCACGGAGGGGCGCCTTGGTGGCCAGGCCAACGTGCGCGGCGTCGCTGGAACCTGGAAGGACCTGACCGAGAACGTCAATTCCATGGCCGGCAACCTGACGGCCCAGGTTCGCAATATCGCCGAGGTCTCGACAGCGATCGCCAATGGCGACCTGTCGAAAAAGATCACCGTCGATGTGAAAGGTGAGATCCTCCAGCTGAAGCAGACGATCAACACCACCGTGGACCAGCTTAACGCCTTCGCATCAGAGGTCACCCGCGTGGCTCGGGAGGTTGGCACCGAAGGCAAGCTCGGTGGTCAAGCCCAGCTAAAGGGTGTCGCGGGAACTTGGAAGGACCTCACCGACTCTGTGAATTCGATGGCTTCGAACCTGACCGGTCAGGTCCGCAATATCGCTGAAGTAGCGACCGCCGTGGCGCAGGGCGACCTTTCGAAGAAGATTACCGTGACGGTGTCCGGCGAAATTCTGGAGCTGAAGGAGACGATCAACACGATGGTCGACCAGCTGAACGGCTTCGCCGGCGAAGTCACGCGCGTCGCCCGCGAGGTCGGTACGGAAGGGCGGCTCGGCGGCCAGGCCAACGTTCTCGGTGTCGCTGGAACCTGGAAGGACCTGACCGACAGCGTGAACTCGATGGCCGGGAATCTCACGGCGCAGGTCCGCAACATTGCCGAGGTCTCGACTGCGATCGCCAATGGGGACCTTTCGCGCAAGATCACCGTCGACGTGAAAGGCGAAATCCTTCAGCTGAAGGAAACGCTGAACACAATGGTGGACCAACTCAATCGCTTTGCGTCGGAAGTGACGCGTGTAGCGCGCGAGGTGGGCACGGAGGGCAAACTCGGTGGCCAGGCCCAGGTGCCGGGCGTCGCCGGGACCTGGAAGGATCTAACCGAGAACGTCAACTCGATGGCGTCGAACCTGACGGGCCAGGTCCGCAACATCGCTGAGGTTACCACTGCCGTGGCGCGCGGCGATCTCTCGCGCAAGATCACCGTCGATGTAAAAGGCGAGATCCTCGAACTGAAGAATACCATCAACACCATGGTGGACCAACTCAATGCGTTCGCAGGGGAAGTCACGCGCGTCGCACGCGAGGTCGGCACGGAAGGAAAGCTGGGTGGCCAGGCCCAAGTGCCCGGCGTCGCCGGAACCTGGAAGGATTTGACCGACAGCGTGAATTCGATGGCGGGCAACCTGACCGCTCAGGTTCGAAATATTGCGGAGGTCGCGACCGCGATCGCCAATGGTGATCTTTCGCGCAAGATCACTGTCGACGTCCGCGGCGAAATTCTGCTGCTCAAGGACACTCTCAATACGATGGTCGACCAACTCCGCTCCTTTGCGGGGGAGGTCACCCGCGTAGCGCGCGAAGTCGGAACGGATGGACGGCTGGGCGGTCAGGCGGTGGTTCCCGGCGTGGCTGGTACCTGGAAGGATCTCACTGACAACGTGAACCTGTTGGCCGCAAACCTGACCACGCAGGTTCGCAACATTGCCGAGGTCACGACTGCAGTCGCTCGCGGCGACCTCTCGCGCAAGATCACCGTCGACGTGAAGGGCGAGATCCTCGAACTGAAAAACACCATCAACACGATGGTCGACCAGCTCAATGCCTTTGCCGGCGAGGTTACCCGCGTTGCGCGTGAGGTGGGTACGGAAGGCAAGCTTGGTGGCCAGGCCCAGGTGCCTGGCGTTGCCGGAACCTGGAAGGACCTGACCGATACGGTCAACGTCATGGCTGCAAACCTCACCGAACAGGTCCGTGGCATCGTCAAGGTGGTGACGGCCGTGGCCAATGGTGACCTCAAGCAGAACCTGACGGTCGCCTCGAAGGGTGAGGTCGCCGCCCTCGCCGAGACCATCAACAACATGACGAACACGCTCGCGACATTCGCGGACCAGGTGACCACGGTGGCGCGTGAGGTGGGGGTCGAAGGGCGCCTGGGTGGTCAGGCCAATGTCCCGGGCACCGCAGGGACATGGAAGGACCTGACCGGCAACGTCAACCTCTTGGCCGCGAACCTGACCACGCAAGTCCGCGCAATCGCCGAGGTGGCGACTGCGGTGACCAAGGGCGATCTGACGCGCTCGATCCAGGTCGAGGCACGGGGGGAGGTCGCCGAGCTCAAAGACAACATCAATACGATGATCGGCAACCTGCGGCTGACTACCGAACGCAACACCGAGCAAGACTGGCTGAAGACCAATCTCGCGCGTTTCACCAGCATGCTCCAGGGACAACGCGATCTTTCCACCGTGGGACGCATGTTGCTGTCGGAGTTGGCGCCGCTGGTCGGGGCTCAGCACGGCGTCATCTATCAGGTCGGGGCCGAGGCGGATCAGCCGGTCCTACGGCTTCTCTCGACCTATGCAGACGATCCCGCGAACGGCCATCCCGCGCGGCTGCAGATGGGTGACGGCCTCATTGGCCAATGCGCGCAGGACGCACGGCGGATCCTCGTCACTGACCTGCCAAAGACGATCACTCCGATCGGCTCAGGGGTGTTTAGGGCGCGGCCGCGAAACGCAATCGTGTTGCCGGTGCTGTCCGAAGGCCAGGTGAAGGCCGTCATCGAGCTTGCCTCGATCGCAAGCTTCACGGAGCTCCAGCTCTCCTTCCTCGACCAACTCACCACATCCATCGGCATCGTTCTCAATTCCATCGAGGCTACGATGCAGACCGAAGGGCTCCTGACCCAATCGCAGCAGCTCGCCACGGAGCTCCAGACCCAGCAGCGAGAGTTGCAGCAGACCAACGAGCAGCTCGAACAGAAGGCCCAGCAACTCGCCGAACGGAATGTCGAGGTCGAGGCCAAGAACCAGGAGATCGAACAGGCCCGGCGCGCCCTCGAGGAAAAGGCTACCGAACTCGCACTGACCTCAAAATATAAATCCGAGTTTCTGGCGAACATGTCCCATGAGTTGCGCACGCCGCTCAACTCGATTCTTATCCTCGGACAGCAGCTCGGAGAAAATCCCGAGGGCAATCTTTCTGACAAGCAGGTCGAGTTTGCGCGGACGATTCACGGTGCTGGCACAGATCTGCTGAACCTGATCAGCGACATTCTCGATCTGTCCAAGATTGAATCGGGAACTGTCTCTGTCGATGCCGAAGAGATTTTCTTCAACAGCTTGCTCGATGTTCTGACACGGCCGTTCCGGCACGAAGCGGAAGCTCGGAAGCTTTCCTTCAATGTGGAACTCGCCCCGGACTTGGATCGCAGCATCATCACGGACTCCAAACGCCTTCAACAGGTCCTCAAGAACCTGCTGTCGAACGCTTTCAAATTCACAGACCATGGGGGAATCCGCTTGCGAGTCTCGCCCGTGCTGAGTGGCTGGAGCGTCGATCATCCGTCACTCCGGCACGCCCCTTCCGTTGTCGCCTTTGAAGTGTCGGATACGGGCATCGGTATCCCGCCCGAGAAGCAAAGGATCATCTTCGAGGCCTTCCAGCAGGCGGATGCGTCGACAAGCCGCAAATATGGTGGGACCGGTCTCGGGCTCGCCATCAGCCGTGAACTGGCAAATCTCCTGGGCGGAGAGATTCAGTTGCAGAGCGCTCCGGGAGCGGGCAGCACGTTCACGCTGTATCTGCCTCTGAATTTTGTCGGCGCCGCGCCGATCGCAATGAGGCCTACCCTCACGGATGCCRCCGCGGTCTCAATCGCCGCACTCACGACCGGGCGTCTTGGGGACAAGGCGGCCGAGCAGCTCCTCGATGATCGCGACAAAATCCAGGACGGAGACTCGATCCTGCTTGTGGTCGAGGACGATCCGCATTTTGCCAGCGTTCTGGTCGACCTGGCCCATGCGAATGGGTTCAAAGTGCTCATCGCTATGCGGGGCGCCGACGCGCTCTCGCTCGCGCGTGAGTTTTATCCCACCGCAATCACACTCGATGTTTTCTTGCCGGACATGTTGGGCTGGACGGTGCTCAGCCAGCTGAAGCAGGATCCGACGACACGCCATATTCCCGTGCAGATTGTGACCCTCGACGAAGACCGTCAGCACGGGCTGGCGCGCGGAGCCTTCGCGTTCATGCACAAGCCGGCTACGAGCGAGGGCCTCGACCGCGCGCTTTCAAGACTGAAGTCATATGCCGAGCCTCATCGGAAGCGCCTGCTTCTTGTCGAAGATAATGACAGCGAACGCCTTGGCGTGACTGAGCTTCTGGGGCACGCCGATATCGATATCACCAGTGTAGACACTGGTGCGAAGGCGCTTGACGTACTGAGCGAGGGCTCGACCGACTGCGTGGTTCTGGACCTCAAATTGCCAGACATGTCCGGATTTGAAGTTCTGGAGCGAATCCGCGACGACGCAACGATTGCTGACGTGCCAGTGGTTGTCTTCACTGGTCGCGAACTCTCACCCGAGGAAGATGCGCAGCTTCATACGATCGCGCGCAGCGTCGTGGTGAAAGGCGTCGAGTCACCTGAGAGGCTGCTCGACGAAACAGCGCTCTTCCTCCATCGAGTCGTGTCCGACCTTCCTCCCTCGAAACAGGCGATGCTTGAGAGACTGCATAGCTCGGACGAAGACCTCGAGGGCGAAACAATTTTGCTCGTGGACGATGATGCGCGAAACATTTTCGCACTCAGCAGCGTTCTAGAGCGTCGCGGGATGAAAGTACTTACGGCGACGACCGGGACGGAAGCGATTACAATAATCAACTCTCAACCTGAGATAGCTCTCGTTCTCATGGATATCATGATGCCCGGCATGGATGGATACGAAACGATCCAGGTCATTCGCTCGAATCCATCGCTGCGGCGCCTGCCCATCGTTGCCCTTACCGCAAAAGCGATGAAGGGGGATCGAGAAAAATGCTTGGAAGCCGGGGCCTCGGACTATCTCGCGAAGCCGGTGAATACAGAGCAATTGTTGTCAGCTCTTCGGATGTGGCTCCATCGCTGATGAGAATCCCAACCATGGATCCGGTCAATATCCTGCTGGTTGACGATCAGCCCGCGAAGCTTCTGAGCTATGAGGTTATTCTTGAACACTTAGGCGAGAACCTCATCAAGGCTAGGTCTGGCCGTGAGGCGCTTGAGCATCTTCTAAAAACTGATGTTGCCGTCATCCTCGTTGACGTATGCATGCCGGATCAGGACGGATTCGAGCTCGTCGCGATGATCCGCGAACACCCTCGTTACCAAAAGACAGCGATCATCTTCGTCTCCGCCATCATGATGGCCGAACCTGATCGGCTACGTGGCTACGAGGCCGGTGCAGTCGATTATGTTTCGGTTCCCGTGGTCCCGGAGGTCCTGCGCGCGAAGGTCAAGGTCTTTTGCGAACTCTACCGCAAGAACAGGGAACTCGAACGCCTCAATGCTGAGCTCGAACGCCGTGTCGCTGACCGAACCGCCGCACTAGAGGCCTCATCAGCCGAGCTTCGCCTCCTCAACGAGAATCTGGAGCAACGCATTGAGGAGCGCACACGCGAACGCGAAGAAGCTCTGGCACAGTTGTTCGAAGCGCAGAAGCTCGACACGATCGGTCAGCTCACGGGTGGCGTGGCCCATGATTTCAATAACCTTCTGATGGCAGCTCTCGGAAGCTTGAACCTGCTCAAGAAGCATATTCCGAAGGAAGACCGAACCGAAAGATTACTTGGCAACGCGATCCAAGCAGCCGAACGTGGCGCTGCTTTGACAAAGCGTCTTCTTGCGTTCGCGCGCAGACAAGAATTGAAGCCGCAGGCAGTTGATATTGTTAATCTTGTCAATGATATGGAGAATCTGCTTCAACGCGCGGTTGGTCCTGGCATTAAACTGTCAAGCAGGCTGCCAGAGAATTTATCTAAGGTACTGGCTGATTCAAATCAACTAGAACTTGCCTTGCTAAACCTTGTGGTAAACGCACGTGACGCAATGCCTTCTGGTGGCGCAATCTTGGTCCATGCCGAAGATAAGATTATTTCGCCCAGTAATCAGTACCTGAATCTCAAGCACGGTGCGTACGTTTGTATCAGCGTTTCCGATACGGGGCTTGGTATGGACGAGGTCACTCTCGCTAAGGCAGCTGAACCGTTCTTCACGACTAAGGGGCCGGGCAAAGGTACCGGGCTAGGCCTATCAATGGTCCACGGCCTTGCAGCCCAGTCGGGCGGTACGTTGGCACTATCAAGCGAGGTCAATCGAGGCACGCGCGTCGACCTGTGGCTTCCGGTTTCCGCTGATGGCTCAGTTGAGGAGGTCGAACCCGGGCCGGCCACCACTCCCCACCGTAGCTCAAAATTTGTTTCCCGCACGATTCTCGTCGTGGACGATGACGCCCTGGTTTCAATGGGCACAGCGGCCATGCTGGAGGATCTCGGCCATACTGCAATCGAGGTTATGTCCGGCGCGAAGGCCTTAGAAGTGCTAGCTTCAAATCAGCAGATCGAGTTGATTATCACTGATCATGCGATGCCTGGCATGACGGGAGCAGAACTCGCGCGCTGTGTGCGGTCCTCTCGGCCCAGGTTTCCAATTGTCTTGGCTTCTGGATATGCCGAACTGCCCGACGACGAAGGTTTGTCCAACCTGCATCGGCTCGGGAAGCCTTTCGACCAGGCCCAGCTTGTTGCCGCAATTGAGCGGGCAATGAAAGGCGACTGAAACGTCTTGATCACTGGCGTCGCGCTCAGCCTTCTACAATCGTTGAGTTCTGCCGCCGTCGGCCAAAGGCCGCCGGAAGCTCCGTCTGCATGTTTGCGGGTTGGAGGCTAAGCCCCTTCGAGCATGCTTGTTATTTTCCGACCTAACGTAAGCGCTGTTCCGACCGCACCTTCTTCGCAGCGCGTTGAGCGCCCACTCTGACGATCCTGATTTGGAGGGTCGTTTTGTGTCTAGGCTTGACCATAGACTTGAGCCTGAGGGCGAGGTTCGCCGCTTCGAGGTGATCACCGGCGCGATAGGCCGGCGGCGTTGGAGTGCCGACGACCGGGCGCGGATTCTTGAAGAGACGCTGGTTCCTGGAGCGGTCGTCTCCGAGGTCGCGCGCCGGCATGGCCTGATGCCGCAGCAGTTGTTCACCTGGCGCCGCGAGGCGCGCAAGGCCGCGCAGACGCTGCCGGCCTTCGTACCGGCGGTTGTCACTCCCGAACCGGTTCTCGCAGCGGAGCCGCCGGCTGCATCGCCGCGCCGAAAGCGGCGCAGTCGACAACATCGGCGCGCGGCGGCGATCGAGATCGACGTCGCTGGTGTGAAGGTGACGATCGAGAACGGGGCCTCTCCGGCGACGATCGCCGCGGTGCTCGGTGCGTTGAAGGTCGGCTCGTGATCGGCCCGACCGGCGCGGTCCGCGTCATGGTGGCGACGAAGCCGGTCGACTTCCGCAAGGGCGCCGAGGGCTTGGCCGCGCTGGTGCGCGAGAGCATCGGCGCCGATCCGTTCTCGGGCACAGTCTATGTGTTCCGGGCCCGGCGCGCCGACCGGATCAAGCTGGTTTACTTCGATGGGACCGGCGTCTGCCTGTTCTCCAAGAGGCTGGAAGACGGCAAGTTCCAGTGGCCCGCCATCGCCGACGGCGTCGTGCGGTTGAGCGCTGCTCAGCTTCAGGCTTTGCTGGAAGGCCTGGACTGGCGCCGCGTGCACGAACGGCGCGAAACGCTGGTTCCGGTCGCGGCGAGCTGATCCGGTTCGTGCTGGCAAGCTTCTGTAATCTATGCTTGAATCGGCTTCGTGAGCGACGCAGCCGAACCTGTGACCAACGATCCGATCGCGCTTCGGGCGATGCTCGCGGCGGAGCGAGTTGAGAACGAGCGGCTGCGCCAGATCATCAAGGAGTTGCAGCGCCATCGGTTCGGCCGCCGGGCTGAAAGCCTGCCGGTCGATCAGTTGCTGCTGGGGCTCGAGGAGGCCGAGCAGATCGAGGCCGAGGGCTTTGCCAGCGAGGAGGCTGCCGATCCAGAGAAGCACGCCGAGCGGGCCAGGAAGCGGCGCACCAACCGTGGATCGTTGCCGGCACACCTGCCGCGCGTCGAGCAGGTCGTCGACATCCAGGACAAGACCTGCCCCTGCTGCCGCGGCGCGCTGCATGCCATCGGCGAGGACATATCGGAACGCCTCGACGTGGTGCCCGCCCAGTTCCGTGTGATCGTGACGCGTCGGCCGAAATACGCCTGCCGGGCGTGTGAGGAGGTGGTGGTGCAGGCGCCAGCGCCCGCTCGCCTCGTCGAGGGCGGCATCCCGACGGAGGCCACGGTCGCCCATGTCCTCGTCTCGAAATATGCCGATCACCTTCCGCTCTATCGCCAGGCCCAGATCTACAGCCGGCAGGGCGTGAACCTGGATCGATCGACCTTGGCCGACTGGGTGGGCAAGGCCGCTTTCCTGCTGCGGCCCGTCCATGCGCGGCTGTTCGAGCGCCTGAAGGCGTCGGACAAGCTCTTCGCCGATGAGACCACGGCGCCGGTGCTCGATCCGGGACGTGGCCGGACCAAGACCGGCCAGCTCTTCGCCTATGCCCGCGACGACAGGCCCTGGGGCGGATCGGATCCACCTGGGGTTGCCTATCTCTACGCGCCCGATCGCAAGGCCGAGCAGACGATCCGGCATCTTCAAGGCTTCGTGGGCACGCTGCAGGTCGATGGCTACGCAGGCTACAAGGTCCTGGCCGAACGCAACGCCGTGAGCCTGGCCTTCTGTTGGAGCCATGTCCGGCGGAAGTTCTACGAGCTGGCCCAATCAGGCCCGGCGCCGATCGCCATGGAAGCCCTTGCGCGCATCGCGATGCTCTACCAGGTCGAGGCCGAAATCCGCGGCCGCCCGGCCGAGGAACGTCGTGCCGCCCGGCAGGCCAGGAGCCGTCCCATCGTCGCGGCGCTGGAGTCGTGGCTCAAGGAGAAGCTCGGCCTCGTCAGCCAGAAGAGCAAGCTCGCCGAGGCAATCCGCTACGCCCTCTCGCGCTGGCAGGGCCTCTCCCGCTTCCTCGACGACGGCCGCGTCGAAATCGACTCCAACGTGGTCGAACGCGCAATCCGGCCGATCGCGCTCAATCGCAAGAATGCGCTCTTTGCCGGCTCCGACGGCGGCGGCGAGCACTGGGCCGTCATCGCCTCGCTCGTGGAGACCTGCAAGCTCAACGCCGTCGACCCGCAAGCCTATCTCGGCGACGTCATCGCCCGCATCGTCGCCGGCCATCCGCAAAGCCAGATCGACGGCTTGCTGCCCTGGGCCTACGCACCCCAGCCGCTCAAGGCCGTGGCCTGAAAACAGCGGTTACG
>NZ_JBFUIY010000041.1:0-48850 GCF_056401655.1 Allobosea sp. P4_E12 | reverse complement strand
CGCCGCGTCCGCTCGCCGATTGAGCCAAGCAGGTCTTCGTTGATGGCCGATCCCGATGTCATCGTCATAGGCGCCGGCGTCGTCGGCCTCTCCGCAGCGATCGCGGCGCAGGGGCGCGGCCTGTCGGTCATCGTGCTTGATCGCGAAGGACCGGCGGCCGGCGCGTCAGCCGGCAATGCCGGCGCCTTCGCCTTCACCGATATCCTGCCGCTCGCATCGCCCGGCATTCTCAAGAAGGCGCCGCGCTGGCTCGCCGACCCGCTCGGGCCGCTCTCGGTGCCGCCGCGCTATGCGCTGCAGATCGCCCCCTGGATGTATCGCTTCTGGCGAGCCTGCTCGCCCCGGAACGTGGAGCAGTCCACGGCGGCGCAGACGGCCCTGATGGACCTGTCGAAAGCCGAGCTCGAGCCGCTGCTGCAGGCCACCGGCACCAGCTACATGCTGCGCAAGGAGGGCAACCTCCAGGTCTACGAGAGCGAAGCCGAGCTGAAAGCCTCGCTTCCCGGCTGGCAGGCGCGGGAAAAGCACGGCGTCGCCTTCCGCCATCTGAATGCCGCCGGCATGGCCGAGATCCAGCCCGGCCTTGCGCCGCGCTTCACGCATGGCACCTTCACGCCCGGCTGGTACTCGATTGCCGATCCCAAACTCTACACCCTTGCCCTCGCGGAGGCGTTCCGCAGCCGGGGTGGCGTGATCGAGCGTCTCGATGTTTCGGGCCTCACGCCACTCGGGGATACTGTCGCGATCCATTCGCGCGACGGCGGCACACGCTGCGCGCCGCAGGTCGTCATCGCAGCGGGCGCCTTCTCCCATCTGATCGCCCGCAGCCTCGCAGAGCACATTCCCCTCGAAACCGAGCGCGGCTACAACACCACCCTCCCCACTGACGCCTTCGACCTGCGCACGCAGATCACCTTCGGCGGCCACGGCTTCGTCGCCACCCGGCTCTCGACCGGCATCCGCGTCGGAGGCGCCGTCGAGCTCGGCGGCCTGAATCTGCCGCCGAATTTCGCCCGTTCGGAGGCGATGCTGAAGAAGGCGCGCCTCTTCCTGCCCGGCCTGAAGTCCGAGGGCGGCGTGCAGTGGATGGGCTTTCGCCCCTCGCTGCCCGACAGCCTGCCGGCGATCG
Source organism: Allobosea sp. P4_E12 (assembly GCF_056401655.1). Lineage (NCBI taxonomy): Bacteria > Pseudomonadati > Pseudomonadota > Alphaproteobacteria > Hyphomicrobiales > Alloboseaceae > Allobosea > Allobosea sp. P4_E12. Next base: position 47,721 of record NZ_JBFUIY010000041.1, on the reverse strand, counting down.
GGCGGGCGCGGGCCACGCCGCGCGTGATCCACGCCTTCGGCCACGGCCATCTCGGCCTGACCCAATCGGCAGGGACCGCCCGGCTCGTCGCCGATCTCTTGACCGGGCGCGAGCCCGCAATCGACCTTGCCCCCTTTTCCTCGCAGCGCTTCTGAAGGGCCCGGACCATGGCCAGCTACACCTTCTCCTGCATCGACGGACATACCTGCGGCAATCCGGTCCGCCTCGTCTCGGGCGGCGGCCCGCGGCTGGAAGGCGCCGACATGCTGGAGAAGCGCGCGCATTTCCTGCGTGAGTTCGACTGGATCCGCACCGGCCTGATGTTCGAGCCGCGCGGGCACGACATGATGTCGGGCTCGATCCTCTATCCGCCGACCCGGCCCGATTGCGACGTCGCCGTGCTCTTCATCGAGACCTCCGGCTGCCTGCCGATGTGCGGCCACGGCACCATCGGCACGATCACCATGGGCATCGAGAACGGCCTGATCACCCCGCGCGAGCCGGGCAAGCTCTCGATCGAGGCGCCCGCCGGCAAGGTCGACATCACCTATCGCCAGGAGGGCCGCTTCGTCGAGGAGGTGCGCCTGACCAATGTGCCGGGCTTCCTCGCCGCCGAAGGCCTGACGGCCGAGGTCGAAGGGCTCGGCGAGATCGTGGTCGATGTCGCCTATGGCGGCAATTTCTATGCGATCGTCGAGCCGCAGAAGAATTTTCGCGATATGGCCGACCATACCGCCGGCGAGCTCGTCGGCTGGTCGCCAAAACTGCGCGCCGCCCTCAATGCCAAATACGAGTTCGTCCATCCCGAGCATCCGCAGATCAGCGGCCTGAGCCATATCCAGTGGACGGGCAAGCCGACGAAGCCGGAAGCGCATGCGCGCAATGCCGTGTTCTATGGCGAGAAGGCGATCGACCGCTCGCCCTGCGGCACCGGCACCTCGGCGCGCATGGCGCAGCTCGCGGCCAAGGGCCGGCTCAAGGTCGGCGACGAGTTCGTGCACGAATCGATCATCGGCTCGCTGTTCAACGGCCGCGTCGAGGCAGCGACCACCGTCGCGGGCAAGCCGGCGATCATCCCCTCCATCGCCGGCTGGGCCCGGATGACCGGCATCAACACGATCTTCATCGACGATCGCGACCCCTTCGCCCACGGCTTCGTCGTCAAATAAGGGACGGCTCAGAAGCGACGGAGCGCGGCGGCGGGTGAACGCCGCGCTGGCCGTGCGCTTGCTTCCCGGCTAACAAGTTTTCGCGGGGCGTTGGGGCCGCTGTGTCGCGCCGAATCGGCATTCCCTAAGGGCGGCGGGGCGCGGCCCGGCGGTTTTTCCGCGCATTACTCCTCGTCCCGAGCCCGCACGGCGCTCAATTCCATAGTCGGCGAAGCAAAATACTTATTGTATTTTTCTTGTATCATGACATTCTGATGACATCTCGAAGCGGTGGTGAGGCGGGGATGCGCTCCAAGGAAGAGGAAGACAGCTGGCTCGCCTTCGCCTGGCAATTGGCGCAGGAGAGCGGCAGCATCCTGCGGGAGGCGGCAACCGTCCGGCCCGATGTCGAGGTCAAGCCCGACCGCAGCTTCGTCACCGCGCTCGATGCGCGCATCGAACGGCGCCTGCGCGAGCGCATCGCCGACCGCTTTCCCAGCCATGGCATCATCGGCGAGGAGGAAGCCTCCGCGAATTCCGACGCCGATCTGGTCTGGGTGCTCGACCCGATCGACGGCACCGCCGCCTTCATTGCCGGCCTGCCGGTCTATGGCACGCTGATCGCGCTGATGCGCGAGGGCGAGCCGATCATCGGCATCATCGACCATCCCGTCACCGGCGACCGCTGGATCGGCGTCAGGGGCCGGCCGACCCTGCATAATGGCAGCCCCTGCCGCACCCGCGCCTGCGGCGCGCTGGGCGAGGCCATTCTCTCCGCCAGCAATCCCGATTTCTTCGACGACGAGGAGCGTCCGGCACTCGACGCCATGCGCGCGGCGACCGCCTGGCGGATCTGGGGCGGCGCCTGCATGAGTTTTGGCCTGCTGGCGAGCGGGCGCACCGATGCCGCCTTCGACACCAGGATGAAGCTCTGGGATTTCGCGCCCTTCCGCCCGATCATCGAAGGGGCCGGCGGCGTCGTCACCGACTGGGAAGGCCAGCCGCTCACCCAGAGCACGGGCAAGCGCATCATGGCGGCGGGCGATCCCGCGCGCCACCGCGAGATGCTGCGGCTCGTCGAGACCAGCATGAAACACTGAGCCAACCCGCTCCGAGACGGCGCCGATCCGCCGGAGTTCCAGCACCGAGGGGGAGATATGGGTATCGCGATCGAGAATCTGGCCGTCGCCTATGGCGGCCAGCGCGTCATCGACGGGCTCGAACTGACGATCGAGCCGGGCTCCTTCTTCACCCTGCTCGGCCCCAGCGGTTGCGGCAAGACCACCCTGCTGCGCACCATTGCCGGCTTCGTCCCGGCCGAGCGTGGGCATCTGCGCTTCGGCGGTACCGAGGTGACGCATCTGCCGCCGCATAAGCGCGATATCGGCATGGTCTTCCAGGACTATGCGCTGTTTCCCGACAAGACCGTCTTCGACAATGTCGCCTATGGCCTGCGCGCCCGCAAACAGGCGGAAGGCGTGATCAAGACCAAGGTCCAGGCCTCACTGGAGCGCGTCGGCCTCGGCCATCTCGGCCAGCGCCATCCGGCCGCGCTCTCGGGCGGCCAGCGCCAGCGCGTCGCGCTGGCGCGCGCCCTCGTCATCCAGCCGCAGGTGCTGCTGATGGACGAGCCGCTCTCCAATCTCGATGCCAAGCTGCGCCTGCAGGTGCGCGAGACCATCGTCGAGCTGCAGCGCGAGGCGAAGATCACCACCGTCTTCGTCACCCATGACCGCGAAGAGGCGCTGGCCATGTCCGACCGCATCGGCGTGATGAACCAGGGCCGGCTCGAGCAGGTCGGCACGGCGGCGCAGATCTATCGCGAGCCCCGCACCAGCTATGTCGCGGACTTCGTCGGCGGCGCCAATCTGGTCGAGGTCGACACGCTGGCGCGCCAGGCCGGCGAGACCGGCCCGGTCGTGCTCGACGGCACGGCGATCGCGGCCCGTGCGCCGGCGGCGCTCGCGGCCGGCCGCGCGACGCTGGTGGCGCGGCCCGAAGACATCCTGCTCGCCGAGCCCGGCAGCGCCGGCACCCTGCCCGGCCGCATCGCGCATCGGCAATATCTCGGCGGCAAGACCAGCTACAAGGTCGTGCTCGACAGCGGGCGCGTTCTGGCGGTCGATCTCCAGAGCGGCGCCCATGACCGTTTCGAGCCCGGCGCCAAGGTCGGCCTCGGCTTCGATCCGGCCCGGACGCTGGTGCTCGCATCATGAGCCGGCAGTTCCGCTCGGTCTGGTTCTGGTTCTCGGCGCTGGCGCTCGCGATCCTGGCCGTGTTCCTGCTCTATCCCCTGCTCAGGGTGCTGACCGGCAGCCTGGGCAGCGGCAGCCATAGCGGCTGGGCGCTGCTCGCGGCCGATCCGAAATATTTCGCCGCCATCCTCAACACGATCGTGCTCGGCGTCGCCGTCACCCTGACCACGACGCTGATCGGCGTGCCGCTCGCCTATTTCACGGCGCGCTTCGAATTCCCGGGCAAATCGATCGTCGCGGTGCTGCCGCTGATCACGCTCGTCATCCCCGAGGTCATCGCGGCCCAGACCTGGCTGATGATGCTCGGCAATAACGGCTTCATCACCCGCTATCTCGGCGCGCGGGGCATCGACATCCCGAGCTTCTACGGCTGGCCCGGCCTGATCACGGTGATGACCTTCACCTATTACACCTACATCTATATCGGCACGCTCGCCGCCATCCGCGGCTTCGACGTCCAGCTCGAGGAAGCCGCCCAGAGCCTCGGCACCTCGCCGGCGCGCTCGCGGCTGCGCGTGATGCTGCCCGTGGTCCTGCCCTCGGTGCTCGCCAGCTCGCTCCTCGTCTTCACCCTCGTCGTCGGCAATTTCGCGACCGCGACCATTCTAGGCAGCCGCGTGCCGCTGCTCTCGGTGCTGACCTACCAGGCGGCGGTCGCCGAGGGCGGCTCCGACCCGGTGATGCAGTCGACGCTGGCGACGGTCTCGATCGCGCTCGTGATGATCGTGCTCTTCGTGCAGCGCTGGATCGTCTCGCGCGGCCGCCACGAGGTCACGCAGGGGCGCGGCGCCAGGGCCGAGCGGCTGCGCGGCCTGCCCGGCCTGTTCATCGGCCTGCTCGCCGGGCTGCTCGTCGTCGTCTCGCTGCTGCCGCTCGGCTCGATCGTGATCGGCGCCTTCACCGTCTCGCGCGGCCCGGTGATGCGCTGGGGCGAATGGACGACGGCCCATGTCGAGCGGCTGGTGCGGATCGCGCCCGATCCGGTGCTGAACACGCTGGCCTATTCCGCCGTCGCGACCGTGATCGGCATCACCTTCAGCGCGCTCGTCAGCTATCTCATCGTCAAGAAGCGCAATATCCTGACGCCGGCGCTGGATTATCTGACGGCGCTGCCGCTGGCGCKGTCGGGCACGATCATCGGCCTTGGCCTGGTGATGTCCTTCAACACCGGCTTCCTGCCGTTGACCGGCACGGCGAGCATCATCGTGCTCGCCTATGTCGTGCGCCGATTGCCCTTCGGCATCCGCAACTCCTCCTCGACGCTCTACAATATCCCGAACTCGATCGAGGAGGCCTCGGTCAGCCTCGGCGTGCCGCCGGTCGCGACCTTCTTCAAGGTCGTGCTGCCGCTGATGCTGCCGGCCGTCGCCGCGGCCGCGGTGCTGACCTGGACGACCACCGTCGCCGAGCTCTCGGCCTCGATCATCGTCTATTCCGGCGGGCGCGAGACGATGCCGATCCAGATCTACAAGCTGATCGATTCCAACCTGATGGCCTCGGCCTCCGCCTATGGCCTCGTGCTGGTCGCGGTGATCCTGATCCCGATCATCGTCGCGACCCGCGTCTTCAAGATCGACCTGTTCTCGTCAAAGGCCTGAACGGTTCCAGAAAACGACCAAGCCGGGCCGGCTCCGCCTCGCCGTCCGGACACAGCAAGGGGAAGGCGGGGAGAAAGGAACGACCATGACAAACCTGATCGACCGCCGCGCCGTCCTTGCCGGGCTAGCGGGCCTTGCGGCCGCACCGGCGCTACCGGCTTTCGCCCAGGGTGCAGCGGGCACCGTCGTGCTCTACACCTCGAACAATGCCCAGGCCGTGGACGCCGTGCTCGGCGTCGCCAAGGACAAGCAGGCAAAACTCAAGATCAGCACGATCACCGGCGGCTCCGGCCAGCTCCTGCGCCGGATCGAGGCTGAAGCCGCCAAGCCCCAGGCCGATCTGTTCTGGAGCTCGAGCGCCAATACGCTCGGCGCCTTCAAGCCGCTCTTCGAGCCCTATGCCTCGCCGGAAGCCGCCGCGATCCCGGCAGCCCTGCGCCAGCCGGAGAACCTCTGGACCGCCTCGAACGTCCATCTCGTCGTGGCCATGGTCAACAAGAACCAGCTCGGCGGCAAGCCGGCGCCAAAGACCTGGAAGGAGCTGCTCGACCCGGCCTTCAAGGGCAAGATCATCATCGCCGACCCCGCCAACAGCTCGACCGCCTATACGATCCTGTGGGGCGTCGAGAAGCTGCTCGGCCCCGATGGGCTGAAGGCGCTCGCCGCGAACCTGACGGTGTCCAGCGCCGCCTCGACGGTGCTGCGCAGCGTCGGCCAGGGCGAATACCCGATCGGACTGACCTTCGAGTCGAATGCCTATGCCTATGTCGCCGGCGGCCAGCGCGAGATCTCGCTGGTCTACCCCAGTGAGGGCACGTTCAGCACGCCGGAATTCCAGGTGCTGATCAAGGGCGCGCCGGGCGGCGCCACGGCAAAGGCCGCCTATGACCTGATGCTCTCGAAGGAGGCCCAGATCGCCCTTCTGGAGAACGCCTTCCGCCGGCCGAGCCGCAGCGACATCGACGTCTCCAAACATGTCGAGCTGCCGGCCATGGACAGCGTCAAGGTCTTCGGCATCGACGAGGACGAAGCCGCGGCCAAGCGCGACGAGTTCCTCAAGCGCTGGCAGTCCTTCGCGAGCGCCGCGAAGTAAGGGCGAAAGCTCAGCTCTTGAAAACGCCCGGCCACGGTTTCCGCGGCCGGGCGTTTTTTTGCCTCGTGTCGTGTCACGCGCGAGGCACGCTCAGTTCCTGGCCCCGAGCGCGAGACGGCAGGCCAGCCCCGCGAACACACCCGCGAGCAGATACTGGGGCAACCTGGGGAAGCGGAGCCGGCCGGCAACAAGGCTACGAAGCCGGGTGCCGAGCAGGATCACCGCGCCGTTCACGAGGAAGCCGATGCCGTTGATGATCGTGGCGAGCACCAGCATCTGCGCCACCATCGAGCCGCCTTCAGGCGTCACGAATTGCGGAAACAGCGCCAGGACGAAGAGCGCCATTTTTGGATTGAGCAGGTTGGTCGCAAGGCCCTCCCCGAGGATCCGCCGCCCCGACAGCCGCTGCAGCGTCGCTGTCGGGGAAAACCCTGCTCCGTCCGCGCGCAAGGTCTTCCAGGCGAGATAGAGCAGATAGGCGCAGCCGGCCCAGCGCAGGATCTCATAGGCGATCGGCACGGTCAGGAAGAGCTGGGAGAGCCCGAGCGCGGCAGCAAGCGCATGGCAATAGGTGCCGAGCGCGATGCCCGCATAGGTCAAAAACCCGGCGCTGCGCCCCTGGCTGATGCTGCGCGACGCAATCAGCAGCATGTCGGGGCCGGGCGTGGCGGTAAGCACCAGGCAGGCGGCGGCAAAGATCATGAGGGTGGAGAGATCCGGCATTGCGATTTCCTTCGAAAGGAGCCGGAATTCCGCTCTATCAGGATTCGCTGGTCGGGCAAGGCGCCCTCCCCGGTGCGACCGGCGCCAGCGGCAGATCGAACGCGCGGCGATTGCTCACCGTCAGCGCTCTCACGACCACAGGCTGACGCGCGGTGCGCGCTATGGCCGCTTTCAGCGAACACGGACACTTCGCGGAGACTGCCCCCGAACGCGGCGAGCGCCGGGACGGCCCAGACGGAAGGTCGCGCATCCACGATAATCGAATGACGAAATACGTGTGACGAATATTGACATTCATCACACGTAAGCCGATCATGCTTGCGCTACCGGTGTTTCCTGAAGGTGCGATCCGCGCGTCAAACCCGCGATCCAGACCTTCCGCAGCACCCCTGTCCGGCCTCACAACAGTTCGAGGGCGCCATGCGCGGATCACCACTGCTTTCCAACGTATTTCGCGCCACCTCCATTGCGGGGCTCGCCGCGGTGCTCGCCGGTTGCGGGCCTTCGGACGGGGCAGAGCGCGCCGAAACTCACGACCAGGCCCGCCCTGTCCTGGCTCCGGCCGTCGCCTTCGAGCCAAGGACCGGCGAGCGCAGCCTCGTCGGTGTCATTCGTGCCCGCGTCGAAAGCGATCTTGGCTTCCGCGTGCAGGGGAAGGTCGCCAAGCGGCTCGTGAATGTCGGGGACGTGGTCCGGGACGGCGACGTGCTCGCCACGCTCGACGAGGCCGATTTCGGGCTCCAGGTCGCGCAGGCCGAGGCGGAGCGCGCGGCAGCGGCCGCCAGCCGGGCGCAGGCCGAGGCCGACTTCGATCGCGCCAGGTCACTGATCAAGCAGGGGTGGACGACGGCCGCCACGCTCGACGCAAGGCGCGCCGCTTCGGAGGAGGCGCGGAGCCGCCTCGCCCGCGCTGAACGCGCGCTGGACCTCGCCAGGAACGCCTCGTCCTACGCCGTCCTGCGCGCCGACGCGAACGGTGTCATCACGGCGACCGCGGTCGAGCCCGGCCAGGTCGTCCAGCCCGGATACGCAGCGATCCGGCTTGCCCGCACGGCAGAAAAGGAGGCCGTCGTGGCGATCCCGGAGGCCTCGGTCGAACGCGCGCGACAGGCGAAGGCCGTCGTAACGCTCTGGTCGAATGCCGGGGTCCGCTATGGCGCGACCTTGCGGGAATTGTCGCCTGCCGCCGACGCCGCGACGCGGACCTATCTCGCGCGCTTCCCGGTCGCTGCAGCAGGCCCGGAAGTGCAACTCGGCATGACGGCGACCGTAACCCTGACCGATTCCGATCCCGAGCGCATCGTTCGCCTGCCGCTGACAGCGCTCGTCAACCAGGGCGCGGGGCCGTCAGTGTGGACCGTGCGCCCGGACGGAAAGCTCGCAGCCAAGCCGGTCACTGTCGCCGTCTACGAAGCGAAGGACGTGATCGTCTCTGGCGGACTCGCAGAGGGCGACCGCGTGGTCCTGCTTGGCGCGCAGAAGCTCGACGCCGGCCTGACGGTTCGCGCCGTCGATCAATTCTCATTCTGAGAAGGCCCAGGACGCCATGAAAGAATTCAACCTTTCGCGCTGGGCTGTCGAGCACCGCGCCCTCGTCCTCTTCCTGATCATCGTGATCGCGATAGCGGGAACGTTGTCTTTCATGCGGCTCGGACGTTCGGAGGATCCGAACTTCACGATCAAGGACGCCGTGCTGACGGCGGTGTGGCCAGGCGCCACGGCGCGCGAGATGCAGGACCAGGTCGCCGACCCCATCGAGAAGAAGCTCCAGGAGCTGGCCTATTTCGACAAGGTGCAGACCTATGTGAAGCCGTCCTTTGCGGCCATGCAGATCTCGTTCAAGGACAGCACTCCGCCGGCCGAGGTCGCGGGCCTGTTCTATCAACTCCGCAAGAAGATGGACGATGTCCGGCCCTCCCTGCCGGCGGGCGTGATCGGCCCGAATGTCAATGACGAGTACGGCGATGTCGACTCGATCCTCACGATGCTGACGGGAGACGGCGCAGACTACGCTCAGCTCAAGAAGGTCGCCGATGCCTTGCGGCAACGGCTGCTCCGGGTTCCCGGCGTCGCGAAGGTGAACATCTACGGCGTCCAGCCGGAGCGCATCTATGTCGAGTTCAGCCATGCCAAGCTGGCGACGCTCGGCGTGGCGCCGCAGGCGCTCTTCGACTCGCTGGCCCGCCAGAACGACGTGACGCCCGCCGGGACCGTCGAGACGAACGCGCAACGCATTCCGCTTCGCGTCACCGGAGCGCTCGACGGCGTCAAGGCGGTGGCCGAAACGCCGGTCGATGCAGGAGGACGCACCTTCCGGCTCGGCGATATCGCAACCGTGACGCGCGGCTTCGTCGACCCACCGAGCTTTCTTGTCCGCCAACGCGGCGAACCCGCGCTCGGCGTGGGCGTCGTGATGGCGCGCGGCGCCAATATCCTGAGTTTCGGCAAGGACGTGGCCGCCGCGACGCGCGCGTTCCAGTTGGACGTGCCGCAGGGGGTCAAGTTCGAGCAGATTGCCGACCAGCCCGAGATCGTCGCGGAGTCGATCTTCGAGTTCGAGCGCTCCTTCGTCGAAGCGCTCGCCATCGTGCTCGGCGTTTCCTTCCTGTCGCTCGGCTGGCGCACGGGGATCGTGGTCGCGCTTTCGGTGCCGCTGGTGCTCGCAGCCACCTTCGTCGTGATGTACATGCTCGGCATGGACCTGCACCGGATCACGCTCGGTGCGCTGATCATCGCGCTCGGGCTGCTGGTCGACGATGCCATCATCGCGGTCGAGATGATGGTGGTGAAGATGGAGCAGGGCTACGACCGCATCCAGGCCGCAGCCTTTGCCTGGCGATCGACCGCCTTCCCGATGCTGACCGGCACCGCCGTCACCGTCGCGGGTTTCCTGCCCGTCGGCTTCGCGAAGTCGGGTGCGGGCGAGTATGCCGGCGGCATCTTCTGGGTCGTCGGGATCGCGCTCGCCCTGTCCTGGATCGTGGCGGTGGTCTTCACGCCTTATCTCGGGGTCCTGCTGCTGCCGTCGTCGCTGTCCAAGGGCGGCGCACATGGAGACCCTGGCGCGATCTACGATACCCGCCTGTATCGCGCCCTGCGCCGGGCGATCCAGACCTGCGTGCGTTGGCGGCTGACGACTGTCGTCGTCACGGTCGGCATCTTCGCTGCTGCTGTCGTCGGGTTCGGCTTCGTCCAGCAGCAATTCTTCCCGTTATCGGAGCGCAAGGAGCTGTTTCTCCAGCTCCGCCTTCCCGAGGGCTCGTCGATCGGAGCCACGTCCGGCGTCGTCGCCGAGGCCGAAAGGCTGATCGGCCAGAGCGATCCCGACATCCAGACCTTCACGGCCTATGTCGGCCAAGGCTCCCCGCGGTTCTGGCTGGGCCTGAATCCGACGCTGCCGAACGAGGCCTTCGCCGAGATCGTGATCCTGACGAAGTCGATCGAGGGCAGAGAGCGCGTCAAGTCGCGCCTCGATGCCGCGATCGGCGCTGGCGCCTTGACCCAGGCGCGCGCGCGCGTCGACCGCTTCTCCTTCGGACCGCCCGTCGGCTTTCCCGTCCAGTTCCGCGTGATCGGCCCGGACCCGATGAAGGTGCGCGAGATCTCCTACCAGGTCCGCGACGCCGTTCGCACCAACAGGAACGCGGTCAACCCGCATCTGGACTGGAACGAGATGTCGCCCTCGGTGAGGCTGGTGGTCGATCAGGAGCGGGCTCGCGCTCTTGGGCTGAACGTGCAGGATGTCTCGCAGACGCTGCAGACCCTTGTCTCCGGGGCGACCGTCACGACCGTTCGCGACGGCGTCGAGCAAGTCGCCGTGGTCGCGCGGGCCGGCGAAAGCGAAAGGCTGGATCTCGGCCATGTCGGCGACCTGACCATCGTCGCCCGCAACGGCGTCGCCGTTCCGCTGTCCCAGGTGGCAAGGCTCGATTATGTCCATGAGGATCCGATCCTGCGGCGGCGCAACCGCGACACCGTCATCACCGTGCGCGCCGACGTGGTGGACGGTGTCCAGCCGCCGGATGTGACGGCGCAGATCCTGCCGCGGCTGCAGTCGATCAAGAATGGCCTGGAGCCGGGCTATCGCATCGAGACAGGAGGCGCAGTCGAGGAATCGGAGAAGGCGAACGCCGCGTTGTTCGTGCTCTTCCCCATCATGTTTCTCGCGATGCTGACCCTGTTGATGATCCAGCTGCAGAACTTCTCCCGCCTGGCCCTGGTCTTCATGACGGCGCCGCTTGGCCTGATCGGGACATCGGCAGGTCTCAATCTCGCCCACCAGCCCTTTGGCTTCACCGCGCTGCTGGGGCTGATCGCACTCGCCGGCATGATCATGCGCAATACGCTCATCCTCGTCGACCAGATCGAGAGCGATGTCGCATCGGGCTCGCACAGCCGGCGCGAGGCCATCGTCGACGCGACGGTCAGGCGGGCGCGGCCGGTAGTGCTGACGGCGCTTGCGGCGATCCTCGCCATGATCCCGCTGTCGTCGAGCGCATTCTGGAGCCCGATGGCCGTCACCATCATGGGCGGGCTCTTCGTCGCGACCTTTCTCACGATCCTGTTCTTGCCGGCGCTCTACGCGCTATGGTTCCGCAAGTCGCTGGATGAGCGTGGCGCGCCGGCGGGGCCGGAGCCAGTCACGCTTGTGCCGAGCTTCGCGACCTCGGTTGCCCACCAGATCATCGGACCGGAATCGTATCCGGCTCGACGATCGAACCTCACGACTGTCTTGGAGTAGCCTTGGTGACACATCCATCGCGTTACACGGCGCGCGTGACTGCCCAGAGCGAGAATGCGAGCCGGCGGCAGGACGGCATCGAGCCGCTGCAGGAGATTCTCGCGGTCGCCCGGCGGCTGTTCACGACCATTGGCTACCAGAAGACCACGGTCGCCGAGATCGCGGCCGAACTCGGTAAGAGCCCGGCACATGTCTACCGCTTCTTTGACAGCAAAAGGGCCATCAACGAGGCCGTGGCCGAGCTTCTGCTGGGTCAGATCGGCGACGAGCTCGCGGTGATCGCCGCCGGACAATCGTCCCCTCCCGAGCGTCTTGCCGCCTTCCTGCTTGCGCTCTCGGAGCTCAGCGAGCGTCATTTCATGACCAATAGCCGCGTGAACGACATGGTCGAGGACGCGATGGCTGAAAGCTGGGGCGTCTGTCTTCGCTACATCCAGCGCGTCGAAGGCCTGATCAGGACAATCGTCGAGGACGGCCAGTCTTCAGGCGATTTCAGCGTCGAGGATGCGGCAGCCGGGGCAGCCTGTGTGAAGACGACCATGGTCTGCTTCATGCACCCGACGATGATGGCGCTGAGCGCGGAGCATGCGAGGCCCGAGATCGAACAGGTCATCGCCTATGCATTGCGGGGGCTCGGGGCCAAGCCCCGGCGCTGAGGAACGAAGCCCGCGCCGACCTGAGTGCCCAGTTCGTCGCCCGCAGATTGCGCAGACGGCTGGCCGATCAGCGCAGCCGCCGGATCTCTTCCACCGTCACGGTCGGCTTCTGGCCGCCCCAGTTCGCCCGCAGCCAGTTGGAGAGGTCGGCGACCTCCTGGTCGCTGAGCTGCGCGGCAAAGCCCGGCATGGGCTGCATCCGCTCGAGCCCGGGGAAGCGCTGGGCCGGGATGCCGGTCAGGATGACCCGGTTCAGGTTGCGCGCATCCGCTAGGCGCAGCGAGGCGTTGGTCGCCAGCGGCACCACGACATGCGGGATGCCCTGCCCCTCGACGCCATGGCAGCTGGCGCAGACGGCGAGATAGGTGGCGCGGGCCGATGCTGCGGTCTCGGCCGGAACGGCAACCGGCTGAGGCGGCACTGGGGGCGTCGCGCGCTCCGGCAGTGTGTCGAGGTCGAACAGATAGGCCGACATCGCCGCCAGATCGTCGGGGCTCAGATATTGCGTCGAGAAATGCACGACCTCGAACATCTGGTTGGTCATGGCGCCCTGCGCCGAGATGCCGGATTTCATGAAGTTTGCGAAGACCAGAGGATCGAAACCCATGCGCGTCAGCCCGGCCTTGGTGATGTCGGGCGCGACGATACCTTCCAGCTCCGAGCCCTGGAGATAGGCGCTCTCCTTCATGCCCATCGTCAGGTTGCGCGGCGTATGGCATTCGCCGCAATGGGCGAGCGCGTCGGTCAGATAGCGGCCGCGGTTCCAGGCCTCCGAACGCCCGGCCACCTCCGTCCCGGTGTCGCTCGACAGGTTGACGAGGTTCCAGAAGGTCAGCCCTTGCCGGATATTCATGGGAAACGGCAGGTGGTTGGCGCGGTTTGCCACCTTCATCGGCTCGCGGCTCATCAGGAAGGCGTAGACCGCGTCGACATCCCCAGCCGTCAGCTTGCGATAGGAGGCATAGGGCATCGCCGGATAGAGATGGCCTTGCTTGCCGACGCCGTCGCGCACCGCGCGGTGGAACTCGGCGCGCGTCCAGGCGCCGATGCCGTGCTCCTTGTCGGGCGAGATATTGGTCGAGTAGATCGTCCCGAACGGCGTCTCGAAGGGCAGCCCGCCGGCCCAGGGCGCGCCGCCCTTGGTGACATGGCAGGCATAGCAATCGGCGGCGACGGCGACATAGGCCCCGCGCTTGACGAGCCCCTTCATCTGCTCCGCCGTCAGCGGCTGCTCGATATCCCGGGAAACGACGCTGCGCTCCAACAGGCCGAGGAAGACGGCTCCCGCCGCGAGCGCACCGATGAAGGCGACCGTCAGCACGGCCAGAAGCAGCTTCCTCGCCATGCGCGCTACGCCTTCACCAAGCCGGGTGTCCTGAGGACGAGATCGCGCACCGCCTCGAAATAGCGGACATAGCCGGTGCAGCGGCAGATATGCCGGTCGAGCGCCTCGCCGATCACCTGTTCCAGCGCCTCGCGCCGGACCGGGTTGCGCTTCAACTGGTCGAGCAGCACCGTCGCACCGGTGACGAAGCCGGGGGTGCAGTAGCCGCATTGGAAGGAGAAATGCTCGATGAAGGCCTGCTGGACCGGTGAGAGCTGTGTAATCGCGCCAGTGGCGTCGCGCCTGGCCTGGCCCTCCACCGTCCTCACCTTGCGGCCAGTGAACCAGTGGGCGCCGGTGATGCAGGTGCGCATCTCCTCGAGCGAGCCGTCGCCCTTCTCGACGATCACGGTGCAGGCATGGCAGATGCCCTGGCCGCAGCCCATGCGCGAGCCGGTCAGGTTGAGATACTCGTAGAGGAAATCCTGCATCATCATCGTCTCCGGCACGTCGATGGGACCGACGGCCTCGTCGTTGATGGTCAGGGAGAGCGTGCGGGTCGCGATGATCATGCCAGCGCCTCTCGGATTTTCTCGGGCGTGATCGGCAGGCTGTAGAAGCGCTTGCCGATGGCGTGGGCGACCGCATTCACGATCGCCGGCACGACCGCGATCATCACCACCTCGGCCATGCCCTTGGGCGGGTCGGTCTCCGACAGCGGCGGCAGGATTTCGGCCGTCTGCGACCAGACCGCGACATCCCTGGATGTCGGCAGCTCGTAGCGGTTCCAGTTCCAGGTGCCGTTGCCGGGCCCGTCCTCATAGAGCGGCAGATATTCCTTCAGGGCGTGGCCGATGCCCATCGCGAGCCCGCCCTGGATCTGGCCGGAGACCAGCTCGGGCACGATCTGGTTGCCGCATTCGAGGATGGAGTGATGCGACAGCAGGCTGACCTCGCCGCTGCCGGTGTCGACGGTGATCTCGGCGAGCGTCGCCATCGGCGCGTAATAGGTGACGCCGGCATTGTTGCGCTGCACCGGCGGATAGGAGACCGAGGCCCGGTCGACGAAGTGCCAGCCTGCTTCCGTCATCAGGGCCTTGCGCTCGGCCGGCGCGCCCTCGCCGTATTGGACCGCCAGCGCATCGATGGCGAAGCGGCGGCGCCCGGCACCCGGCAGTTCGAACTCCGCCTCGGCCCATTGCCAGCGGTTGAAGCTGTGCACGGTGACGCCGGTGACGAGGCCGAGCCGGTGCGCCTCCGCCGCGACCTCGGCAAAGGACAAAGGCTGCATGGCGGCCGCGTTGATCGTGCCGCGGACGATGCGCAGATCCTCGCGGCGGACCGCCTCCGGCGCCAGTTGGCCGCCGCCGATGCCGCGCGACCAGAGCGAGCGCGCGGCGGGCCAGAGCGCGAGGTCGACAAGCGCGCGGGCGGCCTCGCGCGTCGCATGGCCGAGATAGTAGACGCTGTTGGAGGCGCTCATCGGCGAGGTGAAACTCGGCGTCCAGCGCGGGTTCACTATACGCCGGTCTTCCTCCTCCTGGGAGAGCGTATAGGGCTCGTCGCTGGTCTCGAGCGGCATCTGCGGCCAGCGCACCTTGCCGAATTCGGTCTCGTCGGGTTGCCGGCCGAGGATGCCGGCGGCCATCACCGCCTGCGAGGTCGTGGCGCCCGTGCCGATCTCGTGCGCGACATGCGAGAGCTTAAGGCGGCCGCCCGGATCGAATGCGAGCGCGCAGAGCGCCGCTTCGGCGCCGGTGCCGTAATCCTTGTGCACATGGCCGTAGCCGACGCCGTATTTCTTGCCGGGATTGGCGGCCTCGAAGGCGGCCTTGCGCTGCTGCCGCCCGGCCCAGAGCGGGTGCTTTTCCGCCCGCGCCAGGATCTCGTCATGACGCAGCGCGCCTGAGGGAATCGCGCCCTGCGAGTTCTTCATGCCCGATTTCAGCGCGTTGCGCCGCCGGAACTCCATGGCATCGAGGCCGAGCGCTTCTGCCGCTTCGTCGACCATCATCTCGGTCGCCGCCATGGTCTGCAAGGTGCCGTAGCCGCGCATCGAGCCGGCATCGACGGCGCGCGACGACAGGATCGCCGCGGAGAAATCGCTCTTCGGCAGGTAATAGATCGACTGCGCCGCCGTGGCACCGACCGTGCCGACCGAGACCGAAAAATTCTCGCGCCCGCCGCCATCATTGCGATAGCGCCCGGTCATCGCCCGGAACTTCCCCGTCTTGCGATCGATGACCATGACCTTGTCCATCTGGAAGGCATGGCGCTTCAGCGCGGTCTGGAACTGCTCGTAGCGGTCATTGGCGAGCCGCACCGGCCGGCCCTCGGCGTACAGGCCGGCGAGCACGCAGTAGAACGGGAAGATCGCGTGGTCCTTGGTGCCGTAGCCGACGGTGTAGCCGATCTTGAGATCGATGCTCTTCAGCGGAAAGCTCGACTTCGACACCATATGAGCCGCCATCTCAGCGACCTCGTGCGGCGATTGCGTGGCGATCAGGGCATGCAGGATACCGGCCGAACGCTCGTACCAGACATTGCCATTATCGGCCTCCATGGCCGAGGCATCGGCCGACTGGCTGGTAAAGCTGCGCCGCAGCACCAGCACGTCGTCACCGGCATTGGCGATCTCGTGCTCGATCTCGGCCGCTGCGGCCATGCCGCGAGCCATGGCGTCCCCGTCTCCGGCGGCGGGCCATTGCGGCTCCTCGCCCTTGAAGCCGGTGCGGATCGTCGTGTCCTTCAGCGCGGAATAGCGGTCCTCGGCCTCCGGGCTGCCGCCGTCGATCCGGACATAGCGCGCCGCGCCATAGGGGCCGGGCGTGCTGGACGGGCCCTCCGAGCCGTAGCGCACGACTTTGTCGTTGAAGCGCAGCCTGCGCTTGGCCGCGTCATAGCGGGCAAAATCGTGATAGATCAGCAGCGCGACCGGCTGGCCGAGCAGGCGTGCGGTCTGGCCCTTGGGGACGAAGAAGACATCGCCGTAGAAGCCGGGCGCCGGGATCGCGACGCCGTCGGCGACGAGGTCCTCGTGCAGCACCAGCCGATCCGGCCGGAGGTCTTCGCCGAGCAGGCTGAGATCGACGCTGTCGAAGACGCGGTCGACCCGCGTCGCATGGAGCATGAAGGCATGCGCCTGCTGCTTCGGCCAGCCTTCGAGGTCGCGGGCCCGGTAATCGCGCGTAAAAGTCTTGCCGCCGGTGACCTTGGCGATGGCGTCGAGCCGGTATTTCGGCTTGCCGCCGGGGCCAAGCCAATCGGCTCCGGGATGCGGCGGCGTCTCGATCAGCTCCGCCCGGGTGGCGGAAGGCAGAAGCGACACCGTGATGGCGACGCCGGCCACTGCGGCCTGGAGGACGGTTCTGCGGGAAAGACCTGTCTTCACGCCGACACCCCGCTCGCTAACGAGCCGACTCTGCTCTCCCGCCGATATTATGGGCACAGGGCGGGCGCGTATATCGATATTCGAATTGGTCTGGTTTCAGGGATGGGGAGTGTTTCGCTGATCAGGAGTCGTAGGGCTGCGATCTCGCGCGCGGTGCCGAGCGCGATGCCGGCATAGGTCAGGAACCCGGCGCTCCGCCCTGGCTGGTGCTGCTCGACGTAATCAGCAGCAAGTCGGGGCCGGGCGTGGCGGTGAGCACCAGGAAAGCGCCGACAAAGAGCATGAGAGTGGTGGGATCCGGCATCGCGATGCCCTTCAAAGGCCGGAAGTCCCGCCTATCAGGATTCGCTGATGGGGCAAGGCGCCCTGCCCGATACGGCCGACCCAGTGGCAGATCGAACGGGCGCACAGCGTTTCCGGGCCTATCGTAAGCGCGCTCATTAGTACGCTCACGGCGACACGCGTCGCGCACTATGGCGCATGGCGGCGTGCAGACCTCCATCCAGGCAAGACAATACGTTGCTGGTTGAAAATCGAGCGAATACCGTATCAAAATAGAATCAATACAACACGGATCGCACGTAAAGCGCGCAAGGCCGCTAATCGGCCTGAAGCACACGACTTCGGGGGAAGCGGTGAACGAGAGGATGGCTTTGGGTCTCATCATGAGACTCATGAAGTGGGATGACAGCCGCGCCACCCGTGAGTTTGAGTGGCTCAAACTGATGGCAGCCGTAAAGTACGACGGCTATGCGGATTTCAGGTCCGGCGTGAGATTCCTTGAAAATCTAATCACGTGGATCAAACAGTTCGATGATCCCGACAGGCCCGCAGCTTACCAGTTCATCCGTCGGCGGCTGATCTATGTCTCGCCTGCTGAGATGCTGCAGTTGGTCGAGTCGTTTTTCCCCGAGGTTGTGGCTCCGCAGCTACGCGAAGCAGTTGCAGCCAAGATGAATATTCCCGCCTACGAGGCGTGGGCGACGTCGGAAGCTCTGGTCGAATACGAGATTGCGAAGCGGAAGACTCTTCTAGAGCGGATCGACATTCAGCGTAGCCATATCATTGCTGCGGCGAGGTGGACGAAGCCTGTGAAGTGGATGGTTCTGCGGTCGTAGCGTGTGGCGAAGCGGCGGAAGTGCTTGAGGCGATTGAAGCATCGCTCGATCCGGTTGCGGTGTTTGTAGATCTCGCCGTCGTGAGGGATGAAGACCTTGCGGTTGCGCTTGGACGGGATCACCGCCTGTGCCTTCATTGCGGCAATCTGGTTGCGCAAATCGTTGCTGTCATAGGCTTTGTCGGCCAGCACCGCATCGGCTTCCTGACCTGCGAGGAGATCGGGAGCGGCTGTGATGTCGCTGGCCTGGCCGGGCGTGATGCGCAACCGCAAGGGCCGACCGAGCCTGTCGGCGAGCATGTGGACCTTGGTGGTCAGTCCCCCTCTGGAACGCCCCAGCGCCTGGTCCTTGGCCCCCCTTTTCCCGCCGCCGCTTGCTGATGGGCGCGCACGATGGTGCTGTCGAGCATCAGATATTGGTTATCACGGTCGGCGGTCAGCGCGTTGAACACCGCCTCCCACACCCCGGTATGGCACCAGCGACTGAAACGCCGATGCACCGTCTTCCACTTGCCATAGCGTTCGGGCAGGTCACACCAGTGGGCACCAGAGCGCAGAACCCACAGACAACCGTTCACAAACAGGCGGTTATCCGAGCCCGTCCGACCTGGATCGCTCGTCTTGCCGGGCAGCAAGGGCGCAATCCGCAGCCATTGCGCCTCATTCAGCTCGTAGCGCTTGATCCCCATCATTGGCTCCGCGTCTCAACACGGAACCCCATGAATCAGACATCGCGCCAGTTGTGAATCCTGAATGTCGATCCGCCCTAGTCGGAATGAGTGACGGAAGCAGAATCGATCTCCTCCGCCGGGCCAATCCAAAGACCCTGAGTACCGAGCAGATCCTACCGATGATGAATATTGATGGCCAAAAATGGAAGGATCTAGGGGAGGACCTCCGCAAACATCTCACGGCTATCGAAAAACAACACAACGTCGATGCAAAGCCTTACCTGTTCGATCGCGTGTATTTGATTGACGATTTTACGGCATCCGGAACCACGTTTATCCGAAAACCACTTAATGATGAACATAAGGCTGTGTGGAAGGGCAAACTCGAGAAATTTAACACACTAATCAACAAAGCACGCCTCGCCCAGGAAGTCGATTTTCCGCTCGTGGAAGAGTATGACCTACATATCCACCATTACATCTCCAGCGACCAAGCTCACCATACTCTCGAAGAACGAATAAAAACTGCCGCCGCCTCTATGCCTGAACTCTCGTTCGGAAAGATAACCGTCGCAGAAAGCCTACGATTACCTACAGACGCGAAATTAGATACGATCGGAGATCGGGCGATATTGGAAATTTGCGACAGGTATTATGACCACAACTTATTCGTAAAGCTGGAGAAGCACTGCCGGGAAGCGGGCATGACCCATATTCGCCATGGCTATGCCGACTGTGCGCTACCGGTCGTGCTCGACCATAACACGCCAAACAACAGCATCACGTTGCTGTGGGCGAAGACCGAAGGTAAGGGCGCGCATCAGATGGAGCCACTCTTCGCTCGGCGCGATCGGCACGGTTGAACATGAGCAACCCCTTCCTCCGGCGTGCCACCGAATTTTTCCGTGACGACACGGCTTTCCTCTCGATCGTAACTCCTGTCCCGCTGGTCTCGTTCTTCCGAAAGCCGAATGAGCAGGGCACGCTTCTTGATCTTCCCGTACTGGTGACTGGGAGCCCTGGCAGCGGCAAGACCACGATCGCGACGCTTCTCGAATTCCGGCTAATGGAGCAGATCCTCAAGGATCCCGACAACAGAACCAATAAGGATCTTGCCCAGGCTATCAACGAGTGCAATTTCGCAAAGGACGGAAAGCCGGCGATCGTGGCTGTCCGGCTTCCGATGGAATCGGGTTATCGCGATTTTTGGGAATTACCGTACGACAATTCGGTCAAGACGCGATTGGTGCTTTCGCTCATTCAAGCACGCGCGATCCTAGCAATCTTCCGAAATCTCACAGCCACGGGGCAGCGTCAGCCGTCTGATATCACGTTCATTATGAGGCCCGACGCCGAAGCGGCCGTCGAGGAGATCGGAGGCACTGACCCTGAGAAGATCCGCGCGCGGGCGCGCGACATGGAGCGCGCGATCTACGCCATCGGCGCGAGCCTCGTACCGCCACCGCTAAGTAAAATCGACAGCATCGGACAATCTCCCTATCGGCCCTTCGACGTCATCCAGGAAATTGAAGTCGACTGGGGAGAGAACGATCCGATCCGTCTGCGGCCACTCGTCATCCTGGACGACGCCCACGTGCTCCAAGGGGAGCAGATGGAGTTGATATTTCGTGAACTAGCACGCCGCGAAATCAAGGTCGCGCGGTGGGTAATGATGCGGCTCGATACGCTCAACCCCAAGTTTGTCTTTCGAACCGAGGCCGATCCACTGCCTGGTCTCAAGGTGGGGCGCGACTACGAAGAAGTCGCAATGCAGATGCGAAATCGGGATGCCGAGCGTGTCAACTTCCGACGAATGGCGATCGATATGGCCAATCGTTATCTGCCTCATCATCGTATGTTGAATGAGAAGGGCATCGCTCGCTTCGGAGACTTGTTGCCCGAGGAACCAGTAGGCCTCACCAGCGGTCAGACCGCTGAACTGCGGCGGCTGGTTGAAAGCGATCAGCGCAAGCTTTCCATCACCGCGTCTCGTCGCAAGCTGATCGACGCTTCCGTCGACGAATATGCTGAAGCATCGCGGTCTACGGACATTCGGGAGGATATGAAGCTCGCAATGGTTCGTATCCTCATGCATCGGTATGCCAATCGGACGCCTCAGCGCTCTCTCGATATTTTCGGCGAAGAGGATCCCGATCCAAATGTACCGCTGAAGCCAAACTCCGGTGTAGCCGACGGCGCGCGGGCTCATCTTCACACCATATTCGGCCGCGCCAGGCATTTTGGCATTGATGCGCTATGTGATGCCAGCGACGAGAACGCAGAGCTGTTTCTCCAAATGGCGGGCAATCTCGTGTCCCGGATGGAGACCTTGATGATCCGCCGGAAATCTCCGGTGCTGCAGCCTCAAATGCAACAGGAAGAGCTCAGCCGAAAGGCTATAGAGATCGTGGATCGATGGACCTTTCCCCTCTCCGGGAAGGCAACGCTTCTGGTAGAAGCCCTGGCGAAGGAGTGTGCGGAAGAGACCGCGAAGCCAAACGCCAGATTGGGTGGTGGCGCAAACGCCATCGGCATACCGCAGACCGAAATGACTGCGATTCTGGAATCCGGAAGGGAGATCGCCTCCGTACTGAAGTATGCCGTGGCATACGGCGCATTGAAGCAGCCAATCATTGATTATAGCCAGGGCGGAAAGCTCTGGTGCTTGCTTGAGCTCTCCGGTCCGATTTGTCTCAAGCACAGTCTCACGATGAAGCGGGGAGGCTTCCTCGAGCGACGAATCGATCACCTCATTCGCATCATTGAGCAGGCGTGAGGTGCATGGTGACACTCCGCTGGGACCGCTGCCTCGTGCATATGGACGAAAAGGCGAAGGCCTTTTCCGAGACCTATTTTGCGAGTGAGGAGAAGAGAGCGCTCATTGTGCTGGGCGCAGGATTTGACCCGAGATCAGTAACGATCGCGTTCATGCTCGCCAGAGTGATGGGACAGCGCCTTGCAGCCTTGGTCATCCGCGAGGAGCGAGGCGCCGATCAAAATGCGGATCTCAGGCAACACGCTGACGACAACGAGAAAAAAATCCGAGCCTTGATTCCAGACACCATCGTTTCGGAGGTGCAGATTTTTGCCGATGACGGAGCCGTGATTGCGGGCCAACGAATGGTCGCCTGTCTTGAGGCTCAGGCATTCGACGGCGCGCTCAGCGATGTCATTCTCGATACGAGTGCCATGTCCATAGGCGTCGCCTTCCCTGCTGCACGCTACATCCTCGAAAAATGCAAAGAGCGCGGTTCGGCCCTCAACTTTCACCTGATGATCGCCTCGAACCCGGAACTCGACGCTAACATCCATGGAGAACCGTCAGACAGGACCAGCATCGTCAAAGGATATAATGGCAACTTCGGTCAAACCGGCGATGACGAGGTCGCATCGCTCTGGTTGCCTCAACTCAGCCATAGAAATGGAACGGCTCTAGCAAAACTGCGCAGCGAGCAAGACTACTACAAGATCTGCCCCGTACTGCCGTTTCCATCGCGCAATCCGCGGCAAGCTGACGATCTCATGAGTGAATATGTCACCGAGCTCCTCGAAGGATGGTCGGTCGCCCCCCGGGATATCATCTATACGTCTGAACGGAACCCTGTCGATCTCTATCGCACGCTGTCGGTGCTGAAAGAGCGGTTCGAACGCACCGTAAATGGCCACTACACCTCCCAGATCGTGGTCTCCCCGCTTGGCAGCAAGGTCATGGCCGCCGGTGCCATGATGGCGGCACTGGAACATGAACTGACCGTCAAGTATGTCGAAGCGCTCAGATATGACTTTGCTCCCCCGAAGGCTGAAGTGACCAACGCGCCCGACCTCCTCGTTCATGTTTGGCTGCATGGCTATGTTTATGACGGCGTTGCTCCCACCAACAACGCGACCACGGCAACGGCGCCAGCCCCGACGGACCAGTCGTGACGCCCGAATCAAGCCGAGATAGCGCTTGCGCTTCTGCCTTCTCGACCAAGCTGGACGAGCTCCCCGAAACGATTCGCCGCATTGGCGCTGTTGAGCCGAGCACCTTGACCGACGCCCTTCGGAAGGGAGGCAACCGCCTGACTTATTCGATCGGGTCGGGGGGTTCGGCGGTAGCGTGTGAGTTTCTCGCACGGTGCCGCAATACGCTCGGATACGCGTTCACGGTTGTCATCACGCCGGAAGCTTTCGCGCTCGACCTGAGCGGCCTGTTCGAAGACGACGTCTGGATTTTCAGCGCCGGCGGGCGCAACGCCGACGCCCAGGCAGCCCTTACCAGCGCGATTGCGCGAAAAGCCAAGGCGATCCACATCGTCACCAGCAACGCCGGCTCTGAGCTCGCCACTCAGGCCGCGGAACACCATGCCGTCATGATCCACGTGGTCGATGTTTGTGGTCAGAAGGATGGCTTCCTCGCTACTCACTCCCTCGTCGGAGCTCTCGCCGCGATCCACATCGCCGCGGACCGTGCCTCTCCGTATCCTCGCGGACAGGAGGCTATCGAAGAGCTTGTCGCTCTGGCTGACCTCAAATTCTCGCACGGCGCTCGGTCGGAGATCAGGAATGCCTTCTCCGAGTTCGGCGCCGAGGACTGCCTAATTCTCCTTGCCGATCCCCGACTACGAGCTGCGGCGACACTGCTGGATACGTCCTTGTGGGAAGCAGCGATTTGCCCCGTACAAACGACGGACTTCCGGAATTTCGCACATGGTCGGCACGTCTGGCCCGCGCGTCGAAGCGAGCACACCTTCGTCATCAGCCTCGCAGGAGCGGAGAGCCGGGCAAGCTGGGCGAACCTGCTTGAGAACCTGCCTCCCATTCGTTTCGCGAGTCTCGACTATCAGGACTGCGGCCGGTTCCAAACGCTGCGAGCGGTGTTTGACGGATTCGGTATCGTCGAAGCTCTCGGACAGCGTATCGGCGTTGACCCCGCGAAACCCGGCCCCGGCCCGACTGCCGCGAACATCTATGACGCAAGGACGCTCCTTCACACTGTCCAGCACCGCACGGCCCCCGTGGCGCACAAGCAGATCGAGCAATATCGCCGAGACGACCCCAGCGGGCATGCGAATGACTGGGTAGTCCTCGCCGGCCGATTTCAGAGCCAACTGGCCAGCGTCGACTACTGGGCGCTCGTGCTCGATTTCGATGGAACAATTATCCCGGCAAGCGATCCTTTCGCATGCCCGGATCCAGAGATCGTCGAGGAGCTGATCAGACTGCTTGACCACGGGCTCACGCTCGCGATCGCAACTGGTCGGGGCGGCTCGCTTGGCAGCGCGCTTCGCGCCGTCCTGCCCTCCCGGTACTGGGAGGGCATTCTCGTTGGCTACTACAACGGCTCCTATCTCAAGCCGCTCAGCGCCGATATCGACGAGGATCTGCCCGCGTTGCATCCCGCCATCGATCAAATCCATGGTCTTCTGGCCAGGCGAGCTGGTCTCTTTCACGCCTTCAAGCCAAAGAACAGCCGCGTGCAGTTGAGCATTCAGCAGGTGGACCTGGTCGAGCCACAAGCCTTCATTCGCGAGTTTCAGCAGACTCGACTTGGCGGCAGCGACGAGCTTCGCCTTGTCGACACAGGCCGTACGTTCGACATCGTCCTTTCATCAGCCTGCAAAACGCGCGTGCTCGAAGGGCTGATGAAGGCGACGGGAAAAGCGGAACGTTCAATCCTGTGCATCGGCGATAGCGGGGGGCGATCCGGAAACGATCACGTCTTGCTCGGCCACGCATTCGGCGTGAGTGTGGGCCATGTCTGCGATCGCCCCGAGGCTTGCTGGTCACTGTTTGGAACCGACCTGTCTGGTCCCGATGCGCTGCGCCGAATTCTACTGTCGTTAAGAGGCGATGTGAGAGGCTATGTTCGCCTCAATCTTGAGAAATTGACTGATAGCCAAATGCTGAAGAAATGAGTACAAAAGAGGAACACTCGACGGAGGGGCGGTCATGCTGAACCGCGCACATGACGTGACCGGAACGGGATTTGTCGTGCTCGACCGCATCTACGCGGATGGCAGGCCGGCAGTGGAAGCGCTTGGGGGGTCCTGCGGCAACGTCCTCATTTCGCTGGCGATGCTGTCGGTGAAGGTCGCCCCGATCCTAGCGCTTGGAAATGATGACATCGGCCACAGGATGGTATCGCAGTTTGCCGACGCGGGTGCCTGCACGAAGTACATCCGGACGCGCGATGAGCACGCCTCGCCCGTTCTTGCGCAGATTCTCGACACCGCATTGGGCCAGCACTCGTTCAGCTTTATCTGCCCCGATACAGATAGGCCGCTGCCGCGCTACCAGCCCATCGATGACGACGACGTAGCCCCGGCAAGGGAGGCGCTGCAATCGTCCTGCGTATTTTACGTCGACCGTATCTCTCGTCCGATTGTAGAGGCGATGGAGTGTGCGGCCAACGCTGGGTCATTGGTCTATTTTGAGCCCTCCTCCGTCGGCGATCGTGACCTGTTCGCGCGAGCTGTTTCGGCGGCCTCAATCCTAAAATTCTCGTCCGATTGCCTTCACGGCGAGATGGAGGGTATCGCGATTGCGGATGACAAGGTGTCGATCGTGACGCACGGCGCACGGGGATTGGAAATCCGCAAAGGGCATCACAGCTTTTTTAGTAATGCCTTCGCTGCGCCGCAGGTTGTCGATACATGCGGCTCAGGCGACATGGTCAGCGTCGGCGTCATCGATCACATCGTCTCAACGAGGTCCGCGTGGGCAGAGCTCGCTGTCGATATTCTCATGGATGGCGTGCGCGCAGGCCAGAGATTAGCTGCGGCCAACTGCGCATACGCCGGCGCGAGAGGCCTGTTTGGTCATCACGGAGCAGTCATGGCCCGTTCGATAATGAACGGCAGCGCAGGAACCGACTGGTACCGTCAGCTGGATCTCTTTCCAGCGTTGGCAGAAGCTACTCGGCAGCAACGAGATAGGGCGTTGCCGGCTCATCGCGTTCGCACCGCAGCTGCAATCTGAGCTCCATCAGCATCACGCCCAGAGTATTCTGACCGACGCCATTTACCTCGCCCCACAGGCGGTTGACGGCATTATCGACAGTTGCGCTCTCCACAAGCCTAGCGTCGCCCGTTGAGAGCAATATCTCCTGCAAGTCGGCGTGCTGCGTAAATTTGGCGAGAAGAACACCTCGCATCCGGTCGAACTTGATTTGCGACCAACCCGGTGTGATGTCCCAGTAATACAATCCGTGCGCAGCCATTGCGAGCAGCGCCGGTGATGGCGCGCCCATCAGCCAGGCTTTGACCTCCGGCTTTCGCGCTTTACCCGCCTGGTAGGCGTGCTCGGCCGTCGCAAAGACCTGATCCTCGAAGACAATCGAACGCCGATACAGGTTGCTGAAGCAGCCGTACTGCTTGTCGCTTGCGCGATAGAAGCGAACTTCATCAGGACCGTTCAACATGAGAGACCCTTGCTGATTTGCACGATTTATGTCATGTAAATTTGCATGAAACTCGGTAAGAAATCAAGCGCCACCTTGGCAAAATCCCTCGAAAAGCAGCGAGCAATTGCCGAAATGAGCTATGCCGAGCTTGGCAGGGTAGCAAAGGTCGACTCTAGCCAGGTCAGCCGGATTTGCCGCGGCGAGTTCACAACGCTGACTGGAAACGTCCTGCAAATTTGCAGCGTACTAGGCGTAGACCCAGGTTCCCTGGAACCACCAACCGCCCGACAACCGACTATAGGTGAGAAAGAGAAGCTCGCGCGAGCAGCAGCACAAAGCGTGCTCACGCTGTGGGATCGGACGCCCAATGGAGCTCGACGTGTCGCCAAGTTTCTAGAGGACATTGTAATCCTCGCTGCAAAGCGAGAATGATCGGATCCGTCGCTACGACCTTTCATCGGCGCAACTGCGGCATTTCCCCGCGCCTTGTCGTAACCGAGAACAGATCGAGCGAAGTCGGGCCGGGCTGGACCGTCCCGCGGCAGTGCGAGTTTGCGCCCACATCTCCTCCCTAACTCAGCCCCGCGCACCCCGGATCAAACGCCCCCACCACCGCCCTGATCTCCAGCATCCTCGCCATTGCCGGCGGCTTCTTCAGCCTGCCGCTCACATCGTCGCCGACGGTTCCGCAGACCGGCAGGATGCTGATCTCGTCGTCCATGGCGATTGCGGTGAGGCCGAAGCTGTAATCGGGGAAGCGCGCCTTGAGATGAGCGAGCAGGCGTGGCTTGGCGGCTCCGAATTCCGCCTCCCGGCCGAGCGGCGGGAAAATGACGAACTGCGTGGTATGCTCGAGCCCGTCGCTCCAATGGCGGTTCATGCGCTCCTCCTGACGGTCGGCACGAGGGTGATGGTCTTGCCGAGCCTGCCGCGCTCGCGGCAGGAGCAGGAGAGCCGGTTGTCGGGGCGCATCAGGATGCGCGCCCCCTGCCCGATCACCTCCTGGATTGCGCCCGGCCAGATCCGCTTCGTGCGCCTGTAATCCTCGCGTGGGATGCCCGGCAACGCCGCCACTGCCGTTCTGGTCTCCAGCAGCCGCGCCATTGCCGTCGGCGTCTTCAGCCGTCTGCTGACAGCCTCGCCCACGAGACTGACGCTGTTTCGGATGCGCTCACGGAGGGCGTTTCGCGCCTCGCCGGACAGGCCGAGCGCCTCGGGCACGAAGCCCCGGAAGAACGGCGCGAACGCGGCGGGGGTCTGATCAATCGGCGGGATGCTGCAGGATTGCCGAAGCATATGCTGCGGCATATGCCGGGGCACATGCTGTGGCATGGCCGGGGCATGCCTCCGGCAGATGCTGCAGGTATGCCAATCACAATCACAATCACATATAAAAACAGGATCTGACGATCCTGTTGCAGGGCGCGCCAGGGCGCCGCCGACCATGTTCCGATCTGGGATGGTCATGCGCTCCTCCTGAAGATCGGCACGAGGGTGATGTTCTTGCCGAGGCCGCCGCGCTCGCGGCAGACCGAGCAGGACAGCCGGTTGTGCAGGCCCATCAGGGTGCGCGTCCCCTGCCCGATCACCTCCTGGATCGCGCCCGGCCACATCCGCTTCGTGCGCCCGCAATCCTCGCATTGGATGTCCAGCGACGCGACGTAAGACAGTTCGGGCCGCTCACCACTTCCCGAATAGGCCAGGCTCATCACAAATCCCTTTCGTTCCTGTTTCGTTCTCATTTAAGCCAGAGGGAGGAGGACAAGTCGAGTCGGTTTCGACGGCTCGCCTCCGGCGAGAACTGATAACTTTAATTATTGACAAAGCGATAATTTAAGTTATGAATCCAGCATCGAACGGAGAGGCGCGCCGCCACAGGCCGGCAGCGCCCTCCCCGGAGGAGAGCGCGATGATGGGCATGAGCGAGACCAGTTTCGTCAGCACGGCAGGCGATCGCGAGACCATCCGGCGGAGCGGGGAGCGCGCTGGCGCTGCCGGACGGCTGGCAGCTCCTGCCTCCCCGCGCTGCGCCGGGCACGCCGCCACGCTGGTTGGGGCCTGAGATGGCCCGCAGCTTCCCCATCAGCATCGAGACGCTGGAACTCGGCCATGACGACCGGTCGGAGGGGTTTTACGAGCTGGTGGTCGCGACCGATGCGGAGGCCAGCTTCTTCGATCTCCAGGCAATGACCAGCGACGGCAAGACGGTGCGCTCGCAGGACTGGCGCTGGGGCATGGCGCAGGAATGGATCGCGATCCAGGCCCTGCGAAAATTCAGCCAGCTGCATGAGGCGATGATCGAGGCGACGAGCCCCGACGCCCGCGCCGCGGCTTACGCCGATTTCACCCGCGCCCGGCGCCTCGAGGCCGCGGAGTGAGCGCCATGGCCGTGACGAGCCTTTCCAAACCCATCCCTTCCGAGGATTCGCAGATGACACCGATCGCCATCAGGGAGGCCCTGCGCATGATCGCGGGGGAAGCCGGGCCGGCGGCCTGGGCCGATCTCTCGGTCAGCACCGAGCACCCGGATGAATCGGCGGTGCGCGGCGTGCTCTACCCCCAGGGCATCGCGGCCGGCCACTGCATCCATGGCCGTGGGCCAGGTTTTGCTGAGGCGCTGGAGGATCTCCGCAGCAACTGGGCGCAGGCCCGCGCGCTCGCGGACAAAAACAGCATCCGCCGGATGGCGCTCGCGATCATCGAGATCACCGGCGACCAGGGCGAATGCGCTGATGCGGCGCTCCGCGGCGCCGGCTTCGACCAAAAACAGATCGAGCGCCTTGGCGCGCTGGCCTGCTCGGAAGCGACCCGGCTCGCCGCCGGCGGGCCGTTCCGGATCATCACGATCACGAGCGCGAACGCGCAGGCCGCCGGCCGGCCCGCGCCGTTGCGCGCCGATATCCCCCACGACCTGCCGCTGGGAGGCTGACCGATGGCACCGACCATCCTGGAATATCTGATCGCCGCGCTGGTCGCCCTGATCCTCCTGGGGGCGCTATTGATGCTGTTCATCCGCGTGCTGTTCTGGAAGCCGATCCCAGACGAGGATTGGTCGCAGCACAGCGACGAGCGACGGTTCGACCAGCGCTATCGCGACGCGGGCGAATGATCCCGCGACGCGCAGAGCGCAATCCGCCTGGCCCTTGCCTCCTGCCGCTGCCTCAGTGCCCGGCAGAGCTTGCTACCCAATGGCGCATCGATGCGTATGATGGGGAGCCGCTCCTGTACGACATATCCTTCGACGAGAGGCCTTCTTCTGCTCAAGGCTGAGACCTTGCCGGGCGCGGCGCCGGTGGGTCGCTGTGGAGTGACCGATGAAGCCAAACTGGCGTCTCGCCTTCAGCCCCGTCCTCCTGGCCGGCCTTGTTCTGGTGGTCGGCCTCGTTCTTCCCGGCAATTCCGCCCATGCGCAAACGGCGGGCAAGCCCGCCCGGATCGGCTGGATTTCCCTGTTTCCGCTGGCTCAGGTCGAGAGCTATCTTGGCGCCTTCCGAAGCGGCCTCGCGGCCGAAGGCTATATCGAGGGCCGGAACATCGAAGTCCTCGCGCACTCGGCCGACGGGAATCCGGAACGGCTGTCGGCCGTCGTCGACGAGCTCATCGGCCTCAGGCCCGATGTGATCATCGCTCAAGGCACGGCCATTTTCGGCCTGCGAGGGCTGACCGAGATCCCCGTCGTCTATGGCTTCAGCGGCGACCCCGTCGCGGCTGAACTCACCGACAGCCTGGCCCGCCCAAGCCGGAACCTGACGGGCGTCAGCTTCATGGCGATCGAGTTGAACGAGAAGCGGCTCGATCTCCTGCGGATGGCCGCGCCACAGGCCAAAAGGGTCGTCCTGATGGGCGACCCCGTCCATCCCGGCGCCGCGCTCGAAATCGCCGCGTCTCAAGCCATGGCACGCCAGCTCGGGATGGAGCTTCGGTGGGTTCCGACGCGCAATGTCCAGGAGGTCGGCGACCTGCTTGCAAGCCTCGCCGGGCATCCGCCGGACGCGCTCGTGGTGCTGCCTGACAGCGTCATGCTGCAGAGCCAGAAGCAGATTGCCGCGTTCGCCTCGGCGCACCGGATCCCGGCCCTATCCGGCTGGAGCACGTTTGCCCGCAGTGGCGGGCTCCTGACCTTCGGTCCTCGCCTCGAGGAGAGCTTCAAGAGGCTGGCCTATTATGCCGCTCGCATCCTCAAGGGAGCCAAGCCCTCCGAGCTGCCGGTTGAACGATCCTCCGAGTTCGAACTCGTGCTCAACCTCAGGACGGCAAGGCAGATCGGTCTGATCATACCCGATGCCCTGATCGCCCTGGCCGACGAAATCATCGACTGATCTCGCAGCGAGGCTGCCACGCAGGTGAGGCCGACCCGAAGCGGGCACGTGCCGATGCGCGTGGCAAGACTGCAACGCCTCCGGAACGGATCAAGGGCCGCGTCGTATATCCCCTGAAGCCGCTTTGAAAATCGACAGTTGCACCGGACTATGCTGAGCTTGTCGCTGTCGGGTCGCGGGGGCTTGAGTCGCCATGAGAAGTCAGGCCTTGCTCGCGCTGGCGCTGGGGGCCGCCCTGTCGGGCTGCGCCAATTCCGTGCTGATCGATATTCCCGACGGCATCAATGCCCCGACCGGGCCGATCAAGTACTCGGTCGAGAAACTCGGCCTCTACAGCCATCTCCTGAAGATCCACACCAAGCGCGAATTCGACGAGCCGCGCGCCTCGGTGGTGCTGCGCATGGATTCCTTCGCGAACCGCTATGCGTCGACGATCTGTCCATACGGTTTCGACTTCAACGACAATTCCGATCCGCCGGGCGGCCTGACCGACCGCCTGCTGCAGACCCAGAAGACCTATTCCTTCACCTGCTTCTGAGGCGGAGCGGAGGGCGGCTGCCCCCCTGCCCCGCGGACAGGGCCCGCTGCTCAGAGCGTTCTCGTGCTCTTCACCCCGAAATAGCAGATGCCTTCGCCGGGCTTGGCCGTCGTGCTCGGGAAGATGATGTAGCCGTCCTCCGGCGCCGTCACGGCCTCGCCATTGGCGCGGCGCGCGATCACCTGGCCCTTGGCGAGCGCGTCGCCGGTCTTCCAGTCGCCCTCGACCTTGTCGCCCTCGGCTTCGCAGATGATCACCTGCGTGATGTGGATGACGGTCCGGCCCGCGGTCGCCGGCGCCGGGGCATCGATCAGGCCGAGATGGGCGAGCGCGTTCAGGATCGCGGCATAGCCGATCTCGATCGAAGCCGGGTCGTCATGCGAGCCGCATTCGAGCGTCACGCCATAGCCGCCGGCAAAGCGCATATATTCGGTCGTGCCATAGCCCTCGGTGACCGAGAGGCGCGGCAGGTTCAATTCCTCGCGCGCCGCGATCAGCCTGGCGTAATTGTCGAGCCAGCCATGGATCACCACCGGCACGCCGAGGCAGGCGGCAAAGGCGCCTTCGGCCTGCGCCTGGCGGAAGGGCTCCAGCTCTCCCCGGTTATCCTCTGGTCCGAAGAAGACGAAGGGCTCGCCCTCGCCCCGGAAGGAATGGACGTCGAGCAGGACCTCATGCTGGCGCAGCAGCGCGCAGATGTGGTTGCCGATCCGGTCCTCGTAATTCGCCGGCAGCGGCTTCTCGCGCATGTCGCGGTTGAGGTTGCGGTCGCCTTCGCGGGTCTTCAGGCGGTAGGCCTTGGGATTGGCGATCGGCAGGAAGGTGACCTCGCCACGGCGAATGACCAGCTTGCCGGAGCGGCACTCCTCGATGACGCGGCGGATGGCGTTGGGGCCGCAGGTCTCGTTGCCATGGACGGCGCCGAGCACGATCAGCTTTGGGCCGGCGTTGAGGCCGGTGAAACGGATGCTCTCGAGCGGCCCGTCATCGAGGCCCGCAGTCGCCTGAGGCGCGGAATGGTTCGGCATGGGTTTCGCCATGGTTCTTATGTCCTTCGGATGATCAACGATGCCGTCGCGGTTGTTTGCATCGGCTTTGTCCCGAAAACCGCAATCCACTTTTCGGGCCGATGCTTTAGGGCCGCTCAGACGAGTTCTGCGGCCCTGATGCAGCGGACCTCATGCCCGCCTCCGATCGAGGCCAGAGGCGGCGTCGGCTGGGCGCGGCAGCCC
Source organism: Allobosea sp. P4_E12 (assembly GCF_056401655.1). Lineage (NCBI taxonomy): Bacteria > Pseudomonadati > Pseudomonadota > Alphaproteobacteria > Hyphomicrobiales > Alloboseaceae > Allobosea > Allobosea sp. P4_E12. The sequence continues at coordinate 15,531 of NZ_JBFUIY010000041.1, read as the reverse complement.
TCCCGCATTTCGGGGCAGCGCGGGTGGAAGCGGCAGCCGGAGGGCGGCTCCAGCGGGTTCGGCACCTCGCCCGACATTTTTACCGCCAGCCCGTGGTTGAACGGATCGGGGATCGCGGCGATCAGCGCGCGGGTATAGGGGTGGCGCGGCTCAGTGAAGATCGTGTGCCAGTCGCCGGTCTCGACGATCCGGCCGAGATACATCACCGCGACGCGGTCGCTCATATGCTCGACGACCCCGAGATCATGGCTGATCATGATGTAGGAGAGCGAGAGCGTGTCCTTGAGCTCGAGCAGCAGGTTGATGATCTGCGCCCGGATCGAGACGTCGAGCGCCGAGACCGGCTCGTCCAGCACCACGATCTTCGGCTTCAGGATCAGTGCGCGGGCGATGCCGATGCGCTGGCGCTGGCCGCCGGAGAATTCATGCGGATAGCGCTCGGCCTGCTCCGCCCGCAGGCCGACATGGCGCATGATCTCGGCGATGCGGTCGTCGACCTCGCTCTTCGTCGTGACGCCATGCATGCGCAGCGGCGTTTCCAGCGTCCGCCGCACCGACTGGCGCGGGTTCAGCGAGGAATACGGGTCCTGGAACACCATCTGCGCGATGCGGGCGCGGGCCTTGCGGTCGACGCCGGGCGCGGCGATGTCCTGCCCGTCGAGAATGACGCGGCCACGCGTCGGCGCCTGCAGGCCGAGGATCGAGAGCGCCAGCGTCGATTTTCCGCAGCCGGATTCCCCGACGAGCCCGAGGCACTCGCCCTTGCGCAGCACGAGATCGACACCGTCGACGGCATGGACCGTGCGGCGCTTGCCGCCGAACAGCCCGCCGCCGAGATCGAACTTCACCTCGAGGTCCTCAACCTTGAGGATGGTCTGGTCGCCCGTGTCACTCATGATGATGGCACCTCACCAGGCCGTCATGCGGCAGCGGGGTCTCTCCGGGATCCTGCGCCACGCAGATCTCGGTCCTGGCATAGCAGCGCGGGTTGAAGCGGCACCCGTCTGGGAAGGCCGTCACCGCCGGCACGACGCCGGTGATCTCCTTGAGCTTGTGGCGGCCATGGCGGGCGCGCGCGCCCAGCAACGGCAGCGAGGCGACGAGGCCCTTGGTATAGGGGTGGCTCGGCGTCCGGAAAACCTCCTGGGCCGGGCGCTGCTCGACGAGGCGGCCGGCATACATCACGCCGACGCGGGCGCACATATTGGCGATCAGGCCGAGATCATGGCTGATCATCAGAACCGCCGTGCCCTGCGCCGCCGAGAGGTCGCGGATCAGATCGAGGATCTCGGCCTGGACGGTGACGTCGAGCGCCGTCGTCGGCTCGTCGGCCAGGAGCAGGTCCGGCCGGCAGGCCAGCGCGATCGCGATCATCACGCGCTGGCGCATGCCGCCCGAAAGCTGGTGCGGAAAATCCTTGACGCGCCGGTCCGGCGCCGGGACGCGGACATTGGCGAGCGCCTCGACCGCCTTGCGCTCGGCCTCGTGCCAGGTCGCGCCCTTGTGCAGCACGAACATCTCGGCGATCTGGCGGCCGACCGGCGAGAGCGGGTTCAGCGCCGTCATCGGTTCCTGGAAGATCATCGAGATGGCGTTGCCGCGCAGCTTGCGCATCTCGCCCGCCGAGAGGTTCTGGATCTCGCGGCCCTTGAAGCGGATTGTGCCGCCGCCGATCGCGAGCGGATGCCTGAGCAGGCCGATCAGCGAGAGCGCGGTGATGCTCTTGCCGCAGCCGGACTCGCCGACGAGGCCGAGCGTCTCGCCGCGGCCGATGGTGAAGGAGACATCCTTCACCGCCGGGAAGCGCCTCGCACCGACGATCAGGTCGAGCCGCAGGTTCTCGACTTCGAGAAGCGCCTCGCCACTCATGCCCGTCCCATTCATGCGCGTCGCGCCCGTGACTGCGGATCCAGGATGTCGCGCAGGCCGTCACCGAGCAGGTTCAGCCCGAGCACGGTGACGAAGATCGCCAGGCCCGGAAAGACCGAGATCCAGGGCGCGGTGGTGATCTGGTCGCGGGCATCCGACAGCATGCTGCCCCAGCTCGGGAAGGGCGGACGGATGCCGAGCCCGAGGAAGGAGAGCGCAGCTTCCGCCAGAACCGCGCCGCCCATGCCGAGCGTGCCGATGACGATGATCGGCCCCAGGATGTTTGGCAGGATCTGCGTCACCATGATGCGGATATCGCTATAGCCCAGCACCTTGGCCGCCTGGACATAGCCCTGGTTCTTGAGCGAGAGCGTCGAGGCGCGCGAGAGCCGGCAGGTATAGGACCAGTTGGTCAGGCCGAGCGCGATCAGCAGGCTGGTCAGGCCCGGGCTGAGGATCGCCATGATCGCCAGGGCGAATATCAGCGAGGGGATCGCCAGCATCATGTTGGTCAGGCCGCTGACCAGATCGTCCCACCAGCCGCCCCAGTAGCCGGCCGACAGGCCGAGGGCGACGCCGATCACCGTGTTGATCAGCTGCGAGACGATACCGACCGTCAGCGAGATGCGGGCGCCATGCAGCACGCGGCTGTAGATGTCACGCCCCTGCGCATCGGTGCCGAACCAGAATTCGCTGCCGGGCGGAACCTCGGCATTCATCAGGTTGGCGTCCATGACCGGGTCGGTATGGGCGAGGAACGGGGCGAAGGTACCGGCGACGACGACGGCCGCGAACAGCACGCCCCCGATCACGAGATTGGCTCTGAATTTCATCGGCACCCTCAGGTGTATCTGATGCGGGGGTCGATGATCGCGGCGAGAACGTCCACGAGCATGTTGACCAGCAGGAAGAACAGCACGATCACCAGGATGCAGCCCTGCACCACCGGGATATCGCGCAGCGAGACGCTGTCGACGAGCAGCGAGCCGAGGCCCGGCCAGGCGAAGAGCTTTTCGACCACGACGGCCTGGCCGATCACCGAGCCGAATTGCAGGCCGACGGTGGTGAGCACGATGACGAGCGCATTGCGCGCCAGGTGCCATTGCACGACGCGGCGCTCGCTCATGCCCTTGGACCGGGCGGTGCGGACGAAATCGGCATTCATGATCTCGAGCACGGAGGCGCGCGTCGTGCGCGCCAGCAGGGCGAGCGGCGCCACGCCAAGCGCGATCGAGGGCAGGATCAGGTTCTTCATCGCGCCGTCGCCATAGCCGAAGCTCGGCAGCCAACCCAGGGTCAGCGCGAAGAGATACATCAGCATCAGGCCGAGCCAGAACTTTGGCAGGGAGAGGCCGGAGACGGCGGCCACCATCGAGACCATGTCGATCCAGCTGCCGGGCCGCAATGCCGCCAGGAAGCCCAGGGGAACGCCGATCGCGATTGCAAACAGCATCGAGGCGAAGGCGAGTTGGAGCGTCGGCCAGAGACGTTCGGCAATCAGGTGCCAGACCGGCTGGCGGGTGCGGAACGAGGTGCCGAGATCGAGCGTCACCAATTGCCCGATATATTTCACGAACCGGGTCGCGACGGGCTGGTCGAGCCCGAACTGCTGGTTCATGCGGGCGACGGCTTCCGCATCCATGACGGTGCGCCCGTCAGCCATCTGGCTGGAGGCGAAGCTGCCCGGAATGACGCTGAACAGCAGGAAGATCAGCGCCGCGACAGCGAGCAGAATCGGGATCGCCTGCAGCAGGCGCCGAAAGACATAAGACAGCATGCAGAACTCCTGGCCACGAACCCTTGGCCGCGAACTCTTGGCCGCGAACGCCCGGCAGCGAAGGCCGCCGGGCGCCGGGGTTTGGAGATTACTTCGCGGCCGGGGACGACGCGTCGACCCAGAGATCCTCGTAGTACTGCAGAGCGAGTTCCGTCGCGTTGGGCTGCAGGCCCTTCAGCCAGGGCTGATAGGCCATGACTGCCTTGTTGTAGTTGAAGAACCAGACCGGGGCGTCTTCATAGACGATGCCGTTGGCCTTCTTCAGCAGGTCGATGCGCTTGGCCGCATCGTCCGTCGCGGCGGCTTCGTCGATCAGCTTGTCGACGGCCGGGTTCTTGTAGGTGGTGTAGTTGCAGGCGCTCTGCGGGGTCGCGGAGTAGAAGCACTTCATCTGGGTCAGCGGATCGGGACCAGAGGTGTTCGACCAGATATAGGCCTGGAAATCACCCTTCGAGACGATGCCGCCGAGCGCCGAGCCTTCGACCGGCTTGATCTTCACCTTGACGCCGACCTTGGCCAGCATCGGGATCACGGCCTCGACGATCGGAACGCCCCAGCTCTCGTTCGGGGAAGCGGTCCATTCGAACTCGAAGCCATCGGGATAGCCGGCCTCGGTCAGGAGCTTCTTCGCCTTCTCGGGATTGAAGTCGTAGGGCTTCATGTCCTTGTCATAGGCCGGCGAGGAGAGCGGCAGCCAGCCGGTGGCGCGATAGGCCTTGTCGCGGACGAGGCGCTTGATGATCAGGTCGCTGTCGATCGCGTGATTGATCGCCTGGCGCACCCGCTTGTCGGAGAAGGGCTTGAAGTTCGGGTTCATGCCCATGTTGCGGGTGAAGACTTCCGCGACCTCGAGAATGCCCTTCTTCAGGTTCGGATCGGCCTGGTAGGCGACATATTGCGTCGGTCCCAGGATCGAGACGTCGATCTCCTTGTTGCGGAAGGCGATGTCGCGGGCAGCCGCCTCACCCATCGGCGAGATCACGACCTTGTCGGCATAGGGCTTGCCGGCCTGGTAGAACTTCTCCCAGCGCTCCAGCACCATGCGCGAGCCCGGAACATGCTCGACGAACTTGAACGGGCCCAGACCGATCGGCTTGTTGAAGAAATCGGGTTCCTGCGCTTCCTTGGCCGGGAAGATCGAGGTGATCGCGGTGCGGAACAGGAAGCCGGGATCGGCCTTCTCGATCAGCGTGATCTCGAGGGTGAAATCATCGATCTTCTTCAGGCCGGAGATTTCCTTGGCCTCGCCCTTCTGGAACTCCTGGGCGCCCTTGACCCGCCGGACAAAGGCCGCGCCGGGATAGTTCTTCGTGGGATCCATCAGCCGGGTGTAGGTCCAGATGATGTCGTCAGCCGTCATCTTGCGGCCGTTATGGAAAAGCGCGTCGTCGCGCAGCTTGAAGGTGTGGACCGTGCCATCGGCGGAGGCGGTCACGCTCTTGGCGAGCTCCAGCACCGGCTTGTTGTTGGTCGAGTCCCACTTGTAGAGCGCGCGGTGCAGCGCGTTACCATAGATCTCGTCCTGGATCTGGTTCGAGACATGGCTGTCATTGCTGACGAAGGATGCGGCATAGGGCGCCGTGAAGCGGATCGTGCCGCCGCGGCGCGGTTCCTGCGCCTGGGCCGAGAACGCCATCGTCAGCGTCAGGGCAGTGGTCAAAGCCAGTCGTTTCAACACGTCAAATCCTCCCAAATTTCCCGTTGATCTTTTTGGTGGCGCCCCCCTTTTCAAGGGCGGCGCCGGTCAGTCCCGTACGGAACCTTACTTGGTTTTTCCGGTCTGTCTCCGTCGTCTAGCCGGCTGTCCCCGAGCAATTATCCGGTCAGGCATTCTGCGCGGCGCGGTCGAACACGACCTTGCCGTTCAGGATGGTGAGATCGCAGCGCGTGTCCTTCAGGATCTCTTCGGGCGCTGCGGTCAAAAGGTTGCGTGAGAACACGGCAACGTCGGCGAGATAGCCCGGCACGAGCCGGCCCTTCACGGCCTCCTGCTTCTGCGAGAAGGCGCCGAATTCGGTATAGGCCTGCAGCGCCTCGTCGATCGAGACGCACTGGGCCTCATCCATCACCGTGCCGCGCCAGGTCTTGCGGGTCAGCATGGTGTAGAAGTTCGGGAACGGATTGGGGTCGCAGACCGGTGCGTCGCTGCCCGTCGCCGGCTTCAGGCCGAGATCGAACCAGGTCCGCAAGGGGTAGCTCGACAGCGCCCGCTCCGGCCCGAGCACCTTCACATAGGCATCGCCGAAATCGTAGATGAAGACCTGCTGCGGGCAGGGATAGATGCCGGCCGCGACCATGCGTTCATGCTGCTCGGGCGTCGAGAAGCCGCAATGCTCGATGCGGTGGCGGCGGTCCGGATCGGGATGGGCGGCGAGCGCCTTCTCATAGGCCGTGATCAGCTGCTCGATCGCGGCATCGCCAATGGCGTGGCAGGCGAGCTGATAGCCCTTCACATGGGCGTCCATGACCTGGCGCTCGACATCCGCGTTCGAGCACATCTGCACGCCGGTGGTCTTGTCCTCGCCGAGATAGGGCGCGTTCATCCAGGCGGTGCGCCCGCCGGCCGAGCCGTCGAGGAAGAGCTTGACCGCGCCGACCATCAGCATGTCGTCGCCGGTGCCGGAGATCAGCCCGGCCTCGTAGCATTGCGGCACGACCGAGCGGCCTTCGTCGCCGAGCAGGGTCAGCCAGGTCCGCACCGGCAGGCGGCCGTCGCGCTTGGCGCGGTGATAGGCCGAGATCTCGCCGAAGGCGCCGCGCTGGCCGACCGCCGCATCCATGCAGCTGGTGATGCCGAGCGAGAGCAGGTAATTGCCGCCGCGTTCGATGCCGGTGACGAGGTCTTCCTCGGTCGGGCGCGGGATCGCGGCCCAGACCGGCGCGCGGGCGTTTTCCGCCAGCATGCCGGTGAGCCGACCGTTCTGCTGTTCGATCAGGCCGCCGGGCGGGGTCGGCGAGGCCTCGTCGATGCCCGCGAGCTCCAGCGCCATCGAATTGCAGATCGAGACATGGCCGCAGGTCCGGATCAGCATGACCGGATTGTTCGGCGCGGCGCGGTCGAGTTCCTCGCGATAGGGATGCCGGCCGGTATCGAGCTTGGTCTGGTCGTAGCCGCGCGACAGGATCCAGTCGCCGGGCTTGGTGCCGGCGGCACGCTTTGCGATGGCATCGAGCAGGGAGGCGAGATCGGGCGCGACCGCCGGGCGGGCGTCGACCCAGTCCATGGTCATGCCGAGCGAGACGAGGTGCAGGTGGGAATCGTTCAGGCCGGGCGTGGCGAGCCGGCCCTCGAGATCGATCACCTTGGTCCCGGGGCCGATCAGGGCGGCGATCTCGGCATCGCTGCCGGTGGCGAGCACCCTGCCCTGCCAGATCGCCAGGGCCTCGACGACCCCGTCCTCGCGGCCGCACCAGATCGGGCCGTTCCTGAGGACGAGATCGGCCTGCGGCCGGGCGCGGTGAGCCGGGGTTTGAGCGGAGAGCGTCATGGAAACTCCGAATTCATGTCAGGGCTTTAGTCCGAACGTCACGCCGGAGGCCAAAGCCCCCGGCTCGATCATCGGACCGGATTTCCTATCCGGTTCGATGATCTAACCTTCTGTGTTCGCATCGGTTTTCCCGAAAACCGCAATCCACTTTTCGGGCCGATGCTTTAGGCGCTAGATGTCGTCGAGCGGGAAGATCGGCCGGCGAACGCTCTTGTAGGGGCGCTCCTTGAAATTGCGCGTCGCCAGCGCGCCGGTATCGATCTCGACCACTTCGCGGGCGATCGGCTCGAAGGCGGCCCGGAAATGCTGCATCGACTTGACGATCACCGTCGATTTCCGCGTCGGGTCGACGCCGAGCGAGGTGAACTGCGCGAGGTCGGTCGCCTGGCCGTTATGGGTGATGATGACGAGCTCGACGCCGCCGATGCGCAGCATGACGCTGAGCCCGTAGCTGCGCCAGGCACCGCCGCCCATCGGGCCATAAGCGATGAAATGGCCGTCGGTGATCGAGACGACCCGGCCGGTGACCTCGAGCGGGCCGCCGCCCATGTTCGGATCGACCTTGCCGCCGAGCATCAGCGTCACGGTGTTGCCGACGCCGGCAGCCTGCGCCTGCAGCGCAGCCTCGCCGTCGCAGATCGCGTGGAAAGCGACATTCTCCAGGCCGGTGGCCAGGACCGCGCGCAGCAGGTTCGTGGCGTCGCCATAGGCGCCGGCGCCGGGATTGTCGGAATAATCGGAGATCACCAGCGGCTTGCCGGCCTTACCCTCGCCGTTCTGGCCCTCACCATTCTTCGCCTTCACCATGGCCTCGGCCACGGGCGTGAAATGGATCGAGGAGAAATGCCGCTGCTCCCAGGCATAATCCATCAGCTCTTCGGCGATGGCCTGGGCCTTGTTGCGGTCATTGGCGGTGACGACGACGGAGGGGCCGATATCGTGGACGTCGGCCGAGGAGAAGCCGGCCTGGACGCTGACGACCAGCGCCTCGCCCTTCGCCTCGAGCTCGTCGCCGCGGCGCAGCAGCTCCTTGAACGGGGGCGAGGTCGTGCGCCCGCCATCGAGAGCGTAGAGGATGGGCCGGCGGGCAACGGCGGCGGTCGGCGTGATCTCGCCATCCATCGCCTTCTGCAGCAGCTCGGCCGCCTGCCAGGTCCGCTCATACTGGTCGATATGCGGATAGGTCCGGTAGGAGATCAGCGCATTGGCGCTGTCGGCCATCAGCTGGGTGAGCGTCGCGTGCAGATCGAGCACCGCGACGACCGGAACGGAGGGGCCGACCTTGGCGCGGATGCGGGAGAGCAGCTCGCCCTCACCGTCATCGGAGCTTTCCGTCGCCATGGCGCCGTGGAGATGCAGCAGCACACCGTCGACGCCGGCGCAGGCCGCGACGATCTTGCCTGCGCATAGCTCGAAGGCCGCATCGGTGACGCGGCCTGAAGGGTTGGCATGGGCGACGATGGGGTGGGTCAGGCTCCAGCCGAACTTCTCGGCCGCCTCGAAGGCTGCGCCGAGCGATGTCCGCGTGCCGCTGAAAGCCGGGGGAATCTCGTTGTCGAGATAGAGGCCGGCGTTGCGAAAGACCTCTTCTCCGGTGAGCTGAACACTGAATGTGTTCGTCTCATGCATGAACTCTGCGACCAGAACGCGTCGTGCCATAATCCTCGTGTCCCTCCCGGACCCTTTTCGACTCTTTTTAACGGTCGTTCGGGTCTATGCCAGATGTGTATACAGCATGCGCTCCCTGCGTGGAGCGCCTGCCGTTCGTCGCAAGCGCGGCCTTAGGCCGCGCTGCGTCTGGACGAAATCGCCCAGACGCAGAAAACGTGATCGAACCTCATAGTCATGCGAAAAACCGTTGCCGCTTTTTCGCAGAATGCTCTAGGCCGCGCGGCTGCGCTCGATTTCGCCCTTGCCCGGGGTGCCGTCCTCGGCCCGCGCATAGGCCTTGCCGAAGCGGTTGGCGAGGAAGGAATCGAGCGTGATCTCTTCCTGGCGGACAAATCCCTGCTGCGGCAGCTTGCCCTGCGCCAGCATGTCCAGCACCGCGCAGATGCCCGAAGCGGTGGTGATCTGGATGGCGCTGCGCGTCACGCCGCCGACGGTCGCGCTGTAGACCTTGTTGGCATAGGTCTGCTGCAGCAGGCGGCCATCTTTCATGCCGCTGACGGTGACGAAGATCACCACGACGTCCTGCAGGGTGCTCGGCAGGGCGTTCTCAAAAATGTCCTTCAGCACGTCGCGGCGATCGGCCAGGCGCAGGTCCTGGAGCAGCGCCTTCATGATCGCGCAATGGCCGGGATAGCGAATCGTGCGGTAGTTCAGCGTCCGGACCTTGCCGGCCAGCGTCTCGCAGAGCGTGCCGAGGCCGCCAGAGGTGTTGAACGCCTCATAGGTGACGCCGTCGAGCGAGAATTCCTCGCGCTCTTCCATCGCCGGGACGAGGGTCAACTCGCCGTTGACGACCGCTTCGCAGGGTTCGCAATACTCGTTGATGACCCCGTCCGTGCTCCAGGTCAGGTTGTAGTTGAGCGCGTTGGAGGGGTATTGCGGCAGGGCGCCGACGCGCAGCCTGAGGCTGTCGAGCGTGTCGAAATCACGCGCCAGATCGGCGGCGACGATCGAGATGAAGCCCGGCGCCAGGCCGCATTGCGGAATGAGGGCTGCCTTCGCCGTCTTGGCGAGTTCCTTGACGCGCCTCGTGCTGGCGACATCCTCGGTCAGGTCGAGATAATGGACGCCAAGCGGGGCCGCGACTTCGGCGATCCGCGTCGTCAGATCGAAGGGGGCTGCGCTCAGCACGGCGAAACGGCCTTCGAGCAGGGCGGTCAGCGCCTCCTTGTCGGCGATATCGACCTTGCGGGTCGAAACCGTGGCGCTGGTGCGGATGCCGGCGAGCTGCGCCTCGGAGCGGTCGGCGACCGTGACGCGGTAATCCCCGCTGCTGCCGAGCATGTCGGCGATGGTCTGGCCGATCTTACCCGCGCCAATAACGACGATTTCCTTCATTGTGGCGCTCCGTGCGTTCGTTGATGTCCTATGCTGGCTGACGATTTCGTCGAATAGAAGCGGCCATCACGACGATTCATATGGGATTTTACGGCGATCTGCCGTAAGTACTCAGCATCATGCCGATCGACCGCACAGACAGACAGCTCCTTATCCTGCTGACCGAGAACGCCCGGGCGCCGGTGGCCGAGCTCGGCCGCCAGCTCGGCCTCTCACGCACGACGGTGCAAAGCCGGATCGAACGGCTGGAGCGGCGCGGCGTCATCACCGGCTACACGGCGCGGCTCTCCGACGAGCATGAGCGCGGGCAGGTCAAGGCCCATGTCCTGATCACCGCACTGACCAAGCTCGCTCCCAGGGTCGAGGCGGAACTGCGCCGCATTCCGGAGGTCCGGACCCTTCATTCGGTCAGCGGTCATTTCGACATGATCGCGATCGTGATCGCGCCGTCGATCGGCGAACTCGACGAGCTGATCGACCGGATCGGCGCGCTCGACGGTGTCGAGCGGACGATGTCGTCGATCATTCTCTCGACCCGCGTCGAGCGCTGAGCCCTCGCCTGCTCCCGGCAATCGCGCGCTCGTATCCCGCCACAATCAGGCGTACACTCACGACCAGGGGAAAACTGCGGTGGGAGAAGAAGATGGCAGGTGACGACCGTCGGCCACGCGTCTGGCATGACGTACACAGCGTGCAGGAGGCCCCGCGCGAAAGGCAGAAGGCCAGCGGGCGAATCGCAGCTGAAGAGGCTGCGGCACGCAAGAAGATCGAGGCCTTGCGGGCGCAGCGGCTGGCGAAGGAAGCAACTGAGCCGCCGCCCGAGCCCAAGCCGGCTGCACGCAGCAAGCCGAAGGCGACAGCGCCCTAGGACTGACTCGAACGGCAGCAGGGCCGTCATCCGGACGCCCGGGAGTTACGAGATTCGGCCCCGGATCCATCGAACGCCGCAGGGCGTTGCGACGGATCCGGGGTCTTTGTTTGTGCCGGAACGGCGCCCCCAATGCAGAGCGCCGATTCGCCGAGGCGTTCAGGCCTGGTCGAGCCAGGCGGTGAGCAGGCCGATATCGGCCTGCGACAGGCCATGGCCCGCCGGTAGGATGCGGTGCTCGACCGTCGCGCCATTGCCCGACAGAGTCGCGGCAAGCCGTGCGGCGTCGGCGGCCGGAATGATCGGGTCCTGCGCTCCCGACAGCATCAGCACGCGTTTGCCGGCGAGATCGGCCTTTGGTGGCTCCCGGAAGGGCGACATCGCCCGCAGCAGCGCCGCCCCGGCCAGCACCTCTGGGCGCAGCAACAGCAGGCTCGCCGCGATATTCGCCCCGTTCGAGAAGCCGACGGCAATCGGCGCGGCAAGATCATAGCGTCGGCGCGCATCCTCGATGAAATCCGCCAGCTCATGGGTGCGGCGGCTCAGATCGGCCTCGTCGAAGACGCCTTCGGCGAGCCTGCGGAAGAAACGGGGCATCGTGCCTTCCAGCACCTGGCCGCGCGGCGAGAGCAAGGCGGCGCCGGGCGCGACCATGCGGCCGAGCGGCAGCAGGTCATGCTCGTTGCCGCCGGTGCCATGGAGCAGCAGCAGGGGCTTGCGGGCGGTATCGCTGCCCGGCTCGAACGCATGGATGAAGGGTGTGGTCGCGACGGCGTCCAGCATGGGTCACTCCTCGATAATGCAGGGGACGGCCCTGCCCCGTCAGCGCGGCGAGGCAGGGCGTCTTGTTTGGTCAGGTGTCGTCAGGCGAGTTCCGGCAGCACGGCCTCGATACGGCTGCGCTGCGCCTCGTATTGCGGCGGCAGCTTCAGCGCCTGGCCGAGGCTCTCGCTCGCCTCGTCGATGCCGAAGCCCGGCGCGTCGGTGGCGATCTCGAACAGGACCCGGCCGGGCTCGCGGAAATAGACAGAGCGGAAATAGTTCCGGTCCCGCTGCTCCGTGGCGCGGATGCCATGGTTCTCCTTTAGGCGGCGCACCATCGCTTCCTGCTCGGCATCACCCGCCGCCCGGAAGGCGATATGGTGCACCGAGCCGGCCCCCTGGCGTGCCGGCAGGAAGCCGCCGGCGGTGCGCAGATCGACAATCCCGCCGCATGCCGCGCCCTCAGTCCGGAAGCGGGTCACGCTGCCTTCCCTCGCGATCTCGGCAAAGCCGAAGATGTCACTGAGGATCGCACCGGTCGGCGCCGCATCCTCGAGCAGCAGGCTGACGGAGTGGAAGCCGCGGATCGCATGCTCGGCCGGAATCGCGCCGCCCGTCCAGGCCGGCTCGGCGGCAATGCCGGGCAGGCCGATCAGGGCAAGCCGCATCCCGTCCGGATCCCGGAAGGGCAGCACGGTGTCGCCGAAGCGCTTCTGCGGCGCCTCATGGGCGACGCCAAGCTCGACGAAGCGATGCGTCCAGTAGCCGATTGCCCCCTCCGGCACGCGGAAGGCGGTTTCCTGGGTCTCGCCGACGCCGAGCCGGCCCGGAGCGGCGTGCTCCCAGGGGAAGAAGGTCAGGATCGTGCCGGGCGAGCCGCCCTCGTCGCCGTAATAGAGATGATAGCTGCTCGGATCGTCGAAATTGACGGTCTTCTTGACCAGGCGCAGCCCCAGCACGCGACCGTAGAAATCAAGATTGCGACGCGCGGGGCCGGAAATGGCGGTGACGTGGTGGATGCCGTTGATCTGCATGGCCTGTCCTCCGAAAGGGCTTGAGGCGGGGCGCCTCGTTCCGGCCAAAGATCGGAGTGCGGCAGGCAAAGCACCAGCCCGGTATCATTGCACGGAAGCAATGAACGTCTTGGCATCTAACAATTTGCATTGCGCCGGAGAGAGGGCATTTTCAGTGCCGAGACCAACCCGGTCCCCTGCTTCTGGAGATGCAATCATGATCGACAATCGCCTCGCCCCTTACGGCGCCCTCGGCCTGCGTGTCGCGCTCGGCCTGATGTTCATCGCCCATGCCTATCTCAAGCTCGCCGTGTTCACTCCCGCAGGCTTCGCCGGCTTTCTGGGCCAGGTCGGCTTGCCCGGCTTCCTCGCCTGGCCGATCATCCTGGCCGAGTTCATTGGCGGCGTCGCCATCCTGACCGGCTTCTACGGCCGTCTCGTCTCGCTGGCACTGCTGCCGGTCCTGCTGGGTGCCCTGATGGTGCATGCTCCGAATGGCTGGCTCTTCACCGCGGCCAATGGCGGCTGGGAATATCCCGCCTTCCTGGCGCTGACGGCGCTGGCCCACGGCCTGATCGGCGACGGCGCCCTGGCCCTGCGCCCTGTGCGCTTCAGCCCCCGCGCTGCGGTCGCCACCGCCTGAGCGCAGTCGACTATCGGTGAGCGCGGCCCAAGGGCCCGCGCCACGTCTTCCCGATCGCCGCCGCATGGCTTACAGCATCCGACCGGGCATCCGGCCGGATGCTGTAGCGCATTGTTCTTGCATCGGCTTCTTCCGAAAACCGGTATCCAATTCCCGGGCCGATGCTCTGGCGCCATGACGGCGGCGGACGCATGAAAGGACGAAAAGCGGATGAGCGGCACGAGCAAGACCCTCGCCTGGGACGATTTCCGGCTGATCAAGGCGATCGCCGAAGCCCGCGCCCTGCCGGCCGCCGCCAGCCTGATCGGCCTGAACCATTCCACGGTGTTTCGCCGCCTCGGCCAGATCGAGGACGGGCTCGGCCTGAAACTGTTCGAGCGGCACCGCAGCGGCTATGTGCCGACGCCCGCCGGCGAGGAAATGGTGCAGCTCGCCGGGCGGCTGGACGAGGACATTACCGCCTTCACCCGCAAGCTCGCCGGGCAGGAAATCCAGCCCGCCGGCGAATTGCGCGTCACCACCAACGACACCCTGCTGGTCGACCTGCTGACCCCGGTCTTCGCGGCCTTCCTGCAGCAATGTCCCGAGATCCGCCTCGACATCCTGCTCAGCAACCAGGCGCTCAACCTTTCCAAGCGCGACGCCGATGTCGCGATCAGGGCGACCGATAATCCGCCCGAGACCCTGGTCGGCCGGCGCGGCGCCCGCATCGCCTGGGCGCTCTACGGGCTGGCGAGCCGCTTCCCGCCCGATGCCGATACCAGCATGGAGACGCTCCGGGACCAGAACTGGATTTCGCTCGGCGACCAGTTCGCCTGGCTGAAGGCCGTCCGCTTCCTGCAGGATTACGTGCCGCCGGAGCGCATCGTCTACAAGGTCAACACGGTGCTCGGCCTGGCCGAGGCCGTCGAGGCGGGCATCGGCATCGGCTTCCTGCCCTGCTTCATTGCAGACACCAAGCCGGCCCTCGTCCGCCTGGCGGCGCCCGATCCCGAATTCGCGGCCGATCTCTGGCTCTTGACCCATCCCGATCTCAGGCACTCGCCGCGCGTGCGGCTGTTCCTCGATTTCATGGCGGCCGAGATCGGCCGGATGAAGCCGCTGATCGAAGGCGAGCGGGCCGTCGCGGCGCGCGGCGGCTGAGCCGCGTTCAGGAGCACAGTCGGGTTCCCTTACGGCGCAGCCGGCGCTAGGCTCTCGTCATGGAGATGCTTATCCCCCTCGCGATCGGGCTCAGCCTGATCTGGCTGATCGGCCGCGGCGCGCCCTGGAACGCCAAGCTGATCACATTGGCGATCACGCTCGCCGTGGTCCTGCTGATCGTGCTGCTCGAAAGAAGCGGCAACTGGCCTGACGCCTTCCGCAGATGACACCGGTCAGACGGTGACGCTGGCCAGAACGTGACGCTGGTCAGGAGACCAGCTTAAGCCCGACGATCCCCGCCACGATGAGCGAGATGCAGGCAAGCCGCAGGGCGCCTGCCGGCTCGCCGAGCAGCACGATGCCGAGCGCCGCCGTCCCGATCGTGCCGATGCCCGTCCAGACCGCATAGGCTGTGCCTACCGGCAGCGTCTTCAGCGCCAGACCGAGCAGGCCGAGGCTGACGACCATGCTGGCGAGCGTCAGCAGGGTCGGGACGAGGCGGGTGAAGCCTTGCGTGTATTTGAGGCCGATCGCCCAGCCGACCTCGAACAGGCCTGCGACGAAGAGATAGAGCCAGGCCATGGCAGCGCGCTCCGCATGAGAAGGGGCCAGTCGAAACAAGGCGAGGTCGTCCACGCCCCGGGACGCGGCAGGAGACGCCGCCCTTAGCCCAAACTAGGAGCCCGTCCGAGTAATCCTCTGGACGGGGTGGCTTCGGGATGATTCACTGGCTCATGGCCAAAGTGTTTCGCTCTTGGGATGTCGATCAGGGCTGGCTTTTGCCGCCTTCGCTGCATGAGTTCGTGCCGCCCGGTCACCTGGCGCATTTCGTCCGTGACACGGTGCGCGAAGGGCTCGACCTTTCGGCTATTATCGACAGCTACACCGAGGAGCGCGGCTATCCGCCCTACCATCCCGGCATGATGGTGGCCCTGCTTCTCTATGGCTACAGCCGGCCG
>NZ_JBFUIY010000040.1:0-50294 GCF_056401655.1 Allobosea sp. P4_E12 | reverse complement strand
TAGCTTGACTCCTTGGGGTGCTTGGATGTTCTAATTTTGTTCTCATTCGAGCGCGAGTCAAATGTCATCTTCCGATGTCGATCAGGCCCACCATTCCGCCGACCCTGGAGACGGATCTCCGGCACGATCCGTGGATCGTGCTTCGCTTTCGCTGCGATTACTGCAAGCGCTGGGCAGACGGGGGCCTGGCGGCCTGTGCGGAGAAATTCGGCGCCGGCACGACGCTGGGCGAGCTACTCGAGATGTTCAGGGGGCGGTGCGCCTGGCGGGCGGAAATCCGCAAGCCGCAGAAGTACGGGTTCAAGTGCGGGGGCTATTGTCTGGACGTTGGGAAGACACGGCCGCCCGATTTCCCGGCGACGATGGGAGGCTTGACCGTGATCGACGACGGGCGGGATGATCTGCTCCCGGCCGAGCCTCGCGAGATCGAGCGGCGGAAACGGATAGGCGAGGAGTAGCGGGAATGTGCGGCAGGTTCAGCCAGGCGTATTCGTGGGAGGAGATTGTCGCATTCAGCCAGCCGCTGATTGTGCCGGCCGAGCGGCCGAACCTGCGAGCTCGCTACAACATCGCGCCGACAACTGAAGTCGACATCATCGTTCGGGATGGGGAAGGCAATCGCGTCCTCAGGAAAGCGCGCTGGGGCCTGATCCCGGGCTGGTGGAAGAAGAAGGCGAACGAGTCGGGCGCGACCTTCAACGCGCGGATCGAGACGGTCGATTCCAGCGCCATGTTCCGATCGGCCTATGTGAAGCGCCGATGCATCATCCCGGCGAGCGGCTTCTACGAATGGACCGGCGAGAAGGGCGACAAGACCCCGCATTTCATCAACGCGGCCGATGGCGGCCTGCTCGGTTTCGCCGGCTTGTGGGAGGCCTGGACCAATCCAGAGACCGGCGAGGGGATCGTTACCTGCACGATCATCACGCGCGACGCGAACAAATGGATGTCGGAGATCCACAACCGAATGCCGGCAACGCTGCTGCCGCGGGACTTCGAAGCCTGGCTTGATGGGTCGGGCGGCAAAGAGCTGCTGATGCAGCCGCCGCAGGAGCTGCGCGAGTGGATCGTATCGCAGCGGATGAACAAGACCGGGGTAGGGGATGACGACCCGGCGACCGCGGAGGCGTTCAAGGAGACGCTGTTTTAGCCCAGGTTGCCCGCCCTCATGCCTTCTTTTGGTAGGCATCCGCGGCAGCCCTGCTGGCTCGCCTTCGCCGCATCGATCCGTTTGCGGCGTTCCTCGCGGCGGCCCGCGATCTCTTCAGGCGTCGATTGCGTCGGCGGGAATGACCTCGCCAGTTCGGCGATGTTCTCCGCTTTGTTCAGGGCGGTGATTCCGCTCATGACCGTCTAAAGCCTCAATAGGTCGCGCACGATCGCGTAACGCGCGGCCCGCATGCGAATGGTAACGAGATCATCCTCGTCGTCATCTACCTTGGACTCCCTGAACGCTTCCTTCATGAGGGGCTTCAGGGCGGCGGCTTGAACAGCCGCGACCAGAGGCTCATGCCTTCTCTCCCGAGCGGATGGCGGCGGGCTGGATGAGAGCGAACACCGCAGCGGCGAGGACATCCATTGGGGCGGATGACCGGTCCGGCCAGTAGCCCTGCTTCGCAAGAGCGGCGTCGCGTTCGGCGCGATACTCTGTCTGCGCCTTTACCATTGCGGCCTGGATCTCCTCCACCCCCGGAGCAATCGCCCCCGGCGGGGAGGCGGAGAGGGCGGCGCAAACCTCTTCGGCAATGCTGTCGACGAAAGAGGCCGCTGCATCCTCGGGGTTGACGTACTCGGCCGCTTCGCACCCCTTCACGATGATATCGCCGTTTGGCCGGCCGTTGACCTCGTCGGCACAAGCCCTGCGGATTGCAGCCTTGACCGCCTCGATCTCCCCGGCGGGCGCGGCTGGGATAGCTTGTACCGGCATCGCGCCGAACAGCCAGCAGTTCCAGTTCATGGTTGCGCGCGCCCAGAACTCGCGGGCCTCAGCTTCATCGGTAAAGACGGCGTCTCCGCGATCGGCGTCATCGAAGCGCACGATGAAATGGCGCTCGTTCTGCCGGTCGCCGGGCTGGCACCATTGCGCGCCCTTGGCGATCGAAGGCGTCGTCGGGGGCTCGGCGGGCGCGGCTGGGGCAGGGTGGGCGTAGAGGGGTGTCTCGGTATAGCCGGCCGCTTTGTCGGCATCGGTTAGGCGTGTGGTCTCGTAGGAAACGACGCCGAACCTCGGATGCTCGTGCCGCCAAGCCACAGCCTCTCCCGGCGTGCGCGAGAGAGCGGCGAGCGCTGCGTCTGCGCGTGCCAGAATGGCGTTGATGTCGTCATGGAGGTTCCCGTTCTGCAAGCGGACAATCGCGGTCAGATCGCGGACCAGCGCCTGGATGTCAGCCGTCGTCATGAGCAAACGTCCTCCGGCACGCGGGTGAGGGCCGCTTCCCAATGCGTCCATTCGATGATGTCGAGCGAGCAGTTCTCAGCCAGACCGTGTTCGGTTGTTGCGCCCTTCGACTTTTGCCAGCCGGGTAACAGGACGATCGTGTCAGCCTCGTTGCAGATGAAGGCGCAATATTCCGCGAACGCCTTCCGCTTCGGGAATGTTGGCTCCGTCCAGGTGAATTCGCGCGGATTGTAGACGCGATGGCCCATTCCCCGCAGGCAGCCGGCCACCCGCATGAACAGAGGGTGGTTCTTCTCAGGCATTCCCGAGATGGGTCCGCTCAGATAGATTGTTCGGGTCCCCATCACTTCCCTCCGTTCGCGGACAGGGCAGAGGGGGAGGTCATGGCGCGGGGCTTCAGGTCGTCGGGGGCGTCCGCGCGACCGATATAGAAGCCGTCCGTGTAACCCTGGCTGTTGCCCTTGACCGGCCACTCCTCGGAGACGGCGACGTTCAAGCCGTCTACGCCGCGGTCCTTTTGAATGCCGGCGACCCAGAGCGGCACCCGAGCCCATTCCCCGTACTTCCTCAGCACCTCGTCGGTCACTTCGACCGGGTCGCCAACGCGCGGCTGCCAGCCATCCCCGACCGTCCCCGCGATCTCAGCGGCCGGTGAGGTGGCGGAGAGGTAGGCCGCGACCGCAACACCAACGCTGTCGCGCCATTCGATCTTGACCTCCTCCGGCTCGCGGTCCCAGCCGACGTACGAGCATCCCTTGCGGTCGCCTTCGTATTCGTAGGAGCGCTGTGCCGCGTGCTCCAAAGCCTTGCTGTCGATCATGTCGGTTCTCCGGTGAGGGCGCGGGGATCGGGGATGATGTTCGATGAGACGAAGTCGGCTCCCCGCTCGCGAGCTATGTGGTAATTTCGAAGCAGCCATTTCTCTTCGTCGGTGGGCGCGATCAGCACGTCGATGCCGTTGACGTTGATCTTGACCCAGCAGCCGACCCGTCGCGCGACCCCGCAGGCGTCGATAATCGTGCGGTCTACGTCCTGACCTGCGAAGCCCCCCAGCTTCAGCATCACCGCGCTCATGACGCGTCACCTTCTGAGAGCGCACGGCGGCCGGCGGGTGTGACGCGGTAGCGGTAGGCTGCAAAGCTGTCGGCATCCTTCTTGTCGATTAAGCCTGCGCCGTGGAGTTGCTGGAGCGACCAGTTCCAAGGGTCGTAGCGTCGCATCCCATCTGGTTGGTCGGCGATCTCTTGCAGCACCCTCCGCCCCCAATCCGTAAGAGGCGCCTTCGTCAGATCAGTCATTGCTGTCTCCTGTGAGGGCGCGGGCGCGGCGGAAGTCGCCAACCGTGATCCTGCGTTGCTGCTCGAAGGCAGGGTCTTTGTCGGGCCAGCGCGCGACGTAGACGACGTGGTGACCGGGCTTGTACTCTGCGAGCAGCCCGAACTCGTCTCGCCACTCTTCGAACGATTGAGCAGCCTCAGCGAACGGCTTCAGCACCCCCTCCAGCTCGGCAACTCGCGCGGTGGCGGTGGTGGCGAGGGCTTCGGCGG
This sequence comes from Allobosea sp. P4_E12, assembly GCF_056401655.1. NCBI lineage: Bacteria > Pseudomonadati > Pseudomonadota > Alphaproteobacteria > Hyphomicrobiales > Alloboseaceae > Allobosea > Allobosea sp. P4_E12. The sequence continues at coordinate 46,349 of NZ_JBFUIY010000040.1, read as the reverse complement.
CTTCGCACTCGTCAACCATTGCCGCGAACGGGTCGGTTGCGTCGCTGACCGCGATGTACTGCTTGACCTTCTCGATCTTGGCCAATGCCCCCTCCGCAGCCGCCAGCCGGGCGCGGAGGTCGTCGATAAGGGCGAGGAGAGAGCCGACGCGTGCGGGCGAGCAGCGGGCGACCCAATCCGCATTCGACGTTTCGAGATCCGCGCCACGGCCATCTTCCCACGCGGCAAGGCGATGGTCATTCCACTTCCCGTCCTTGCCATTGTTGTTATGGAACGTGCAGACCGTTGACCAACTATCGCCGGTCAAAACCTGCATGCCGAATCTGGATGGGTTCCAAGGCCCCGGCGTCACGCCTTCCATGGCAGCCCGCCATTCGGCCAGCACCGCGTCCTCGCTGATAGCGCTCTCGGGGGTGGCGTCAGTCATGGGCCGCCGCTCCTTGTTGGGGGGAGGGGGTGGCCAGGATGCCGAAGCCGGATGCCGCGGCCCTCTCAAGGGCTTGGCGAGCAGTCGAGCCTTTGGCCCAAAGGGCGGTGCCATTCGACGGTGACTTGCCGGCGGTCCCGTCAGGCCGGATGAACCGAAGCTTCCGGGTGAATAGGACGAGATCAGCGCGGCGCCACGCGTCCATGAACCACGGTGCGGACGTACGATCAGGTGTTAGGGCGATCCCGTCCCCATGGTCGAAGAACTTGGTTAGCCCCGGGGCCAAGGCATTCCGGCCGCCGAAGGGAGGGTTCATCCAGACGAAGCCGCTCCACGGATATTTCAGGCTGTGCGCGAAGATGTAGTTCTTGGCGGGGACGCGGCAGAGCGAGAAGTCGCCGGGCGCGGCAACATCCAGATCAAACGTGCAACCGAGCGCGTCAAAAACCTCGGGCGGCGTGTACCACTCATCCGAGCCGCCGGGCGTATCCCAGTAGCTCATGGCGCCACCTCGCGGAGGGGTGAACGGGGCGAGAAAGGTTTGCGAGCCGGATCGTAACCCGTTGATCCGATTGAGGTCGATTTTAGAGGTTTGCGAACCCTAAACCGTTGATTAACCTCAGTTCTGGCGCTCCAGCTCTGGGCACCATTCCCCCTCCAAGGGGGTGATCAGCAAAGAAAACGCGCTCCACCGAAAGCCCATCTCCCCGACGACGGTGAACGGGAGCGACCTATCGGGCCTGAAGACGCTCGTCGCATGGGCCGTAGCAAATCATTGCGTCCTCACGAACCCTACCCTCGGAGTGACAGTCGCCCCGGGTGGACCTCAAGCCTCCAATGCGGAATGCTCGGCGCATGGCTCGAATCATTGCTGCCACGTTGCTCTTTCTCGCAGCTCTCGGGATCGCCCAGGTGACTCTCGCTGCCGGTGCCTGCCGCCCCACGCGCGACGGCAAGGATCGCATTGAGATCACAGGTGGCTGCCCAAGCGGCTACTACGTGCGGGGGGCGTGCTGTGAATCCTTCAATGCCATCTCTCCACAGGCACAGCCGAATGCCAGCAGCGCGAAGACCTGCCCGGCCGGCACCGTGTTAAAGCTTGGGGTCTGTGTCGCCGGCCAGTGATCGGACTGGGGGCTAGCGCGGAGCGGACCTTGCAGCCTGTTCCCTATCGGGAGGGGCGGGGGCCAGTTTGCCGCGGCACAGGAGTAGCCGAGGGGCGTGGAGAATACGCGCGCCTGCAGAGTTCGTTTCCGGCGGTTGTGGAGCCCGTTCGCGGCAGACAGACCCGGTACGCACCTGCAGGGTCGGGGCGCGTCGGCGGAACGGAGGGGCGCAAGCTGGCATCGGCACAATGGTTGCTGAATCGTTATCGATGCAACCATTGGATGTCTTTGAATGATACAGGAGGCGCCGAAATCGTACGCGGGCCCCGCTTTGCCGGGCCAACGTGCGATGCTGAGAAGAGTTACAAGTGCCGTCGCTGGAGGAACCTGGGCTTTCGCATTGCTTGTTCCGCTCGAAAGCCGGGCCGACTGGCAGGTCACGACGCGATATTATGACGGCGGCAAGACCACGACTTATCGTCAAATTCGTCCAAGCAACTTCGCCATCAACTCTCTCCCGGACGGGCCGGCTCCCGCAAATGATTGTCCTGGCCTCGCCTTTGAGGTCCTGAACCCGAATCTCGGGGAAGCTCGCTGCGTCGGGCGCGTCAGATCGAACAGGGAGCGTTGATACGCCCCAACCGTCGCAAAGCATGACTTCAACAGAGTGGGCCGGTCGATTTGTCTTTCCGCGCGACCGGCCTTCGCGCGCCGGCCCGCGGACGCTGTCCAGCTCAACACCTGCATCAAGCCCTTCAGGAGCTGGCGAGGTGGCAGCTTGGGTTCCAACGGTGGCGCATCGGCAGGGGGCTACGGAGTTGCTCTATGGTTCCGGTGAGATGGTCTGCCTGAAGATGACAATGGACGTGATGGCAAGCGCCAGCCAAAACCCCCATCCGATCAAGATCGCAACATCGCCGCTGAGGACTGTGCGGCCGCTCACGCGCCAATAGAGGGAGAAGGGGCGTCTTCCGTAGTCACCGATCGCGAGCCTGCCCAGCGTTAGGCCGCGAATGAGCACCTTACCCGTCAGGTAGCCGATGATCTGAAGAAAGAACTCGGCTACCAGATTGAGCATCGCATCCAGCACGATTTCCCCCCTCCCAGCTATGGACTTCCGCTTCCGGCAGCTGAGAGGGCCGAAAACCCTCCCGGCCACACCGTGCCGGCTCTCTTCGTATGGCTCTGTGCGTCGCTGCTGACGGCTGCAGGCGCCCGCAACCCGCTGGCCGGGCCAAACATCCAGCTTGCGAAATGAACGCTTCAGTGTCGCGGCTCGCTGCCGCCCTTCAGCTCCACTTCAAATCGCAAGAGCTGGTCGAACAGCGGCGCCTTTCGGACGTCATCATCGAGCCCGCCATCGGGCCTCTTCTCCGATCGTCGGCTCTCGAGTAGCCCGAGCCATGACAGCGGCCGGAGCACCCGCGTCGTCAGGGCGAACTCGGGAAAGTCGGGAGCGATCGGGTCCCCGATGGTCTCCATGATCGTGCAGGCCGGCATCAGGTCCTTCGCATGGGACCAGCCATGCGCCGTCACCGACAGGCTCCACAGGATCACGCCCATGTGGTGCTGGGGCCAGAACTCCAGCGGGTTCCGGTCGAAGTCCTGGAGGTTCACCTTCCAGAATGTCGCTTCGAACAGCGCGGCCAGCAGCGCCGGGGCGGCCTGGGGTGCCAGCATGGCCTTGCCTGCCTTGCTCGCCTTCAGGACCCCCGAACGTTTCCGCAGGAGCCGGGCCGCCTGCAGCACGATCCGTGTGAACAGGACCCCGTAGGCATCGTGCTCGTTGATGACCTTGTTCGTCGCGAGCGTGGTGGCCTTGTCGTATCCCGGCCACTCCGTCCGGTCGAAGACGTGCCGGACATCGGCCCGCTTCAGGGCGCCCGCAGGGGTGAGGACCAGTCCGCCCGTCTCCACGGCAAGCGCCAGCAGGAGCCTCGCGGCGATAACCATGGGAGCCTGAAGCGCGACCTCGACCGAGACGTCATCGGGCGTGAGGCGAACAGCCTGCGGGACTCTGCCGGGAGGCTCAAGGAGCGCCTTGAGGGAGGACGGCTGAAGATGGGCCCAAGCGGGGGGAAGGTCTGTCACGGGGAGAGCGTAGGCGGGCCGGAGCGATTGCTCAACATTGCGCTTCGCTGGAGATGCGGGCCTCGGCGGGTGACACAGGTCGATGACAATAGGTCATGCCGGATGGCTTATCGAGGCTTTGATTTGATCGCGAATTTGGCGCCGACGCCCTATGGGCCATGGGCGCCATGCGCTCTGTTTCGGCTTTCGGTCGGTCATCGCGATGGCCCGCGCAAGGCCGGCGCAAAATCTGCGCCGGTCTGCCGAGTGGGCCTTCCACATGGAATCTAGCGGCCGAAGATGCTCTTGAAGAACTTCGCGACCGTGTTTCTGCTCTTCTTGCGCTCGAGTTCGGATGCGTCGGTGATCCACGCCGTCTGAACGACACGCCGCTCGCCCGCGAAGGGCTTGTGGCCGTGCCAGGAGTTGTCGGAGCGCAGGAAGCCGAAAACGGCGCCCATCGTCGGAGGCACCTCGCAGGCGAAGGGCTCGAAATTCGTGCCGTCATAGAGCACGCGCAACCGGCCTTCCGAAGCCGGGGACCAGTCGTCGTTCAGATAGAGCAGCACGGTCATGACCTTGCTCGGGCCATCGGTGTGAATGCGGCCGTCCTTGGCCTGCGAGAGCTTTCGCACAGTGGTCAGGCGCGGAAAGGCGTGGAGGTCTTTTCCAAAGCGCTGCGAAAGCACCTCGGTGAGGTCCGGGCTCTCCATTTCATCGATCAGCTGCTTAAAGCTTCCCGCCAGCTCGATATCGTCGACGGTCAGATAGCCAGGCTTCGTAATGGTCGGGTAATCCCGACGTATATCGGGGATGGCCTCAGGCCTGAGAAAGTTCTCACCAAGGAAATGCGGATAAGGCTGCAGTGAGAACGCACTGTCGCGGATCGCATCTGCATTGAGTAGCTGGAGAGCCATAGCCGTGGTCCCTTAGTAAATTACATTCGGTAATTTCGACCGGTGGTAGACATGTAAGAGCTGCTGACCGTGCCTGCGCGCGCTGGAGAAGGAGCCAAGGCTTGCAGACAGGAATCGAGCAGCCGAAATCGTATCTTATCCATACATGCGAGCCTCCACGATGCAAGATTGCTTGCATCGTCCACGGCGAAACCGTTCGGCGGGCGAGAATTCGCATTGTGTCGGCGCTGCGATTGCAGGAGGCGAGGCCCGCCTTCTGCTTCGTTCCGGCCCATTATCCCAGGCAATGACATCAGGGTGCGCGAACCCCTCCTGCATCCCGTGCGCATTCGGGCCTCGCGCATGCCGCGGACGCCGTTGCGCAAAGCCGATGACGAAAATTCGCAGGTTCGGGAATAAACGGCGCTGCAGAGCTGTCTCCTCAATGAACGCAGCGTGGTTGCGTTCCTGGGAGATCGACCATGACACATCATCGGATCGACAATGGGCGGCCTGACACCACCCGCCGCGAGACGCTCGAATGCATGATCTGGGCCGGAACCGGCGTGCTTTGGACGGTTGCGAGCGGGGTGCCGGTCTCGCTGGGCCTGCTCGGCAAGGCCGAGGCGGCAGAAGCGGTCACCAAGGGGTTCACCTTCCTGCAGATATCCGACAGCCATGTCGGCTTCGACAAGGCCGCGAACCCGCATGCTCTCGACACGCTCACCGAGGCCATCGCCCAGATCGGGGCGCTCCCGGCCAAGCCCGCCTTCATGATCCACACGGGCGACATCACGCATCTCTCCACGGCCGCTCAATTCGATGATGCGGCGCGTGTCATCGGCGGCGCGAGGCTCGACGTTCACTACGTGCCTGGCGAACATGACGTGATCGACGAGGGGAACGGACAGGCCTATTCGGAGCGGTACGGCAAGGGCAAGCAGGGCGCCGGATGGTATTCCTTCGACGAAGGCGGCGTGCATTTCATCGGCCTGGTCAACGTCGTGAACCTCAAGGCCGGCGGGCTCGGCCAGCTCGGGCCGGAGCAGCTGAAATGGCTCGCCGACGATTTGCGCGGCCGCAGCGCCTCGGCTCCCATCGTGGTCTTCGCGCATATCCCGCTCTGGACGGTCTATGCCGATTGGGGCTGGGGCACCGCCGACAGCACGCAGGCGCTTGCGCTGCTCAAGCCCTTCGGGTCCGTCACCATCCTCAACGGCCATATCCACCAGATCATGCAGAAGGTGGAAGGCAATGTGACCTTTCACACTGCAAGGTCCACGGCCTTTCCGCAGCCGGCGCCGGGGACCGCCTCCTCGCCCGGTCCCCTGACCGTCCCGGCTGGCGAGTTGCGCAAGTTCCTCGGCATTACGAGCGTCGCCATTCGCCCGGGCGCAAACGATCTGGCGATCATCGACAGCACGCTCGCGCGCGGCTGAACGAGGGATGGCGTAACCGTGCAATCGGGAGAGCGACATGACTTGCAGGCACAGGCCCCTCTGGGCTGCGGGCGCGATCATCGTCCTGTCGGTCCTCGCCGCATCCCGTCCCGCGGGGGCGGAGGAGGCGCTGGTGAGGATCTCCAACTTCGCTTTCGTTCCGCCGGACCTCACCGTGAAAGCCGGAACGACGGTCACGTTCCGGAACGAGGATGACGAACCGCATCTGGTTGTCGCGGGTGACGGCTCGTTCAGATCCCGCGCGCTCGATACGAAGGACAGTTTCGCGTATGATTTCACCCTGCCGGGGGAGTTTTCGTATTTCTGCAGCCTTCATCCGCATATGCAGGGAAAGATCCGCGTTTCCCGCTGATCGGACCTTGTGGCCGGGTGTCCAGACGGCGAGCCGACAGTGGCAGCAAGCGGCGACCCTTCCGCCGAACGGTTTCGCGAGGTGGTGTTGCCCCATCTTGCGGATGCGCTGGCCTTCGCCCGCTGGCTCACGGGCAATGCACATGATGCAGAAGACGTCGTCCAGGAGGCTTGCCTTCGCGCCTATGCCGGGATCGGAACCTATGCAGGCGGCAGCGCTCGCGCCTGGCTTCTCGCGATCGTGCGCAATGCCTGTCACACATGGCTCGCCAGGAATCGCGGGCCGATGCTCGTGCCGCTCGACGAGGTCACGGATGCGGATCTCCTGGCTTCTGGCCCATCAGGCGATGACGATGCGGAGGCGGCCATGATCGCCCGCGCCGACGCGGCAGAGATCGAAGCGGCGATTGCAGCGCTGCCCCAGCCGTTCCGCGAGGTTCTCGTGCTGCGCGATATCAATGGGCTGGGCTATCGCGAGATCGCCGATCTGATTTCGGCGCCGATTGGCACCGTCATGTCCCGCCTGTCGCGAGCCCGCACGATCCTGATCCGCCAGCTTGGGGGACGCAATGACCGAGCGTGACGGCCAGCCCATCGATCCAGGCGAAGCGCGGCTGCTTCTGCACGCTCTCGTCGATGGCGAACTCGATGCGGCCAGTGCATCTGCGCTCGAGCGCCGCCTCGCAACCGATCCGCCCCTCGCGGCGGAAAGGGCGCGGATCGTTGCCCTGCGCAGCGCGATGCGGCAGCTGCCCCGGCCGGAGCCCAGTGCCGAGCTGCGCAAGCGTGTCATTGCGATCGGCGCCGATGCATCGGCGCGGCCGGCTCGCAGTTTCGATTGGCGCGCACTGGCCGCAACCGCTCTGATCGCCAGCCTGCTGGCCGGGGGCGGAACCTATTGGGGCGTGTCGAGAGTGGCGCCGGAGGATATGGCGGGCGACATCGCCAGCAGTCACCGCCGGGCCCTCATCGCACCCACTCCGGTCGACATGGCCTCGTCCGATCGACACCAGGTCAAGCCATGGCTTGACGCCAAGATCGGCCTGTCTCCGCCGGCCGACGACTTTGCTCGGGATGGTTTTCCCCTCGTCGGCGCACGCATCGATGTCATCGGCAATCACGTCGCGCCGACCCTCGTCTACCGCCACAATGAGCATCTGATCTCGGTCGTCGCCTTGCCGCGCGCTGTCTCGTCCCAGCCGCCCGCCGGGCCCAGCGGCAGCTCGGCACGGGGGTTTTCACTGGTGACCTGGGAGGATCGCGCCTTCACCTATTGGGCGATCTCCGATCTGGAGCGGGCGGAGCTCGATGCCTTCGTGCGGCTGTTCCAGGCGCGCGCCGCCGAAAAGGGGTGACCACCGGCATCGCTCACCGCTTCCGAGGTGATGGTCCCGAGCTCTTCCGGCGCGTAACCTTGGGCATTCGGCTGGAGCGAGGCACCCGCTCAGCGGGGGCACCAGTCCCAGAAGCCGGTCATGCGCTGGGGCCCGCGCGCGGCGCCGGGCCGGCGAGCGAGACAGCCGCTGCCCCGGCGATGAAGCCGAGCGCCGCCCCCGCTGCAACCGCTCCGCCGCGATGCCAGTGACGCCGCGGGTGAACGACGGTCACAGGCCCCGGGCGATGATGCCGGACCTGCGGGCTCGGCCGATGGACATGCGACGGGCGCTTATACGGACGGTGCTGCGGCCGGCTGACATGCGCCCCGTTGCCGGGCCGTTGGGCGCTGGAATGGTGGCCCCTGCGGACAGTCTGCCCCGATATCTGCGGCGAGCTGGAGGAGCGGACCTGCGCTTCGGCCGTGCCCAGGCTGGGCAGGGGCGCCACGACGCTCGCTAGGAGGGCGAAGAGCATGAGAAGCGATTTCAGCTTGAGAGAATGGCGCATGATCTCTTCTCCTCCACGGCAATCGCTCACGCCCATCGAGCCATGGCGCTCCGGTGGCTTCGCGTCGCCGCCCATCCATGCTGGCCTGTCATGTGGAAGTCGATCAACTCATTGTGGGTTGGCGGCCCGGATGGTCCGGCAAGCTTGCCCGGACTCTTCGCGGGCTGTACGTCATCGGTTAACGTGCCGGGCGCAGGTTCCAGATAGACTTGAACCGATCGATCGTGGCGGGGATTTGCGAATTGCCGGGTCAGACTGAAGAGCGCCGCCACCACCGCAAGAAGGTTGTGCAGGAAGCGCGAATCCGGCTTCCCGGCCAGAACAACGAGATTCCCTGCATTATCCGCGATGTCTCGGTGTCCGGCGTCAAGCTGCGCGTGCCGATGGGGTTCGAGGCGCCAGACGTCTTCAGGCTGATCGCTCCGGCCCTGCACATCAACAGCTGCGTGCGGATCGCCTGGCGCAGCCAGCACTCGATCGGCGCGACCTTCATCGCGGACACTGAGCGCCCCGACTGAACGCTGCGAGAGCTGTGGCATTCTGCGAGAGGCGGGGGCCCTGGGTCGGAATTCGTCATCTTGCCGCAGGTCGGGTTCGATGCTGAGTTTCGCGGGTGCCGGAGGTGCCCGATGCCGTTCAGCTCCCTTCCCGAACTCCTCGAACTCGCAACAGCGCGCGAGGCCTTTGAGATCGCCTGGGCTCATATCGAGCCGTCACTCTGTTTCCAGGCCGCCAGCAGCGAGAGCATGAGGCTGTGGCTCGGCCATATCGTTGCCGGGCTGTCGAGTGCGCAGCCCGATGTCGATATCGTGCCTCTGGCGGTCGAGCAGTTCCTGGCGACGGTGCCGATCTCCCACTAGCCTGAATCCTGACGCTGCGCCGCTCCGGAGCAAGGACGGTGAGCGCCATCGCAGGCTGAGGTCTGTCGATTTCACGGCCCGATCAGTGGCTCGGCCTGGGCGAACTGGGCTGCGGAGGCCGTGATCAGTCCGTCATCGGCCATGCGTCGGAGCACCCAGTCGCGCCGCTCCTTGGCGCGACCGCGGTTGTCGGCGATGTCGAGCCGGTAGGTGTTCGGCGCCTTGGGCAGGGCGGCGAGATAGGCGGCTTCCGCGACGCTGAGATCGGCCGGGCTCTTGCCGAAATACTGGGCCGAGGCCGCCGCGATGCCATAGGCGTAGCCGCCGAAATAGATCTGGTTCAGGTAGAGTTCGAGGATCCGGTCCTTGCTCAGAGCGTCCTCGATCCGGCTCGCCAGGACGATCTCCTTCACCTTGCGGGCGAGCGAGGGCGGCTGGCCCGGCAGCAGCAGGTTCTTGGCGAGCTGCTGGGTGATGGTTGCGGCGCCTGCCGGCGTCCGGCTCTCGCCCAGGCTCGCGAGGTTCTGGGCTGAGGCCCGCAGGATGGCCGGCAGGCTGTAGCCGCCATGGCGGTAGTAGTCCTGGTCCTCCGCCGCGAGGAAGGCCTTCACCACATGGGGCGGGATGGTCGCGAGCGGCACCGGCCGGCGATACGCCGTCAGGCCGCCATCCCGGCCGTAGCGCTCGAGATCGGGCGGTACATAGCCTGCGATCTCGGCCGTGCTCGGCAGGTCCCCGCCGTGAGCCCAGAACAGGCCGCCGATCGCCGATGCGCTCAGGCCCGCGAGGAGGCCGAGCAGGGCTGCGCCGCGCAGCGCGGTGCGCTTGATGCTGCCCGCCACCGCATAGGGCACCGAGAGCGGCTCGCTCGCCACGCCCCAGGCTTCGCCGAGCTTGGCGATCATCTCGGCCGAGAGATGCCGCCGCCGGTTCAGGACCTCCGAAGCGCGCGAGCGCGAGCCGAGGAGCTCGGCGAGGTCGGCTTGCGTCCGCCCCTTGGCCTGCATCGCGAGCGTCAGATAGGCGATGGGGTCCGGCGACGCGATCGGATGGGTCTTGCGCTCGTAATCGGCGACCAGCAGGCACAGAACCTCGAGCCGGTCGGCCGCCGCGGAGCCCGGCTCCGCGGCAAACAACCGGTCGATCTCGGCCAGCGCCGCGTGATGATCCGCTTCGCTCCTGATCGGCCTGACGGGAAGGGTTTCGCGCTCCCTCACCTTGCGTCCTCCTCGTTGAGGGCGGTGACCGCGGTGATGCGGATCACGCCCAGCTCGAAATTGACCCTGAAGGCAACGCTGCAGCCGACATGCGGCAAGGCAAGCGCAACCGCATCCTCGCTCACGAAGCGGGCAACGGCGCCGCAATCGCGCGCAATCTCGTCGCGCGCCCGCCAGCTCGCCTGCCGCAGCAGCGCATTCAGGGCGCGCAGAGCAGAGCCGGCCTGTGGGTGCGCCTCGCCATACTCGGCCAGGGCCGAGGCTCCGATGACGATCATGCTGGTGCGATCATAATGTTCCCATAATTGGGAGCAATTGCTCTCATGCTCCCGTTTTCGGGAACATTGATAGGCGCTCGCGCCCGCGGTTCAAAGGATGAAGTGATGCGCCGTCTCCCACGCCTTGCGCTCGCCGCGCTCTTTCTCCTCACGCTCTTCATCCTGATCAGCAACAGCAGTCTCCTGGCCTCCCGGCCGCAGGGCCGGCCGACCTTGCTCGCCCATCGCGGCATCACCCAGCTCTACGACAAGACCGACCTGCGCTCCGATGTCTGCAGCGCCGCGCGCATGCTGCCGCCGCGCCATGACTTCATCGAGAACACGCTGCCATCCATGCGGGCAGCCTTTGAGGCCGGCGCCGATATCGTCGAGCTCGACGTGCACCCGACCACCGACGGCCAATTCGCGGTCTTCCACGACTGGACCCTGGAATGTCGGACGAACGGCGAGGGTGTCACGCGGGAGCACGCGATGGCGCAGCTGAAGGCGCTCGATGTCGGCTATGGCTATACCGCCGATGGTGGCAGGACCCATCCGCTGCGCGGGAAGGGCATCGGCATGGTGCCGACGCTCGACGAGGTCTTTGCAGCTTTTCCCGGGCGGCGCTTCGCCATCAATGTGAAGAGCCGGGACAGGAACGAGGGCGAGAAGCTCGCCGCAGTCCTGGGGGCATTGCCGCCTAAGGCCCGTGCGCGCCTGATCGTCTATGGCGGCGACGAGCCGGTCGAGACGCTGCGGCGCCTCCGACCGGATATCCCGGCCATGTCCAGGAGCACGCAGATCGGCTGCCTGACGCGCTATGTCGCCTATGGCTGGACCGGCGTGATGCCCGAGATCTGCCGGGGAACGATCGTCCGGGTGCCAATCAACATCGCCCCATGGCTCTGGGGCTGGCCAAACCGCTTCCTCAACCGTCTCGACAGCGCCGGCACCCAGGTCTTCGCGCTCGGCCCCTATCAGGGCGGCGGTTTTTCGACGGGCCTGGATACGCTCGCCGAATTGTCCCGTCTGCCCGCGGGCTATTCAGGCGGGATCTGGACCGACGAGATCGCCGTGATTGCCGGCGCAGTGAAGCCGACGCGCTGACGGCGTGTCCTTAGATCATCTGTGATTGCATCGGCTTTCCCGAAAACCGCAATCCACTTTTCCGGCCGATGCTTCAGCGGCGCCGGCAGAGGGCAGCCTCATGCGCAGTCGCGCGGCGAAGGATCTTCGTCGCCGTGATTCGCACCGGCGGTCCGTCCTCCACTGTGCCGGAAAGGACGAGACGCCCGGAATAGAGGCCACTGGTGAGGTCGCGGCGCGCAGCATCCGCGGCCGGCAGGCTGGAGAGGTCGGGATCGGTCTTCGCATAGCGCCGGCCTGACGGCACGAGAACGACATCCTTCGAAGGGCAGGGCGCCTGCACGCAGCGCAAACCATTGTCGCAGGCCACGAACAGCGCCTGGGCCACTGCCGGAGGCGGAATCGCGGCAGCAGCCAGGAGGGCGAGCCCGGCCCCAAGACAGCGCAGGCGGCTGCCTCCGCGCGCGGGCGACACGATCACTTTCAGGGCAGCGTGCATCGGCGATTTCCTCAGCCCGGTGAAGATGGCTGATAATCTTTCACACTGACGGCTTGTCAAAGCGCCGGGCAATCGGGCATAGAGCCGGTAACGGAGACGTGGCCGAGAGGCTGAAGGCACTCGTTTGCTAAATGAGCATACCCCACAAGGGTATCGAGGGTTCGAATCCCTCCGTCTCCGCCACTTCTAACCTCTTGAAATCGCGTCGCTAGGCCAATTCCTTCGGCGCGGCCGGGTCACAGGTGTCGGGCGCGTTCGAGCGAGGACGCTCTATCCGGGGCCACAATCGATTCCGGCCGCGTTCGCGTCTTGCCCAACATCGCCCCGAAGGAGTGTCTTGTCGCTCGGTCGGATTGCAGCCCCCTCGACGGTCACCGTCGCACATCCCGGTCCGAACGCCCACCGCGTCAGACCCTATTCTGCAGGACTATGCGGCTTGGCCACCGCTTCGCCAGCCTGCGGTGTCGCCGCCTCTGCGATCGGCTTCGGCCGCGTCGAGGGGCGCAGGCGTTCCCGCATCGATTGGAAGAAGACGTAGAGCGGCGGGATCACGAAGATCCCGAGCAGCGAGGCGAAGATCATGCCGCCGAAGACCGGCGTGCCGACATTGCGCCGGGCGAGCTGCGAGGCGCCAGTGGCGATGACGAGCGGCAGCAGCCCGAGGATGAAGGCGAAGGAGGTCATCATCACCGGGCGGAAGCGCAGCCGGGCGCCTTCCGCCGCGGCCTCGAGCAGCGGAACCCCGCTCTCGCGTTGCTCCTTGGCGAACTCGACGATCAGGATGCCGTTCTTCGCGGCAAGGCCGATCAGCACGATCATGCCGATCTGGGCATAGACATCGAGTGTCAGGTGCCCGAGCACCATGAAGGCGAAGGAGCCGAGAATGCCGATCGAGACCGAAAGCAGTACGGGCACCGGAATCGTCCAGCTCTCGTAGAGCGCGACGAGGAAGAGGAACGCGAAGAGCACGGCGAAGGCGAGGATGATCGGCGTCTTGCCCTCGGCCCGCTTCTCCTGAAAGGCGGTATCGGTCCATTCTCCGGCATAGCCCGCGGGCAGCACGCGGGCCGCGACCTCCTGCATGGCGTTGAGCGCCTCTCCCGAGGAGACGCCGGGCGCCGGGCCGCCCTGGATCGTGACGGCCCGCAGGTTGTTGTAGCGGATCAGCGCGGGAGGACCGACGACGACGTGGATCTCCAGGAGGCTGCGCAGCGGCACCATCTTGCCGTCGGCGCTGCGGACATTGATCCGGTAGATGTCGTCGATCGAGGCGCGGTCGACGGCCTCGGCCTGGAGTTGCACCTGCCAGGTCCGGCCGAACAGGTTCATGTCGTTGGCGTAGTAGCCGCCGAGCGAGGCCTGCAGCGCCTGGAACACATCCTGAAGCTTGACGCCGAGAATCTGGACCTTGTTGCGGTCGATATCGAGATAGATCGACGGCGTGGTCGCCGAGAAGGTGCTGAACACCCGCGACAGTCGCGGGTCCTGGTTGGCGGCAATGGTCAGGCCGCGGACCACCTGTGCCAGGGTTTTGGGGTCGCCGCCGCGCAGATCCTCCAGCACATAGGTGAAGCCGCCGCCGGTTCCCAGGCCGATGATCGGCGGTGGCGCGAGCGGCACCACGGTGCCGCCCTGGACCTGCGCGAATTTCGGCGCCAGCCGGCGCATGATGGCGGGCACGCCGAGATCGGCCCCCTGACGCTCGCTGAACGGCTTGAGCGTCACGACCATGAAGGCGGAGTTCGCCTGCGAGTAATTGTCGATGAAGTTGAGGCCGACGACGGAGGTGTAGTCGGCGACCGTCGCCTCGCCCTTGAGGATCTCCTCGGCTTGCTGGACCACGGCCGAGGTGCGCCCGACCGCAGCGCCGTCCGGCAACTGGACCACCACGAAGAAGGCGCCCTGGTCATCCTCGGGCAGGAAGCCGGTGGGGGTGAATTTCGAGAGGCCGCCAATACCCACCGCCGCGATGGCGACGAGGACGAGGCCCATCACGGAGAAGCGGACGATGCGCGCGACCACCGCGCCATAGCCGTCGCGGACCCGGTCGATGCTGCGCATCACATAGCCCATCAGGCCGCGCCTTGGGCCGTGATGGCGCTTGAGCAGGACACCGCACAGCGCCGGCGAGAGCGTGAGCGCGTTGATCGCCGACAGCACCATGGCGACGACGACCGTCACGGTGAACTGGCGAAACAGCTCGCCTGCGATGCCGGGAATGAAGGCGACGGGAACGAAGACGGAGAGCAGAACGAGCGTAATCGCGATGATCGGCGCGGTGATTTCCCGCATGGCGACCTTCGTCGCCTCGCCCGGCGTGAGCTCCGGCCGCTCCTCCATCACGCGCTCGACATTCTCGACCACGACGATCGCGTCGTCGACGACGATGCCGATGGCGAGCACGACGGCCAGCAGCGAAACCGAGTTCGCGGAGTAGCCGATGGCGTTGAGGACGATGAAGGCGCCGATCAGGCTGACGGGGACCGCGAGCGTCGGGATGAGCGTCGCGCGGAAACTCCCCAGGAACAGATAGACGACGATGACGACGAGCACGAAGGCCTCGAGGAGCGTCTTCTTGACCTCGTCGATGGTGGCGGTGATGAAGGCCGTCGGATCGTAGGTCACCTTCCATTCCAGGTCTTCGGGAAAGCTCTTGGCGAGCTCCCTGACCTGGGCGCGGACGGCGTCGAGCGTGGTGATCGCGTTGGCGCCGGGCGCCTGGTAGAGCGCGATCACGGCTGCCGGGCTGCCGCCGAGGTGGGTGTCGCGGTCGAGATTATTGGCCCCGAGCTCCAGCCGCGCGACGTCGCCGAGCCGCAGCACCGAACCATCCGGGTTCGTGCGCAGGATGATGTTGGAGAATTCCTCGGTGGTGGCCAGCCGTCCCTTGGTCTGGATGCTGAGCTGAAGCTGCTGGTCGTCGGAGATCGGCCGTCCGCCGATCCGGCCGACGGCGGCCTGCACGTTCTGCGACTGGATGGCGGCGATGAGGTCGCCGGTCGTCAGGTTGAGTCCGGTCAGTTCGTCGAGCTTGATCCAGGCGCGCATCGCATAATCCTGCGCGCCCCACAGAGCGGCATCGCCGACGCCCTGCGTGCTCTTGATCCGGTCGAGCATGTTGATGGTGACATAATTCGACAGGAAGAGCGGATCATAGGTGCGCTTCGGCGAGTAGACGGCGAGCACGCCGAGAAGAGCCGAGGACTTCTTCTTGACCGTGACGCCCTGGCGCTGGACATCCTGCGGCAGCTTCGACAGGGCGATCTGAACGCGGTTGTTGACGTTGACCGCGTTGATATCGGGATCGGTGCCGAGCTCGAACGAGGCGAGCAGCGTGTAGCTGCCGTCGTTGCCGCTGACGCTCTTCATGTACATCATCTTGTCGACGCCCACGACCTGGGCCTCGATCGGCTGCGCGACCGTCGCGTCGACGACCTGGGACGATGCGCCGGGATAGACCGTCGTCACCGAGACCTGCGGCGGCACGATGTCGGGGTATTGCGCGACCGGAATCGCCAGCAGCGAGAGCAGGCCGGCGATCGTGGTGACGATGGCGATGACGATGGCGAGGCGGGGCCGATCAACGAAGATCGCGGAGATCATGGGCTTCAGCTTCCCTTGATCATCGCCGGCACCGGGCGTGCCCGGACGGGTGCCCCTGGCCTGACGGCCTGCAGACCCTCGACGATGATCTGCTCGCCGCCGGCCAGGCCTTCGGACACGACGGCATT
The DNA here is from genome assembly GCF_056401655.1 of Allobosea sp. P4_E12. Lineage (NCBI taxonomy): Bacteria > Pseudomonadati > Pseudomonadota > Alphaproteobacteria > Hyphomicrobiales > Alloboseaceae > Allobosea > Allobosea sp. P4_E12. The sequence goes on along the minus strand of NZ_JBFUIY010000040.1, from coordinate 30,505 downwards.
GGGGCCGTCCTCGCCGCCGAGCTTCAGCCGCTTGACGACGGCCTTGCCGTCCACGACCGCAAAGACATAGACGCCGGCCTGGTCGGCGATCAGGGCTGCCTGCGGCACCACGATCATCTGCTGCGGATCGCCGACCTCCAGGGCGACGCGCACCAGCTGCCCGTCGGTCAGCGCGCCGGTCGGATTGGGCATCCTCGCCCGGACGAGCACGGTGTCGGTGCCACGATCGACCGAGTTGTTGACGAAATCGATCTGCCCGAGCTGGTCGTAGAGAGTGCCGTCGGAGAAGCGGAGCTGCACCTTGACCGCCTTGGGATCGACATGCTTGCCCGTTTCGGCGCTCTTGAGGAATTCGCGCTGGCTGACCGGGAAGGTCACATACATCGGATCCTGGCTGATGATCGTCGTCAGCACGCCGCTGTCGGGGCCGACCACATTGCCCTTCGTGACATTGGTCAGGCCGATCTTTCCGGAGATCGGCGCCGTGATGGAGGTGTAGCCGAGATTGACTTTCGCCGTGGCGAGATCGGCCTGGTTGGTCATGATCGCGCCGGCGGTCTGCTGCTTCTGGGCAACGGCCTGATCGCGCGCCACGACGGTGCCGGCCGCCTTGGCCAGCAGGTCCTGGGCACGTTCGAGCTGGATCGCGGCCAAGGCGTCGGCCGACTTGCTGATCTCGAGCGCACCCTGCGCCTTCTCGACCGCTGCCTGGAAGAGGTCGCGCTCGACCCGGTAGAGCGGGGCGCCGGCCTTGACCATGTCGCCTTCCTTGAAGAGCACCTCCTCAAGATAGCCGGTGACCCGGGCCCTGATGTCGACCTTGTCGATTCCCGAGACGCGGCCGACGAAACCGAGAGACTTGGAAATCGGTTTGCGTTCTGCGTTGATGGTGCCGACCTGAACGGCGGCAGGCTCGCCTGTCTGTGCGAGGGCCGGCCCGGCAACGGCGCAGGCGACAGCCGCCACATATGCAATCCGCCACATCGACGCCTCCCTGCCAGCCGTGGTGAAGACTTCCCGGGCCGCTCTATGGCGCAGCGGGTCTAGGTTTCGCCGATTTCGTCAGTGACCGTGTGATGCCGATCGAGCGTGACATCCCCGATCTTGATCGCTGCCCCGGCGGGGCCAGGCGTGATCGGCGTCGCGCAGACCGGGATGAGAGCGCGCCTGTAGCCCTTTGGCTTCGGCCCGATGACCTGACAGCTGGCCGAAGGGCGACATCGCCCATCGAAGAACTCTCGCAGACGCCGTCATCCAGTGACCTCATCGCAAAGGTGATGCTCGATAGGTCCTGACAGTCGTTCCAAACGCTTCTGCCTAGAACTTTGATACTGTAACACCCGCAGTGCGATACAGTAAGTCGGTGCGGTCGGCCTATGGTTCGTCACCACACCGAGACCGTTATGTGCCGCTAGGGCAGACCGATGATGGCTCGTCGAAGGCAGGCAACCTCTCAGGCGTTGCTTCGGCTCCGGGTCCGGTGACGATCCGGCATCGGACGGAAGCGGCGGGCAGGCTCGCCAGCCAAGCGCGGCGCCAACCGTCATCGGCGCCGTCTTCGACTCGCCTTTGGGCCATCGATCTAGCGCTTTCTTAAGAGCTCTTCAGGCAGCGTCTGCAGTTCACCGGAGAGCAAGCACCTTCAGGGTAGCCTGTCACGACAGTTGATTCGGCCTCCTCGCCAGAGAGCGGCGGCCGGTCGAACCGACGCTGCTCCTCGATGCGTGTCTGGACGATGGAACGAACCTGATGAAGAGCCTGACGATACGCCGCCGCATTCTCGTGAGTTTTGCTGCGGTCCTGGCGGTGATGTCGGCGATGGCCGCCATCTCCTATCTCTGGTTCGTTCAGACCGAGCGCGAAGCGGCCAGGGTCGAAACCAACACGGTGCCGGCTCTCTATTTCAGCACCCGGCTGATGACGACATGGACGGAGGCCAGCAGCCTCCTGCGCGAATTCGTGCTCGAGGACGTGGCCGCGGACAAGGCCAGGATTGCCGACGCCATGCTCGCCAATCGCGATCAGCTGCGCGGCCTGCTGAAGTCCTATGAAGGCACGCTCGACTCCGAGCAGGATCGCCAGAACTATGCCCTGGTCAAACAGCTTTTCGACCAGGTCTTTCCGGCCGAAGACGCGATCGTGGCCGCAGGCAAACAGGCTGCGGCCGGCGGTCAGGCTCTTGACCAGCGCGGCGCAGTCCGGAGCGAGTTCGAGCCGATTGCTGCCAAGCTGCGGACAAGCCTGCAGGCGATGGTCGAGTACAACAAGTCGGAGGCCGATGAATCGACCCAGCGCATCGTCTCGATCGTGCGTACGGCGGAGTTGGGCCTGGCCGTCAGTTTCCTGGTCGCGCTCGCGCTCGCGGCGCTGTGCGGCTACCTGCTGTTTCGCGCCATCACCGTGCCGCTCGGAAAGCTGCTCGGCATCGTCGATCTCATGCGCCGCGGAGATTTCAGCGCGCGGCTCGAGCTCCAGCGTCGCGATGAGTTCAGCACGCTGGCCGACGGCGTCAACGCCATGGCCGACGATCTCGCCGGCCTGATCGGCCAGGTTCAGAAATCCAGCATCCAGGTCAACACCTCGATCACCGAAGTCGCCGCGACCTCCAAGGAGCAGCAGGCGACGGCCAGCGAGATCGCCGCGACGACGACGGAAATCGGCGCGACCGCCAAGGAAATCTCCGCGACCTCGAACGAGCTCGTGCGCACCATGGACGAGGTCTCTGTGGTCGCCGAGCAGACTGCGGTGCTTGCCGGAGGCGGGCAGGCCGGGTTGTCGCGCATGGAAACGACGATGCGCCACGTCATGGAGGCGGCCGGCGCGATCAATGCCAAGCTCGCGATCCTCAGCGAGAAGGCGGGCAACATCAATCAGGTCGTCACCACCATCACCAAGGTCGCCGACCAGACCAACCTGCTTTCGCTGAATGCCGCGATCGAGGCGGAAAAGGCCGGTCAGTACGGCCGGGGGTTTGCGGTCGTGGCGACGGAGATCCGCCGCCTCGCCGACCAGACAGCGGTGTCGACCTACGACATCGAGCAAATGGTCAAGGACATCCAGTCGGCCGTCGCAGCCGGCGTGATGGGCATGGACAAGTTCTCCGAGGAGGTGCGCCGCGGCATGCAGGAGGTGCAGCAGGTCGGCGGGCAGCTGTCGGAGATCATCGAACAGGTGCAGGGGCTGGTGCCGCGCTTCGAGGTGGCAAACGAGGGCATGCAGGCGCAGGCAACCGGTGCCGGCCAGATCAGCGAAGCCCTGTCGCAGCTCAGCGAAGCCGCCCAGCAGACGGTCGAGTCGCTGCAGCAATCCACGCTCGCGATCGACGAACTGAACCAGGTCTCGAGCGGGCTGCGCAGCAGCATCTCGCGTTTCAAACTTCGCGCGTAGAGCATCGGCCCGAAAAGTGGATACCGGTTTTCGTAAAAGCGGATGCAAAGACAAAGTGCGACAGCATCAGGCCGGATTTGATATCCGGTCTGATGCTGTCGCAGGAGCAGGCGAGCCGAGCCCCGTCCGATGCTGTTTCTGATGTTCCGCCTGGGTCAGGACCGCTATCTGCTCGATGCCCGGCAGGTCGAAATGGTCTTGCCCCTGCTCACCGTGAAAGCCCTGCCGGCTGCGCCGGTCGGCGTCGTCGGAGCCATCAACTACCGGGGCGCACCGGTGCCTTTGATCGATCTCAGCCTGCTCGCGCTCGGGCGCGCTGCTGCCCCCCTGCTGAGCACGCGGATCATCCTCGTGCGCTATCCGGTCGGTGCAGGCGAGCACGCCCTGCTCGGGCTCATTGCCGAGCGTGCGATCGAGACCGTCGAGCGCGATCCGGCGGATTTCGTGGCCACGGGTGTCGAGGCTGGAATGCCTCCCTATCTCGGCCCGGTCGCTTCCGACGACAAGGGGCTGATCCAGAGGATCCGGGCGGAAGCCCTGCTATCCCCAGCGATCCGTGAGATCTTGTTCCAGCAGCCCGCGACGCATTCCTGATGGACAGGGCCATGGGCACAGGGGCGTTCGAACAGCTTCTCAGGGAGATGATCGGGCTCAGCAGCGAGACGGTCGGCGCCTCGGTAATTCGTCATGCGCTCAAGCGACGGATGACCGACTGCGAGATGCCGGACCTCCACACCTATTGGAGTTATCTCAGCGAGAACCGCACCGAGCGTCAGGAGCTGATCGATGCGGTCGTCGTGCCGGAGACCTGGTTCTTCCGGGATCGCGAGGCCTTCGCGGCGATGACGCGCCAGGCTCGCGAAAGCCGGGGTTCCGGGACGCCGCTCAGACTTCTGAGTCTGCCATGCTCGACGGGCGAGGAGCCCTATTCCATGGCGATGGCGTTGTTCGACGCGGGCTTCGAGGCAACGGAATTCAGCATCGACGCCGTCGATGTGAGCACGCGTAATCTCGTCTATGCCGAACGTGCGGTCTACGGGCGCAACTCCTTCCGCGGCGAGGAACTCGGCTATCGCGACCGGCATTTCGATGCGGTCGAAGGCGGCTTCCGCCCGCATGAGCGCGTCCGCCGGCAGGTTTGCTTCACGCTCGGCAACCTGCTCGGGCCGGTCCCGCAGCCGAGGGCCGAACCTTACGACGTCATCTTCTGCCGCAACCTGCTGATCTATTTCGATCGCGAGACGCAGGGGCTGGCACTGGACCGGCTCAGGCAGATGCTCGCAGACAAGGGCCTGTTGCTGGTGGGGCCGGCCGAGTCCGGATTGCCGACCTTGCATGGCTTCGCTTCGGTGCGCTTCCCCAGGGCCTTCGCCTTCATCAAGGCAAGCGCTGTGCAGCAAGCGCCGGCAGCGGCTCCCGTACGGAGGTCGCGTCCGACGCCACTGCCCGCACAAGCGCCACGGCGTATCGCGCCGCCTCCGCGCGTGCGCCCCTTCGCGCAGAAGACCGCACCAGGAGAGGCTGCTTCGCCGGCGCCCGACCCGGCAGCCAAGAGCCTTGCCACCATCGAGCACGCCGCCAATGCCGGCCGCCTCGGTGAGGTCAAGCGCGCCGCTGCGAGCCATCTCGAGGAATTCGGGCCGTCACCGGAGGTCTTCTACCTGCTTGGCCTCGCCCATGATGCGGATGACGCGCCGTCGGACGCGATCCAGAATTACCGGAAGGCACTCTATCTTGCACCCGACCATCGTCAGGCGCTCGTCCAGCTCAAGCTCCTGCTGCAGCGGCAAGGCGACAAGGCCGGAGCCAAGGCGCTGACCGACCGGCTCGACCGGATTGCGAAGAGGAGTGACGTCTGATGTCCGTCACGGCCGGCATGCAAGCGACGGAGCAGGGACAGGGCATCAATGAGTGCTGGCGCCAGATCGGTGTCAGCGGGGACAGGTCCTGTCCGGAATTGCGGGAGCATCTGCATTGTCGGAACTGCCCGACCCATGCGGAGATCGCACGCAGTCTGCTCGATCGCCCCTTGCCTGCGGGCTATTCCGAGGAATGGGCACAGCATTTCGCGAGAGCTGCAGAGCGCCCCGAGGCCGAGGGTGGGGCTCGCAGCGTCGTTCTCTTTCGTCTGGGAGAGGAATGGCTCGGTCTCCCGACGACGACCTGTCACGAGATCGCGGAGCCGCGCCGCATCCATTCGCTGCCCCATCGCCGGACCGGCGCAGTGCTGGGCATCGTCAATGTCCGGGGCGAACTGCTCATCTGCATGTCGTTGCCGGAGCTCCTCGGCATCAATACGGGCGGGCAGAGTTCAGGCGGTGGCAAGATCGCCGTGTTTCGCCGTCTGATCGTGATTGGCAGGGATGAGAGGCGCGTCGCCTTCGAGGTCGACGAGGTGCACGGCATGCATTCCTATGGGGAGCGCGACCTGATCGCGGTACCGGCAACGATCGGCAAATCGGCCTCGACCGTCATCCAGGCCATGCTGTCCTGGCAGGGGCGCACGGTCGGCTGCCTCGATGAGGCACCGCTGCTCGCCATGATCGACCGGAGTATCGCATGAGCGGCGAGGATTTCAGCCAGCTCTCGATGCTGGACCTGTTTCGCGCCGAACTCGACTCGCAGTCGCAGGCGCTGACAGCAGGCCTGCTGGCGCTTGAGCGCGATCCTGTCGCGGCCGTTCATCTCGAAGCCTGCATGCGCGCCGCCCATTCGCTCAAGGGCGCGGCCCGGATCATCGATCTGACGCCTGCGGTGCAGGTGGCGCATGAGATGGAGGAGTGCTTCGTTGCGGCCCAGCGCGGGCAGGTCAGGCTCAATCACGCCCATATCGATGCGCTTCTGAAGGGCGTCGATCTGCTGGCCGCGATCGCCACTGAGCCGGGACCTGGCGAAGAGGAGATCCAGCGCAGAATCGCAGGCTTCGCGCAGGCGCTTCAGCAGCCTGGCTCCTCGGCTTCGGGGCCGGACGTGAATGACGAGCTCCCTGCGGCGGCTCCGGAGAGAGATCATTCCAGCGAAGCTCCGCCCGCTCGAGCCCAGGAGCCGGCTGCCGGATCCGCGCCGGCGCTATCCCAGACGCCGGGAAGCCCGGGGTCGGACCGCATGGTGCGCGTCACGGCAGAAAGCCTGAACCGGCTGCTCGGGCTCGCGGGCGAGTCCCTGATGTCGGCCCGGCGCCTCAGACCGTTCAACGATGGGCTCTTGCGCCTCAGGCGCGTCCAGACCGATCTTGCCAAGAGCTTTGACGCGCTGCGCGCCGCGATGCCGGCGGTGACGACGGATGTCAGGGCCCTGCAGGCGCTCGCCGAGGCTCAGCTCAAGCTCGGGGAAAGCCAGGCTATTCTGGCGCAGCGCCTCGACGAGCTCGATGCCGTCGACCGGCGCGCCACCGATCTCGCCAATCGGCTCTATGACGAGACGCTCGCCAGCCGGATGCGCCCCTTCGACGATGGCGTCCGGCATTTTTCGCGGACCGTCCGCGATATCGGGCGAACCCTGGGCAAGAAGGTCCGCCTCGAGATCGTCGGCGGCTCGACGAGCATCGACCGCGACATCCTCGAGGAACTCGATGCCCCGCTCGGGCACCTCCTGCGCAACGCCGTCGATCACGGGCTCGAACCTCCCGAGGAGCGGCGGGCCGCAGGAAAGGCGGAAGAAGGCCTGATCAAGCTCGAGGCCCGGCACAATGCCGGGCTGTTGCAGATCATCGTTGTCGACGATGGCCGCGGGATCGATCTCGACGCGCTGCGCCTTGCGACCAGCAGGCGGGGGCTGACGACGGCCGAGACGGCGCAGAGCCTGAGCGAGGCCGAACTCCTGGAGTTCCTGTTCCTGCCTGGCTTCTCGATGAAGGGCAGCGTCAGTGACATTTCCGGACGCGGCGTTGGCCTCGATGCCGTGCAGGCGATGGCACGCCAGGTCCGGGGGCAGGTGACCGTGTCGTCGGAGCTCGGCGCCGGGACGCGTTTCCAGCTTCAGTTGCCGCTGACGCTCTCGGTGATCCGCGCCCTGCTCGTCGAGATCGACGGCGAACCCTATGCGTTTCCGCTGGCCGGGATCACGCGGACGCTGATGCTGCCGCGGGAGCGGATCGAGATCCTCGAGGGCAGGCCGCATTTCCGCTTTGAGGAGCGGCAGGTCGGACTGGTCACGGCGCATGAGGTCCTGGGGCGTGACGAACCGCAATCGGGTTCTGTCGATCTCGCTGTCGTCGTGGTCGGCGAGGGGGGCGGGGCCTATGGGCTGGTCGTCGACCGCTTCCTTGGCGAGCGCGATCTCGTCGTCCGTCCGCTCGATCCACGGCTCGCCAAGGTCAAGGACATCAGCGCTGCGGCCCTGATGGAGGATGGTTCACCCGTCCTGATCCTCGACGTCGATGATCTGATCCGCTCGATGGAGAAGCTCGCCTCGACCGGCAGGCTCAAGACCCTGGAGCGCGTCGTTGCCAGCGTTGGCCAGAAGCGGCGCAAGCGCGTCCTGGTCGTCGACGATTCACTCACCGTGCGCGAACTGGAGCGCAAGCTGCTCGATCATCACGGCTACGAGGTTGAGGTCGCGGTCGACGGCATCGATGGCTGGAACGCCGTCCGATCCGAGCCGTTCGATCTCGTGGTCACCGATATCGACATGCCCCGTATGGACGGCATCGAGCTCGTGACACTGATCAAGAAGGATAGCGGGCTTCGGAACCTGCCGGTCATGATCGTGTCATACAAGGACCGGGAAGAAGACCGCCGCCGCGGGCTCGATGCCGGTGCGGACTATTATTTGACCAAGGGCAGTTTCCACGACGAGACTTTGATCCATGCCGTCGCCGACCTGATCGGTGAAGCATGGGGCTGAGCGGCAGCACGGAGAGAGGTTCATGAGGATCGGCCTCGTCAATGATCTGCCGATGGCGGTCGAGCTGCTTCGGCGCATCGTCGTTTCGACAACCGAGCATGCAGTCGCCTGGATCGCGGTGAACGGGCGCGAAGCGGTGGAGGCGTGCCGACGCGACAGGCCGGATCTGATCCTGATGGATCTGAACATGCCCGAGATGGATGGCGTCGCGGCCACCCAGCGGATCATGGCAGAGACGCCCTGTCCCATTCTGCTGGTGACCGCGAGCGTCGATGCCAATGTCTCGGGCGTCTATGACGCCATGGGCCATGGCGCGCTGGACGCGGTCGACATTCCCAGCGTGGGGGCCGACGGCAATGCCCAAGCTCAATCGGCGGCGCTGCTGGCCAGGATCGCGATGATCGGCCGGCTCTCGCGTGATGTCGCGCCCGTCGTCCGGACGACGGCGCCGGCCCGCACCGCTGCACCGTCGGCGCAGCAGTTGATCGCGATCGGTGCGTCGGCGGGGGGCCCCGCTGCCGTGGCCACACTCCTGGCCGGACTGCCGGGCGGCTTTCGCGCTGCTCTCATTCTCGTCCAGCATCTCGATGCCCAATTCGTGCCGGGCTTCGCCAGCTGGCTGGGCCAGCACACCGCTCTTTCCGTGCGCCCCGCCATCGAAGGCGACAGGCCCGAACCGGGGACCGTGCTGATCGCGGCAAGTGGCGATCACCTGGTCTTCAAATCGGGCCATGACCTCGGCTATAGGTCCGAACCGCGCGACTACGTCTACCGGCCATCGGTCGATGTGTTCTTCGAGAGTGTTGCGCAATGGTGGCAGGGAGATCTGGTGGGCGTGTTGCTGACCGGCATGGGCAGGGACGGCGCCCGCGGGTTGAAGCTCCTGCGCGACAGGAAATACTTGACCCTGGCACAGGACAGGGCGACGAGCGCCGTTTACGGAATGCCCAAGGCGGCCGCTGCGATCGATGCAGCTTCCGAAATTCTACCACTTGCCGCGATTGCGCCACGCCTTGTCGAGGCATGCCGTCAGTCGTTCTGAAGAGGTTGTCTTGATGACAGGCGAACCGACCCTCACCATGTCTTCCGTGCCCCCGCCGGCGGACAGTTACATGTCCATGATCCTGCTCGTCGATGACCAGGTCATGGTCTGCGAAGCCGTGCGGCGGGCGCTGGCCAACCAGCCCGATCTCGATTTCCACTACTGCACCGACCCCTTGGCGGCGATCAAGGTGGCCGAACAGGTGAAGCCGACCGTGATCCTGCAGGATCTCGTCATGCCGGGCGTCGACGGGCTGGACCTGGTGCGGCAGTATCGCAAGCACCCGTCGATCCACAATGTTCCCGTCATCGTTCTCTCGACCAAGGAAGATCCCGCCACCAAGAGCGAGGCCTTCCAGGCGGGCGCGAACGACTATCTCGTCAAGCTCCCCGACAAGCTCGAACTGATCGCTCGGGTGCGCTACCACACCCGCGCCTATCTCGATCATGTCCAGCGTGACGAGGCCTATCGGGCGCTGCGCGAAAGCCAGCGCGAGCTGATGCGGGTCAATCTCGAGCTCGAGCGCCTGACGCGGATCGACGGGCTGACCGGACTCGGGAACCGCCGCTATTTCGACGAGTATCTTGCGGCGGAGTGGAGACGCTGCCTGCGCACGCAGCATCCGCTGTCTGTCCTGATGATCGATGTCGATCACTTCAAGCGCTACAATGATGCGTATGGCCATCTCGCCGGCGATGAAGTGCTGAAACAGGTCGCCAACGTGATCCAGGGCGGCTGCACCCGTTCGACCGATCTGGCGGCGCGCTTCGGCGGCGAGGAGTTCGTCGTCATTCTGACGGATGTGCCGCAGGAAGGCGCGAGATACGTGGCGGAACGGCTGGTTCAGGGCGTACGGGATCTGAACATCGCGCACGGCACGGGCCGGGTCACGATCAGTGTGGGCATGGCAACGACGATGCCTCACGAAGGCGGAGAGCCGGCGAAACTGGTCAATGCCGCCGATCTCGCGCTCTTCCGCGCCAAGAACGAGGGGCGCGATCGTTCGGTCTCGTCGGAAATCTCCGCGGTGCCGTAGCGTCGTCGCCCCGGCACCTTCCGGGGCCGACACTGTCGGACTGACGCGCGCTGCTCACCCGGTATTGCGCAGCCCGGCAGCGATGCCGTTGATCGAGATCAGGATGCCGCGGCGGGCCTTCTCGTCGATCTGGCCGGAGCGCCAACGGCGCAGGAGCTCGACCTGGAGATGGTTGAGCGGGGCGATATAGGGGAAGCGGTGGATGATGGACAGCGCCAGGGCCGGGTTATCGGCCAGGCGCTGGGTTTCGCCGGTAATGGTCGTGATCGCCTGAACCGTCCGGGTCCATTCTGCTTCGATCTCGGTGAAGATGCGCTGGGCAAGCTCGCGATCCGGAACGAGATCGCAGTAGCGCCGGGCAATGCCGAGATCGGCCTTGGCCAGGACCATGTCCATATTGGACAGAAGTGTGCGGAAGAATGGCCACTGCGCGCTCATGCGCTGCAGCAGCGCGATGCGCTCGGCCGGCGCGGCGGCGATGAAGCCCTCGACCGCGGAGCCGAATCCGAACCAGCCGGGCAGGGCCAAGCGACTCTGGCCCCATGAGAAACCCCAGGGGATCGCGCGCAAATCCTCGATCGAGCGCGTCGCCTTTCGCGACGCCGGGCGCGAACCGATATTCAGCTCCGCGATCTCGGTGATCGGCGTGGCTGAATAGAAGTAGTCGGTGAAGCCGGCCGTTCCATAGACCAGCGCCCGATAGGCGGCCATGCTGCGCACGGAGAGTTCGGCTGCGGTGTCGAGAAATTCGGGCGCCGCCTCGTTGTGCGGCTGCAGCAGGGTGGCCTCCAGCGTCGCTGCCAGCAGGGTTTCCAGATTGCGCCGTCCGATCTCCGGGTTGGCATATTTGGCATTGATCACTTCGCCCTGCTCGGTCAGGCGGATCTGCCCCTTCACGGTGCCGGAAGGCTGGGCGAGGATGGCCTGATAGCTCGGCCCGCCACCACGCCCGACAGTGCCGCCGCGGCCATGGAACAGCCGCAGTGTCAGCCCCGGCTTGGTCTCGTAGAAGCGGACCAGCGCCGTCGACGCGCGATAGAGTTCCCAGTTGGAGGTGAAGTAGCCGCCATCCTTGTTGCTGTCGGAGTAGCCGAGCATGATGTCCTGCTCGCCGCCGGAATTGCGGATCAGCGCCTCGATGCCGGGCTGGTCGTAGAAGCCTCGCATGATCGGCTCGGCCGCGCGCAGATCGCCGATGGTCTCGAACAGCGGCACCACGATCAACTCGACACGGGGCTGCGTCGCCTCGCCGGGCGCAAGCGTGCCCGCCATCAGGCCGCATTCCTTCTGCAGCAGCACCACCTCCAGCAGATCGCTGACCGTTTCGGTGTGGCTGATGATGTAGTGGCGGATGGCATCGGTGCCGAAATCGGCGCGGACCTGTTTTGCCGCCTCGAAGATCGCAAGCTCTCCCTCGGTCTGCGGGGTGTAGGCGGCGTTGCGCACGCGAAGCGGGCGCGGATCGGCCAGCAGGGAGAGCAGCAAGGCGCGCTTGGCGTCTTCCGTGAGAGAGCCATAGCGTGGCTCGACGCGGGCCGTGGCCAGGAGTTCGGCAATGACCGCCTCGTGCTTGTCCGAGCTCTGGCGCAAATCGATGCTCGCCAGATGGAAGCCGAAAACCTCCGCCGCGCGCAGCAGGGGTGAGAGCCGCGCTCCCAGGAGCAGGCTACCATGGCGGGATCGCAGGCTGTCGGCAACGATGCGCAGCTCGGCCACGAATTCCGCGGGCGCTGAATAGGGCGCGCTCGGCGCCACCGCATGACGGAGCGCCTCGGTGCCGGTCAGCTTGCGCAGGGTCGCAGCCAGCCGGGCGTAGATGCCGATCAGGGCGCGGCGATAGGGTTCGTCGGCGCGGTGGGGATTGTCGTCACCCGAGCGATCGGCAAGGTCCCGCAGCGCCTGCGTGCTGCCGACCAGCGTGTTTGAAACCGGCAGTTCGGCACCGAGCTCATGAACCTCGGTCAGGTAATGACGCAACGCCGTCTCTGCCTGGAGGCGAACCGCCATCAGCAGGGTTTCGGCGGTGACATTGGGATTGCCGTCGCGATCGCCCCCGATCCAGCTTCCCATCCGGAAGAAGCTCGGCACGCGGGCGCCGAGCAGCTCCTCGAGTTCGGCATAGAGGCGCGGGATCTCGTGCAGGAACGTCGCGCGATAATAGCTCAGCACGTTCTCGATTTCGTCGCGCACGGCGAGCTTGGAGTAACGCAACAGCCGCGTCTGCCAGAGCTGGGCGATGCTGGCCCGCAGCGCCGTCTCGTTGCGGGTACGGGCGCGCGCGCCGCGCAGGGTGGGCCGGGCGGCGAGCAGCTCGGCAATGGTGCGCTCGGCATCGAGAATGCTCTTGCGTTGAACCTCGGTCGGATGCGCGGTGAGCACGGGCGACACCAGGCTGCGCGAGAGGGCGCGCTCGATCGCCGGCGCCCTGACGCCTGCCTGCGCGAACAGGTCGAAACTATGCGCCAGGCTGCCCTCGGGATGGGCGTCAACGGCCTCCAGATCGGCCTGTCGGCGGAGTTGGTGGCAATCCTCTGCGAGATTGGCGAGATGCGAAAAATAGGTGAAGGCGCGAATGACCGAAACGGTCTCCTTCGGGCTCAATCGCGCCAGCAGCGTATCGAGATCGCGACCGGCCTCGACATCGGCCTTGCGCTGGAAGGTGACGGAGAGCCGCCTGATCGCTTCGATCAGCTCGAAGGTCTGCTCGCCCTCCTGCTGCCGCACGGTGTCGCCGAGGATCTGTCCGAGCAGCCGGATATCCTCGAACAGGGGCTGGGCGTCGGCGGGGCCGGCGATTGGATTTGGCCGCGGATCGATGGCGGTGACAGGCACGGGCGCCTCGCGAGGAAAAGGGTCGACAGGTGGCGTTCCCGGCCATGGCAGCATGACTCATGCTGCCTTGCCAAGCTTTCATTGTGCAGTGCAACGCGTGCGGCGGACGCAAGGCCGGTGATCGCGCAGCCAGTTTCGCCGAAAGTCGATTCGTCTGATTGCTTTGCCTGAAACAGAGGCAACCCAGCGCTGGTTCCACGCGGCCGCCGGCGCGCTGACGTCGGGACCAGCGGATGATGCCTGGGCGATGAATACTCTGCGCATTGCAGAAGTACCGTAGGGGCGGGTCGATGTTGGCTTGCATGTAATCTATTGGTTGATTGTTTCGCCAGTGATGTATGTATATTTTCGTATAAATTTTAAGATATTTATGTTTAAATGTAATTTATAGGTAACTTGTGGTGGTAATTACCGAGCCGAAATTCCCGCTCTCGACCGTTGTGATTGAGTGACAGTTCGGGTTGGTTCATTTTGATCGATAGGCGTATCCCAGTGAATTGATGTGATGCGACGCAAGAAGGCGCCAAGAACTAGGGACTTTGGTTGCATACTTGGTCAGACCTTTTCCGCTTACTGAACCGCGTCTGGCCGAACTAAAGGTTAGCATCGAGGCGCGCCTTGGTTCAGTCCGGAAAAGGGGAAGAGGTATGTATCTCTCGCGCGAGACCACTGGCATCCGGTTGAAGGAAGCTGAGAGGGCTCTGGAGAACCGGCTCGATATCGTGAAGGCCCTTTCGGTGGGGCAGATCACCAAACGTGACCTGTTGCGGTGGGGATACTTTACCGCCGGCGGATTGTTGGTCGCGAAAAATGGGCTCAGCCCCTTCGCCAAGAGCGCATATGCCCAGGTGCCGACCGGTGCCCCGCGCAGCCCGAACTTCGGCGCTGTCAAATTCCATGACCCGATGCCGCGGCCAGACGTCCAGAAGCCGGTTCCGCTTCAGCGCCTGTCGAATGGCGATGCGGCCTGGCAGTTTGCTGGGGGAGGCCAGGAACTGCCGGCGAAGAACTTTTCCTACCATACCGATTTCAGCAACTCCGGCGGTGCGGCCTATCGCAACCCGGTCACCTGGGTTGGACCGATGGAAGGGCGCCCGCCCGGCGAGTTCTTCGCGCATCAGCGCTGGGAGGAACTCTATCCGAAAAAGGGCTACCTATTGTCCCTCGGGCAGATTGGCACGGGCAGCCGCTATTGCGGGGAAATGCCCGAGCAGGACGCGACTGCGATGTGGACCTTCGGTCCGCGCCAGCCCGGACAGGCGGGGAGCAAGGACGGCCTGCGCACGGGCCTCGGCCGTCCGATCCTAATCAAGGCACGTTATGGCGAACCGGTTCTGAGCCGGATCTACAATGATCTCCCGGTCGACCGGACCAAGAACGGCGGCTTCGGACGGAACGAGATCTCGATCCATTTCCACAACGCCCATAACGGCGCCGAAAGCGATGGTGCCTGCAACGCCTATCATTTCCCCGGAACCTTCTATGATTATCACTGGGGCATGGCGATGGCCCGGCGCGACATGCCGAGCCTGTGGCCGACGGGCGATCGCGACTATTCGCGCAAATGCTCGGGGCCCGACGATGACGAAGGCTATGTCCCGGTCGCCGGCGACTACCGGGAGATCCAGGGCAGCCTCTGGTTCCACGATCACCGCTTCTTCTTCACCGCCGAGAATGTGCACAAGGGCATCTTCGCGCTCTGCAACATCTATAGCGGGCCCGACAGGGGGCGCGAGGATCTCAATGACGGCATCAACCTGCGGCTGCCGAGCGGCTCGCAGCTGAAATGGGGTAATCTCGATTTCGACGTGAATCTCGCGATCTCGAATCCCGCCTTCGATGCCAGGGGCCAGTGCCGCTTCGATATCTTCGATACCGATGGTTTCCTCGGCGACATGCTCTGCGTCAACGGTGCCTATTATCCCTATTTCGAGGTGCTGCCGCGACGCTACCGCTTCCGCATCCTGAACGCCGCCATGGCCCGCTTCGTCAAGCTTGCGCTTGCGGTCAACAAGAGCAGGCGCTTTTCCCAGGGCACGAAGGTGCCCTTCTATTTCATCGCCAATGACGGCAACCTGGTGGTCAATCCGATTCTGCTGACCGAGACCGACGAGATGGGCGTGGCAGAGCGCTACGATATCGTCGTCGATTTCTCCGCCTTTGCGCCGGGCGACAGCGTCTACATCATGAACCTGCTGGAACAGACCGACGGGCGAAAGCCCAAGGGCGCCGTCTCGATCGAGAAGGCGTTCAAGGGACGGGACGATGACCCGTGCGTCGGCCCCATCCTTGAGTTCAGGGTCGTGAGCCAGGTCCAGAGCGTCGACAATCCCGGCAAGGTCTACAATGCCAGCAACCCGCTCGATGCCGATCGCAGTGCCAATTTCGCCGATCCCGACTGGAAATCAGGGGTCAAGACGCTGACCACGCAGATCCCGATCGTGGCCCCGGTGCGTGAGCGGGTGATCGAGTTCGGCAGGTCGGGAGAGGGGGATTCACGCGCTACGGCGGACGGGCAGTGCATACCCGAATGCGGAGACATCAAGTCCTTCCCCTGGACGATCAAGATCAACGGCGAGAAGGCGCATTCGCTCAACGCCAACCGCATCTCCCTGCTGATGCCCAAGCCGGGCGAGGTGGAGCATTGGACCCTGATCAATGGCGGGGGCGGCTGGGACCATCCCATCCACCTCCACTTCGAGGAGGGCGTCACCATGGACCGGGGCAGCGCGCCCATTCCCGCAACGGAGCGGCTCGTCCGCAAGGATGTCTGGCGCTTGCGGCCGTCCGGGAGGGTGAGGTTCCAGGTGCGGTTCGGGGAGTTCGGTGGCGCCTATGTCAGCCATTGCCACAACACCACCCATGAGGATTTCGCGATGCTGCTGCGCTACCAGCTGCAGACACCGCCCCCCGGCGACCCGGACTACAAGGGGCAACCACAGTACCAGGTGACGATGACGCCGATCCCGACACCGAACGGTGTCGTCTGGAAACAGCCCGAGGTTCTGCCCGAGGGCGACCCGAACAAACTCAGGGTCGCAACGCGCAGCTGACGCTGTGCAGCTTTCGACGCCGGGCAGGCTCAGCTCTGCCCGGCGTCGTGCATGAGGGGCAGGCGGCATTGGTCTGATCCGGAATGGCCGATTCGCGACCGCACAGCCGGGCTCGCGGCCTTGCCAGGCGTGGCCGGCGCGACGGCTCATAGCTCCTGGGCCGTTCACGCACCCTGCTCGCTCCATACCGATCAGCACCAAGCTCGCCCTGGAGCCGTGGCACGGGAGCGCAAATCCCGAAAACCCCTGCTATCCCGACCATTCCTTGTGTGGGGGGCGCGGCATGCGCGGCGGCGCCTACCCCCATCCCGCGCACGAACGAGGCTATGGGTTAGCCATCGCTGGCGACTCGCCCCGTAAGCCCTTCATCCCGGTCTGCAATCACCGCTGACCACCTCGCAGCTGTTGGATGAGGGGGCATGGACCCCCTCTATAGGCGGGCGGCGAGGGCAAGAGGCCGCGTCCCGGAATGGCTTCGGGGGAACCGGTCCGGCAGGTCGGCATCGCCGAGGCAGCAGGAGCTAGGGACCTTGGTCGGTAGTGTAGGGAATTAGGTCTGGAAGAACGACCAGACCAAACTCCGTCGCGCGCCCCAGACGCTGGTCGGGAAATAACGTCCGACATAGTCCTCTAACGACCAGTAGTGCCGACAGGCATCATGCTGTCACTGCGATAGGCCCATGACGGGCTGAAGCGCTGTCCGATCAAGTTCTGGCAAACGATGCAACCAGCGTCGTGCCTCTTTGGCGCGAGCGGCGGAGCATTGTCCCAGGCAAGGCCAACACGGGGTCCTGGACACCCCAGGAGGGCGTCATGGTACAGTACATTCGCTCCGATCTTGAATTCATCCTCGAGCAGATCAGGATTGCGGAGCGGAATGCTCAGGGCGAGAGCCTTACTGACATCCTGCCCAGCGTCCAGGTGCCCTTCGGTCTGCGGACCGTCGATGGTACATTCAACAACCTGGCCCACCCGGAATTCGGGGCCGCGGACCTGGCGTTTGCGCGCCTGACTGACCCGTCCTTCCAGGCGGCCGAGGCCGGCACCAATTATGGTGTTCCAGGCGGGGTCGTGGACTCCGAGCCGCGCACGATCAGCAACCTGATCGTCGACCAGACCAACAACAATCCGGCGGCCGTTGCGGCTGCTGCGCAGAACCCGGGATCGAGCACCGTCATCAGCCCCGGGCTGGACGGGATTTTCGGCACGGCGGACGACAAGCCGGTCAACTTCATCCCGAATGTCTCCCCGGATGTCGGCCTTTCCGCGCCGTTCAACGCCTGGATGACCTTCTTCGGCCAGTTCTTCGACCACGGTCTCGATCTCGTCACCAAGAGTTCAAGCCAGACCGAAGTCGTCTTCATTCCGCTGAAGCCCGATGACCCGCTGTTCAGCACGGCTCCCGGCGCTTTGAACTTCATGGTTCTGAGCCGCGCTGCAGGTGGCCAGGCTGCCACGAACACGACCTCGCCCTTCGTCGACCAGAGCCAGACCTACTCCTCGAATCCCTCGCACCAGGTCTTCCTGCGTGCCTATGAGCTGGACGCCAACGGCGATCCGGTGGCGACCGGCGAACTGATCACCAACCGCAATCTCGGCGCTGACGGCAGGTTCGGCACCGCCGACGATGTCGAGATCGGCGGCATGGCGACCTGGGCTGTGGTCAAGGCCCAGGCCCGCGACATTCTCGGCATCAATCTCACCGATGCCGATGTCGGCAATGTGCCGGTCCTGGCCGTGGACGCCTACGGCAACTTCATCAAGGGGCCGGGCGGCATGCCGATGGTCATGATGACCGACGGCAGCTTCACCGAGGGCAACCGGGCGGAGCCGATCAGCCTGGCGGGCGCAGCCCATACCGGCCATGCCTTCCTGAACGACATCGCGCATAATGCCGATCCGGCGGGCAAGACCGCGGATACCGACACCATCGTCAGCACCGGCCCGCTGGCGGCTGGCCAATACGATAACGAACTCCTCGACGCGCATTACATCGCCGGCGACGGTCGCGTGAACGAGAATATCGGCCTCACCGCCGTGCACGCCGTGTTCCATTCCGAGCATAATCGCCTGGTCCAGCAGACCAAGGACGTGGCGCTGGCGACCGGCGATCTCGCCTTCCTCAACCAGTGGCTCGATACGCCGGCCACGACCTTCCCGCTGACGCAGGCCCAGATCGACGCGCTCGACTGGAACGGCGAACGCCTGTTCCAGTCCGCCAAGTTCGGCACCGAGATGCAGTATCAGCATCTGGTGTTCGAGGAGTTTGCCCGCACGGTCCAGCCGCAGGTCGACGAATTCCTGGCGCCCAACGGCTACGACACCACGATCAACCCGGCGATCCTCGCGGAGTTCGCGCACACGGTCTATCGCTTCGGCCATTCGATGCTGACCGAGACGGTCGATCGCTTCGACCCGAATTTCAACACTGTCGGCGGCGATTCGCAGCTCGGCCTGATCGCGGCCTTCCTCAATCCGCTCGCCTATGCCGCAAGCGGCGTGACGCCGGAGCAGGCGACCGGCGCGATCGTGCGCGGCGTTACCCGCCAGGTCGGCAATGAGATCGACGAGTTCGTTACCGAGGCGCTGCGCAACAACCTGCTCGGCCTGCCGCTCGATCTGCCGGCGCTGAACATTGCGCGCGGTCGCGATACCGGCATCCCGTCGCTCAACAATGCGCGCTCCGAATTCTTCGCGATGACCGGCGACAGCCAGCTCAAGCCCTATACCAGCTGGACCGACTTTGCCGGGCATCTGAAGCACGCGGAGTCGCTGATCAACTTCATCGCGGCCTATGGCACGCATGGGTCGATCACCGGCGCGACGACGATGGCCGACAAGCGCGCGGCGGCGACGTTGATCGTGCTGGGCGGAGTCGGTGCGCCCGGAGATCGCCTCGATTTCCTGAACGCCACCGGCGCCTTTACCGGCGGCACGCTCGGCGGCCTCAACGATGTCGATTTCTGGATCGGCGGCCTTGCGGAAGAGAAGATGCCGTTTGGCGGCATGCTCGGCTCGACCTTCAACTTCGTCTTCGAAACCCAGCTTGAATCCCTGCAGAACGGCGACCGCTTCTACTATCTGTCGCGCACCGCCGGCATGAATTTCGGTACCGAACTCGAGAACAACTCCTTCGCCAAGCTGGTGATGCTGAACAGTGATGCGACGCATCTGCCGAACGCGATCTTCACCACCCCGACCTTCACGCTCGAAGTCGATCCGACCAAGCAGCACACAGGGCTGAACGAGGCTGGGCCTGATGGCATTCAGCTCGACGATCCCAATACCCTGGTCGACGAAAGCGCCGACAACGTCGTCGGAGCCGATGGCATTGCGGGCAATTCCGACCCGACCGGCGGCATCGAGATCAATGGCGTCGAAATTGTTCCTCTCGTCATCCGCAACAATCCGGCGACGCCCGGCGCGGACACCAACTACCTGCAGTACACCGGTGAGGACCATGTTGTCCTCGGCGGCACCGCGGGGAATGACGTCATCATCTCCGGCGATGGCGACGACACGCTCTATGGCGATGGCGGCAATGACCGGCTGGAAGGCGGCTACGGCAACGATACCATTCTGGGTGGCGCCGGCGACGACATTATCCAGGATCTGGGCGGCGATGACCGGCTCGAGGGCGGCGACGGCAACGACGTCATCCACGCCGGGAACATGATGGTCGGTGGCGTCGGGAACCTGATCCTGGGCGGCGCCGGCAAGGACTACATCGTCACGATGGAGGATATCTCGACCACCTTCGGTGGCCGCGGCGACGACTTCATCTACAGCTCCAAGACCAGCTTGCCGCCGACCGGAAACGAGGGCGATGACTGGATCGAGAAGGGCACGCAGGACGGCGCCCCTGGCGACAATTTCGCGCCCCTCCTGGCCGACGACATCATCGGTAACGACATCTTCGTCGGTGGCGGCGGCTTCGACGAGTTCATCGGCGAGGGCGGTGATGACATCTTCGTCGGCAGCGATGCCCAGGACAAGATGGACGGCATGTCCGGCTTCGACTGGGTCACCTATAAGAGCGACAATCAGGGCGTCACGGTCGACCTGACCTTGGCCGCGCTGGCCCAGCCGCATGGCGAGACGCCAAACACGAATGTGGGGGCAGTGCAGCCCGTCGGCGCCTCTCCGGCTTCGATCCTCGACCGCTTCGCCGAGGTCGAGGGCCTGTCCGGTTCGCGCTTTGCCGACATCCTGCGCGGCGACAATATCGACGCGGTCACGATCCTCAATCATGGCGGCGCCACGGGCGGCGCGCTGACCAATGTCGCGCTGATCGACGGGCTAGCGGCACTCCTCGGCCAGGCCGGTCTCTCGACCACCGGCTTCGCGACCGGCAACATCATGCTCGGCGGCGCCGGCAGCGACCTGCTCGAGGGGCGTGGCGGCGACGACCTGATCGATGGCGACCGCTGGCTGAACGTGCGCATCAGCGTGCGGGCCAACGCCGATGGAAGCGGTGGGGAGATCGCGACCTTCGACAGCATGGTCGCGCCACAACTGCTGCAGAACATGCTGAACGGGGTCTGGAACCCTGGTCAGCTGGTGGCGGTGCGCGAGCTCAAGGACGACGACAACGGCTTCGACACGGCCATTTTCTCCGGCAACAGGGCCGACTACACGGTCACCACGAACACGACGACTGGTATCAGCACCGTTACCGACAATGTCGGCAGGGATGGCAGCGATACTCTCGTCAATGTCGAGCGACTGCAATTTGCGGATCAGAGCGTGACGCTTCCGAATGGCGTCGGCCTCAACCTCAACCCGAGCGGCACACTTGCTATTCTCGACGCGGCATCGAGCACGGCTGACAACACGCCGACCTCAGGTCAACTGCTGCGTGTCTCGATTGCCGGCGTGAGCGACGGCAATACAAGTGCCGCGGCCCCCAATGGCATCCTGCCCGGCTCGATCTCCTATCTCTGGCAGTTCGAGGCGGATCCCGGTTCGGGTATCTTCGAGGACATCATCCTGCTTCCGCTCGGGGATCTCGCCTTCCAAAGTGCCGACGGCACGACCTTCAGGGTCACGCCCGATCTCGCCGGTTCGGCCCTGCGGGTGAAGGCGATCTTCACCGACGGGCATGGCGTCACCGAGACGGTGTTCTCGGCTCCGACCCAGCCGGTCGTGGCCGGTCCCGTGGCGCCGCCGGTCGCGCCGACGCCGGTCGTCGATGCGACGGCGGGTGGCGAGGGCATCATGCTGGTGCGCTCTGACCTCAACTTCATCCTCGACCAGATCAAGATTGCTGAAGCGAATGCGGCCGGTACGCCGCTGACCTCGCTGCTGCCGAATGTGCGGGCGGCGCTTGGCCTGCGCACGGTCGATGGTTCCGGAAACAACCTGCTCAATCAGCAGCAGAGCGACACCTTCGGAGCCGCCGACAACGTCTTCCCACGCGTCACGACGCCGGTGTTCAATCCGGCGCAGTCGGGTACCTCCTACCAGCAGACGAACGGTCTGGTGATCGACTCGCAGCCGCGCACGATCAGCAATCTCATCGTGGACCAGACCGCGAACAATCCCGCTGCGATTGCGGCGGCCCTTCGCAACGCCGGCTCGGAAAACATCACGGCGGACACCGCGACCTTCCTGGCCGCGCTCCAGGCATTCAACGCTGTGAAAGCGGCTGCGGCGAGCGGAGTTGCCGCTCTGCAGACAGCGCTCGGTGCTTCACAGGCGGTCCTTGCAACCGCGGATGCCAATCTCGCCGCAGCGACGGCCGCTGCGAACACCGCCACCACGGCGGCCGCGTCCGCAGCAGGCGCGGTTACGGCTGCGCAACTGGGGGAATCGACCGCGCAGACGGCTTTGGCCTTGGCGGTCGCCGCGGTGCCGGCGGGTGAAGACCCTCTGGCTGATCCAGGCGTGCAGGCGGCTGTCATCGCGCTCGATAACGCCGTTCAGGTGCGGACGGATGCCGAAGCTGCGTTCGCAGAGGCGGACGCACTCGTTACCTCGACTCAGGCCGCTCTCGGCCCAGCCCAAACCGCCCAGACGCAGGCGGCGAACCACGTTGCGCTCGATCAGGCGGCCTTGAACGACGCGAATGCCCCCGTCGTCGCCGCCCAGGCGACCTTCGACGGCGTGGCCGACGACCTCGGCCTGACCATCGTTACCAGCCCGGGTCTCGACGGCCAGTTCGGCACGGCCGACGATAAGCAGGTCTTCGAAATCCCGAACATTGCTCCGGATGCCGGTCTGTCGGCGCCGTTCAACGCCTGGATGACCTTCTTCGGCCAGTTCTTCGACCATGGCCTCGATCTCGTGACCAAGGGCGGTTCCGGCACGGTCTTCATCCCGCTTCAGCCGGACGATCCGCTCTACGTGCAGGGCAGCCCGACGAACTTCATGGTCCTGACCCGGGCGACCAACCTGCCTGGTCCGGACGGGATCCTCGGCAATGCCGACGACATCCACGAGCACACCAACACGACCTCGCCCTTCGTCGACCAGAACCAGACCTACTCCTCGCATCCCTCGCACCAGGTCTTCCTGCGAGCTTACCAACTCATGGATACCGATGGCGCTGGAGTGGGAGGAGCGCGGCCAGTTGCGACCGGTGAATTGATCACCAATCGTAATCTGGGCGCTGACGGCAAGTTCGGAACCGCTGACGATATCGAAATTGGCGGTATGGCGACCTGGAAGGTGGTGAAGGCGCAGGCGCGCGACATTCTCGGCATCAATCTCACCGACGCCGATATCGACAGCGGTCCGCTGCTGGCGACCGACGCCTATGGCAATTTCATCAAGGGCCCGAACGGCTTCCCGCAGGTCGTGATGAAGGGGCTGGACGGCATCGGCGGCACCGCTGACGACATCCTCGTCGAGGGCAATCCGCTTGCGCCGATCTCCCTGACCAATGCCGTGCGCACCGGCCACGCCTTCCTCAACGACATCGCCCACAACGCCGTGCCGGTATTCGCTGGTCTCGGTGCCGACGGGGTTGCCAACACGGCTGACGACCTTGTTCCCGATGGCGATGTGTTGACGGGAAATCCCGTGCCGGTGAATCAGCAAGGTAACAACCTCGCTTACGACAACGAGCTGCTCGACGCGCATTACATCGCCGGCGACGGCCGCGTGAACGAGAATATCGGCCTCACCGCCGTCCACGCGATCTTCCACTCCGAGCATAACCGGCTGGTCGAGCAGACCAAGAATACGGTGCTGACTTCGGGCGATCTCGCCTTCCTCAAGGAATGGCTGATCCCCGGCACCGAGCCGGCGACATTCCCGGCCAATCAGGCGGCGATCGACGCCCTGCAATGGAATGGCGAGCGCCTGTTCCAGACGGCGAAATTCGGCACCGAGATGCAGTATCAGCATCTGGTCTTCGAAGAGTTCGCCCGAACGATCCAGCCGAATGTCGACCTCTTCTTTGCGCCGACCCAGGTCTATGACGTCGACCTGGATCCCTCGATCGTCGCGGAGTTCGCGCACACGGTCTATCGTTTCGGCCATTCGATGCTGACCGAGACGGTCGACCGCTTCACTGCGGATTTCGACGTCGTCTCGTCCGATCCCAGCAATCCCGACCAGCAGATGGGCCTGATCGCTGCCTTCCTGAACCCGCTCGCCTTCGCTGCCAGCGGAGCCAATCCGGAAGACGCAGTCAGCGCGATCGTCCGCGGCGTGACCCGCCAGGCCGGCAACGAAATCGACGAATTCGTCACCGAGGCGCTGCGCAACAACCTGCTCGGCCTGCCGCTCGACCTTCCCGCGATCAACCTCGCGCGCGGCCGGGACGTCGGTATTCCCTCGCTGAACGAAGTCCGCCGGCAAATCTATACGTCGACCGGCGAAGTCCAGCTCAAGCCCTACGCCAGCTGGGCGGATCTCGTTCAGAGCCTGAAGCACCCGGATTCGCTGATCAACTTCATCGCCGCCTACGGCACGCATTCGTCGATCACGGGCGCGGCCACACTTGTGGACAAGCGTGCGGCCGCCATGTCGCTGGTACTCGGTGGCGCCGGCGCACCTGCCGACCGTCTCGACTTCCTGAACGGTACGGGGGCCTGGGCCAGCGGCGCCAATGGTGTCACCATCACCGGCGTCGATGCCATCGATCTCTGGATCGGCGGTCTCGCCGAGGAGAAGATGCCCTTCGGCGGCATGCTGGGCTCGACCTTCAACTTCATCTTCGAGAACCAGCTCGAAAAGCTGCAGGATGGCGACCGCTTCTACTATCTCGAGCGCACGTCCGGCCTGAGCTTCAATGCGGAGCTCGAGAGCAACTCCTTCGCCAAGCTGATCATGGCGAATTCGTCGGCGACCCATCTCCCCGGCGTGGTCTTCACGACACCCGGTTTCACGCTCGAGGTCGATCCGACCAAGCAGCACACCGGGCTCGGCGCGACCGGCAACGACGACCCGACAAACGGCGATCCGTTGCTTCCGCTCGTCATTCGCGACAACCCGAATACGGCCGGGCCCGACAGCAACTATCTGCAGTATACCGGTGACGAGCATGTCGTTCTCGGCGGTAGCGTCGGCAATGACATCCTGATTGCGAGCGAGGGCGACGACACGATCTGGGGCGATGGCGGAAATGACCGCATCGAGGGCGGCGACGGCAACGACCAGCTGCGCGGCGGCGCCGGCGACGACATCATCACGGACACCGGTGGTGACGACAACATCCAGGGTGGCGACGGCAACGACGTCCTCCATGGCGGCAACGGCGTCAACCTGATCATCGGCGGTTTCGGCAGCGATTTCATCGTCACTGGCGAGGACGCATCGGAGGCCATTGGCGGCCAGGGGAACGACTTCATCCTCGGCAGCAAGGCCAATGAACAGGATATGGGCAACGAGGGTGACGACTGGATCGAGAAGGGCACCACCGACGGCGCGCCTGGTGACAATTTCGATCCGCTCGGCAATGACCCGGTCATCGGCAATGACGTCTTCATCGGCGACGGCGAGAACGACAAGTTCAACGGCGAAGGCGGCGACGACATCATGGCCGGCAAGACCGGCTTCGGCGATCGCTATATCGGCGGCTCCGGCTATGACTGGGCGATCTACAAGCCCAACACCACCGGCGTCTATATCGACATCTCCGACCGCTTCTTCGATCAGCCGCCCGTGCCCGGTGGGTCGACCTCGCTTAGCCGCTTCGACTTCGTCGAAGGCCTCTCCGGCTCGGATTTCGGCGATGTCCTCAATGGCGATGACTCCGATGCCACCACCCTGCCAACTGCAGGTGCGACCGGCAGCGTGATGACCAATATCGATCTGATCGACGGTCTGCGCGCTCTGCTTCCCAATAGCGCCGCAACCTTCTTCGAGGGTGGTAACATCATCCTCGGCGGCAAGGGCAGCGACATCATCCAGGGCCGCGGCGGCGACGACATTATCGACGGCGACCGCTACTTGAACGTGCGCATCAGCGTTCGACAGAATCTGGACGGTAGCGGCCCCGAGATCGCGACCTTCGACAGCATGGAGCCGATGGTTCCGTTGATGCTGAACGGCACCTATAATCCCGGCCAGCTCAGGATCGTTCGCGAGATCCTGAGCTCGAATACCACCGATTTCGATACGGCCAAGTTCTCGGGCCTGCGGGCGAGCTACACGATCACGCCCAACGCCGACGGCTCCGTGACCGTTACGGACAATGTTGGCACTGATGGGACGGATACGCTCCGGAACATCGAGCGGCTGCAGTTCGCGGATCAGTCGATCGTGCTCGGCGGCGCGAACAACCAGCCCGTGGGCCGGCCGGTCATCGTTGATAGCACAACCACCAACGTCGGCATTCAGGTCGGCGACGTCCTGACTGTGAGCCTGGCCGGCTTGAATCTGGCGGGGCTGACGGATGCCGACAATCCGGGCGGGCTCGTTCCAGCCGCACCCATTTCCTACTTCTGGCAGGTCGATGACGGCACCGGTTTCGCCGATATCGAGCTCTTCGGCGCCGGCGAGGTGGAGCGCGCGCATGGCCCGAGCTTCACGGTCACGGATGGCGAGAACGGGCTGCCGATCAGGCTGCGCATCGTCTACCAGGATGCCCATGGCGTGCTCGAGGAGGTGTTCTCGCTCCCGACCGCGACTGTCGGCACCAATATCCCGACGGATCCGGCCATCCTCGGAACGCGCGGCAATGACGTGCTCGTCGGCACTGCCGGGGCCGATATCATCAACGCTGATCGCGGTGACGACACCGTCACCGGTCTTGCAGGCAATGACACGATCGACGCAGGCCGCGGGGCCGATACGGTTGACGGCGGCGACGGCGACGACACCATCCTCGGCGATCGCGACAACGACATCCTCAATGGCGGAGCCGGAAACGACACGATCGATGGTGGCCGCGGTGACGACACCATCAATGGCGGCCTGGGCAATGACACGATCCTTGGCGATCGCGGCGATGATCTGATCATCGTCGGTTCGACCGAAGGGCGTGACATCATCGACGGCGGCCGTGACACCGACACCGTTCGGATCGTGGGGAATGCGACTGCTGAGGTTTTCCAGATCTATGCGGCAGCCAATGCGCCGGCCGCGTTCAATCTCAACCCGGCAACGGAGATCGCCATCGTCCGCAATGGCGTGGTGATCGCGGAGCTGGCAAACATCGAGGAAATCCAGATCACCGGTGGTGGCGGCGGCGATACCTTCCAGGTCCTCGGCAATTTCGCGGCGACCACCTTGTTCACCAACACCATCACGATCGATGGTTCGACGGGCGACGACACCGTCAATATCTCGGCGCTAACCTCGGCACATCGCATCGTCTTCAAGTCGATGGGCGGCCATGACACGATCATCGGGACCTTGCGGCCTCAGGATGTCATCGAACTGGCGCCCGGTTCGACGCTCGCCAACTACACGAGCACGAACAACGGCAACGGCACGACGACCCTGACGAATGGCGGCCATACCATCACCTTCGCGACCCTGCCGGGCGGCGCGTCGCCGACCTTCGCGAATTCCGGCGGCAGCGGTGGCAACGGCGGTGGCGGAAATGGGGGCGGCACGGGAGGCGGAGATGGTGGAGGCGACGGC
This sequence comes from Allobosea sp. P4_E12, assembly GCF_056401655.1. Taxonomy (NCBI): domain Bacteria; kingdom Pseudomonadati; phylum Pseudomonadota; class Alphaproteobacteria; order Hyphomicrobiales; family Alloboseaceae; genus Allobosea; species Allobosea sp. P4_E12. Next base: position 3,273 of record NZ_JBFUIY010000040.1, on the reverse strand, counting down.
GTCACCGGCGCGTTCGAACTCACCGCCGGCGACCTTTCGGGGCTGAAGCACCTGGTCAACGGCCAGGACGTTCCTGGCGATGACGACACGGTGCCCGGCGTGCGTGATCTCAGCGGCCACGGCAACAATGTCGCCCATCCCGATTACGGCGCGGCGGACGAGCACTTCATCCGGCTGACCGAAGCCCGCTATGGCGAATACGACGCGGCGACCGGCAACAACCAGATCAACCCGATCTTCGAGGGGCTGGATCCGCGCAATATCAGCAACATCCTGGGTGTGCAGGAAGCCGACCTGCCGAAGAACAGCAACGACGCCAATATCTTCTTCATGGCCTTCGGCCAGTATTTCGACCATGGCCTCGACTTCCTGCCGAAGGGTGGCAACGGCACGATCCAGATCGGAGCTCCCGGGAACGGTGCGCCCGGATCAGGCAACCCGGCCGATCTCACCCGGGGCACGGTCGACGAAATCGTCGACGGCGTTCCCCAGCATATCAACCGCACTTCGCCCTTCGCGGACCAGAACCAGGCCTATGGCTCGAACGGGCTCGTCGGCCAGTTCCTCCGCGAAGGCGACGGCGATGGCGGTCTCGGCTCCATGCTGCTGGCGGGAGGGCCGGATCCGTCTGACCCGAACTTCCGGTTGCTGCCGACGCTGCGCGAGCTGATCCTCGAGCATTGGGAGAACAACACCGTCTTCACCGGCCTGCCAGGCGGCCCGGTCGCCTTCCAGACCTATTTCCCTGGGCTGGTCAACGGCGGTGTGATCAACACCACGATGGCAGCGAGCATGGCGTCCAATTTCATGGGCACCGGACATGCGCTGCTGCTCGATGCCAATCCGTTCGTCAGCGTTCTCGACCACTACATCGCYGGYGACGGCCGGGCGAACGAGAACTTYKCCCTGACYGCGATGCACACGATCTGGGCGCGCAATCACAACTTCCACGTCGAGAATCTGGTGGARGCCGGCTTCCAGGGCACRCAGGAGGAGCTCTTCCAGGCGGCCAAGATCATCAACGAGGCCGARTACCAGCGCGTCGTCTTCGACGAGTTCGCCGATCATCTCATCGGCGGCATCAAGGGCGATGGCGACCACGGCCAYGGCGACTACAATCCRGATGCGACGGCCGCCATCTCGCATGAGTTCGCGGCGGCCGTGTACCGGGTCGGTCACTCCCTGATCGGCCAGACCATGACCGTGCTCGATGCCGAYGGTCAGCCGAAGCAGGTGGCGCTGTTCGACGCCTTCCTGAAYCCGACGAACGACGCYGGCGCCTTCACYGCTCCCTTGCCYCCCGGCTAYGTCCCGCAGCCCGGCTATGAGCAGCTCGGTGTGGGATCGATCCTGGGCGGCATCATCAGGCAGCCGGCGGAGGAGGTTGACTTCAACATCGTCGACGCGGTGCGCAACGATCTGGTGCGGATCAATGCCGACCTGTTCGCCTTCAATGTGGCACGCGGCTGGGATGTCGGGCTGGGAACGTTGAACCAGGTGCGTTCGGATCTTGCCGCTTCGCAGGATCCCTATGTCTCCGAGGCCGTCGGATATGCCGGAAACCTCTCACCCTATACCTCCTGGGAGGACTTCCAGCAGCGCAACAATCTGAGCGACGCAGTGATCGCCCAGTTCAAGCAGGCCTATCCCGACCTCGTCCTGGACGCCAATGAGATAGCTGCCTTCCAGGCGATCAACTCGAATATCAGCGTGGCCATCCAGGCCGACGGCACCGGCATGGTGAAGGGGATCGACCGGGTCGATCTCTGGGTCGGTGGCCTTGCCGAGACGCATATCAATGGCGGCATGGTCGGGCAGACCTTCTGGGTCGTGCTGCAGGAGCAGTTCGATCGCCTGCAGGAGGCCGACCGGTTCTACTATCTCGACCGGGTCGAGAATTTCGACTTCTACGAAAATTTCATCGAGGGCCAGGAGTTCTCGGACATCATCGCCCGCAATACCAGCCTGGCCAATCTGCCGGAGAACATCTTCGAGACCGTCGTCGTCGATGATGGCGGCATCGGCACCGGTAACGGGAGCGGCGGCGTCTCGGGCAACGAGACCGAGAACGGCGGTGGCGGCGGCACCGGCAACGAGACCGAGAATGGCGGCGGCGGCGGCACCGGCAACGAGACGGAGAATGGCGGCGGCGGCGGCACCGGCAACGAGACGGAGAATGGCGGCGGCGGCGGCACCGGCAACGAGACGGAGAATGGCGGCGGCGGCGGCACCGGCAACGAGACGGAGAATGGCGGCGGCAGCGGCTCAGGCAACGAGACCGAGAACGGCGGCGGCGGGAGTTGCGGCACCGGCACCGAGACCGGCAATGGTGGCGGAACCGGCCAGACAACGCAGCACGACGCCGGACTGGTTCTGGTCGGTATGCCCGAGGCGGACGTGTTGCTCGGGGCGTCTGGGGCGGACAACCTGATCGGCCAGGGCGGCGACGATGTCCTGATCGGAGCGGGCGGCAACGACACGATCTCGGCGGGCGACGGCAACGACTTCGTTGATGCCGGGGAGGGCCGCGACGTGGTCTTCGGCGGAGCCGGCGACGACGTGCTGCTTGGCGGGGCCGGCAACGACCTGATCGATGGCGAGGCCGGCAACGACCGGATCTTCGGTGGCACGGGCGACGACCGGATCACGGCCGGGGCCGGCGACGACACCGTGGTGGCGGGTGCGGGCAATGACGTGTTCGTGGCTGCGATCGGTGACGGCAACGACGTCTATTTCGGCGATGACAGCGACGGCGGCACGGGCATCGACACGCTCGACATGTCGGCGATCATGGCGAACCTGACGGTCGATCTCGGCAACGGCCTGCTCGGACGCGGCAGCGCGGTCAGCACGGACAGCGGCASCGACACGCTCTGGAGCATMGAGAACGTCGCGACCGGCGCAGGYAACGACACGATCACGGCCAGTGCGGCGGTGAACGTGATGGARGGCGGGGCSGGCAACGACACCTTCCGCTTCGAGAGCAAGGAAGCGGCGGATGGCGACACCATCCTCGACTTCGAGCCTGGCGATAAGCTCGACCTCTCCGGCATCGACGCCAATGGCGCGCTCGCCGGCAACCAGAGCTTCACCCTGACCAGCGGCCCGGCCTTCACCGCCACGGCCCAGCTGGTGGTCKCCTACGAGACCCGGGCCGACGGCGACTACACCGTGGTCAAGGGCAATGTCGACGGCGACGGCGATGCCGACTTCCAGATCAACCTGAAGGGCAGTCACACCCTGACCGCCGGCAACTTCGCGCTCTAGAAGCCG
>NZ_JBFUIY010000039.1:0-51318 GCF_056401655.1 Allobosea sp. P4_E12 | reverse complement strand
GTAACCAGCGATGGCTCTTGTAAACGCAGCACACCGAAGTCTCGTTTGACTTGCCCGAAAGCAAGTCCGCAAGAACATCGCCGTCCACGTTTCTCTTTCTGTCTTCAGTTTTCAAACAGCGGTGCGTCTAACAAAGACAAGCAGGCCAACCGATCTCTCGGCTACAAGGCCCGAAGCTCTCATGAAGCGCAGTAGAGCGGCCCCGCCAGCGGCGGCGCCGTCTCGATGGCTGCGTTATAGGCCCCACCMTCTCGACCTGTCAACGCCAAAACAAAACTTTTCCGACAGTTCGATGACTTTTTGTCCCGGCTCGCCGATCCCGACTTTATCCATCGCGCGCGTACGAGCGCGGCGCGCGCCCTACGTGCGTGGCGCCCGCAAAGAGCCGTAATCGACGGCCAAAGCCCCGCAGCGGCTCCGACCGCGGATTGATTCCGGGCTGCGACCCGGGCATGGTCGGAACCAGGCGCGTACGCGTGCAGCAGATGCGGCTTCTTCGGAATTCCGGCCCGCCCGGGCACCGGACCAGGATCAGGATTCTCTGACGACCAGCGATGAACGCCCATCCCGAGCTCAGCACGCCAGCAGAACCGCTATCGCCGGAAGCCGCCGCGCTTCTGGTCGATCTCGGTATCGAGCCGCCGATCCGGCCGGATGGTGCTCCGCATCAGGCGTTGGACCGGCGTGGCGTCTCGCTGCGCTGGTTGGCCGCCTGCGCGCTGGTCGGCTCCTGCGGCGCAGCCCTGCTCGGTGGGGCGATCCTGGTCTCGACCCGCGGGGATACGAGTTTCCCCGAGCAGCCCGAAATGGTGACCGCGCGCGGCCCGTCCTCTGCCGGCCTGGGTGGCGGGGCGCGCAAGGCGGACAAGCTGGTGGCGGACCAGCCTGTCATGGCGGCCCGACACAGCGCTCGCGCGCCCATGTCCCAACGCGTCGGTGACCGTGAGGTCATCCGCGTGCGCCCCTTCGTACGGCTTGCCTCCAACCTGTCGCTGACTACCGGCGTCTACGCGACGAGCATCCCGCCCTTCAATCCGCTGCGCCTGTTTGCGGAAGGTGGCCAGCCCGCCGAGCGCTATGCCGAACCGGCCGGCGACATGCCGGATGCCGATGTCACCATCGTCAAGCGCGACCTCACCACGATCGCGATTCCGCCCGCGCGCCCACGCCTCGGCGACCCCGACGTGAYCAAGCAGGTCGAGGAAGAGCGCGCCAACCAGGCCGTGGCGGGCCGGCAACGCCCCTTGCCGATCCCACCACAGCTGATGCTCAGCCGCACGCTGGGCGGCGGTGCGGCGCCCAGCGCCACGAACGATCTTCTTGCCTATTCTCCGGCCACGGACACGCGCTTCTCCGGCATCGAGGTGCGCGTCGTCCCTGAAAATGTCACCAACGCACTGAAGACGCCCATCCCCGCATCCCGCGAGCCGCTTGTCGAGGACAAGCTGCTGATCACCCGGCGCGGCGAGAATTTCGAACAGGTCATGCGCAATGCCGGAGCTCCGGCCGAGCAGATCAGGGCGATGATCCAGGCCTTCAGCGGCAAGGTGCGCGTTGCCGCCTTGCCGGATGGCCAAGTCCTGCAAGCGCTGTTTGCACCCGGTCCGCGGCCAGGCGATCCGCGCCAGATCGTTCGCGTCTCGCTGCTCACCAACGGCCAGCCCGAGGCGACGATTGCGGTCAACGACCAGGGCGCTTTCGTTCCGGTCTCGCTGCCGAAGCAGGAGATCGTCGGCACGCCCCGCAGGGCAACCACGGAAGACGAAGAGGACGAGGAGGATACCGGCGGCGCCAGGCTCTATGAGAGCCTCTACGAGACCGGATTGCGCCACGACCTGCCGCGCCCGATGATCGACGAGCTGGTTCGGATTTTCTCCTACGACCTGGACTTCCAGCAGCGCGTGCGCGGCGGCGACAATCTCGAGGTGATCTTCACCGAGGACGAGGAAGGCGAGCGCGGTGAAATCCTGTCGGCAACGCTCACCATCAACGGCGATACCCGCCGGGTCTTTCGCTATCAGTCCCCTGAAGACGGCCTGATCGACTATTTTGACGAGGAAGGTCGCTCGCTGAAGAAGTTCCTGCTGCGCAAGCCGATCACCGATGCCGAGATGCGCTCCGGCTTCGGCATGCGCTACCACCCGGTCATGCGCTATTCGAAGATGCATACCGGCGTCGACTGGGCCAACCGCATCGGCACGCCGATCCTGGCCGCCGGCAACGGCACGGTGATCAAGGCCGACTGGGCCTCCGGCTACGGTCGGCGGATCGAACTCCAGCACGCGAACGGGTATGTCACGACCTATTCGCACCAGTCGGGTTTTGCCAAGGGCATCGCTGCCGGTGTGAAAGTGCGCCAGGGCCAGGTCATCGGCTATCTCGGCAATACCGGCCTCTCCACCGGACCGCATCTGCACTACGAGGTCATGGTCAACGGCAACTTCGTGAATCCGATGAAGATCCGCGTTCCGCGAGGACGCGAGCTCGAAGGCAAGACGCTGGCCGAGTTCAAGCGCCAGCGCGACGAGATCCAGGGCTTGATCGTGCGCTCGGGCGGCGTGCTGGCCCAGGCGCGCTAGTGCCCTCGCGGGACTGACCGAAAACGCGGCACGGCTATGCCGCTATTTGCGCCACCGCTTCCTTGACTTTGCCTGCTGCAAGACCGATCGCGAGGGGCGCCTTCCCGCTCCCGCTCATCGAATCTGTCGCGCCGATGCTCTCCTCCCTGCTTGTCGTCCTGCCCGTCTTCGGCCTGATCGGCCTCGGCTATGTCGCCCGCTGGACGAAGCTGGTCCGCGAGACGACCGGCGAAGGTCTTTCCGACTTCGTCTTCGTTCTGGCCGTGCCCTGCCTGCTGTTCCGGACGCTGGCCAAGGCCGACATCCCGGCGAGCCAACCCTGGGGCTACTGGATCTCCTATTTCACCGGCCTCACCATCGTCTGGGCCCTGGCCATGCTGATTGCGCACCGCGTCTTCAGCCGTAAGGGACCGGAGTTGGTGGTCTCGGGCTTCGCCGCGGCCCAGTCCAACACGGTCTTCGTCGGCGTGCCGATGATCCTGAAGGCCTATGGCGATGCCGGCGCGGTGCCGCTCGGCCTGCTGCTGGCGATCCACCTGCCTGTGACGATGACGGCGGCAACCCTGCTCGCCGAGGGCCGCTCGGCGTCGCTGAAGATGATGGCCCGCAGGCTCTTCACCCATCCCATCATCATCGGCATCCTGCTCGGCTCGGCGGTGCGGCCGGTGATCGGCTTCATCCCAGCCCCGGTCTGGACATTGGTCGACCTGCTCGCCGGTGCCGCGGTCCCTTGCGCCTTGATCAGCCTCGGCATCGCCATGCGGCGCTACGGGCTGGAATCGGGTCTCGGTCTGCCGGCCGTATTGAGCGCCCTCAAGCTCGGCCTTCACCCGCTGATCGTCTATCTGCTGGCGACCCGCGTCTTCGAGATGCCGGCGCACTGGTCAGGCGTCGCAGTGCTCTTCGCCGCCTGCCCCTGCGGGATCAACGCCTATCTCTTCGCCGAGCGCTATCGGCAGGGTGTCGCCGATGCCTCGAGCGCGATCGCGCTCTCGACCATGCTCTCGCTCTTTACCACCGCGGCCTGGCTGACCTGGCTCGGCGTCGGCTGAACCGCCGATGCATCGGCCCAAAAAATGGGTTGCCGCTTTCGGGCCGATCCAAACATAGCCCGCGGACCGGATATGGGATCCGGCCCGATCTAGGCAAAACCGAGCCGCGCGCGGATGTCTGCGGCCGTAACACCCTGTGCCCTCAGCTCCGCGAGGCCTTCCGACATCCGGCTCTTGGCGAGCTTCTGGCCGGTCTCGTCCTGCAACAACCGATGGAAGTGGTAACGCGGCACCGGCAGGTCGAGCAGGTGTTGCAGCACGAGATGGATATCGGTCGCCGCTTCGAGATCCCGTCCGCGCACGACGTGCGTGACGCCCTGAAGCGCGTCATCCGCGACTACGGCAAGGTGGTAGCTGGTCGGCACGTCCTTGCGTGCCAGAACCACATCCCCCCAGCGCGCGGGAGCAGCCGCTACACGCGTCACTCGCCCATCCTCATCGAAGAGCGGATACCCGACCTCCCCGCCGATCCCTGCCGCCGCCCGCCCCATCGCCAGCCGCAACACATGGGCCTCGCCGCTCGCCGCGCGCTTGCCCGCGTCATCGGGAAGCAGCGCGCAGCAAGTCCCGGGATAGAGCGGCGATCCGTCGGGATCGCGCGGCCAGGGCCGGCCCGCCTCTGCTTCCTTGACCTCCACTGCACGCATGATCTGCCCGCGCGAGCAGAAGCAGGGATAGATCAGCGCCTTCGCCTGCAGCCGGCCGAGCGCGGCGCGATAATCGTCGAAATGTTCGGACTGCCGGCGGATGGCGGCGTCGAAGCGGATGCCGAGCCAGGCGAGATCGTCATGGATGCCTTGCTCGAATTCCGGCCGACAGCGCGCGACGTCGATATCCTCGATGCGCAGCAGCAGCYTGCCGCCCAATCGCTTGGCCAGGCGCTCGTTCATCAGCGCCGAGAAAGCGTGGCCGAGATGTAGCCGGCCGTTCGGGCTGGGCGCGAAACGAAACACCGGTCTGTCGCAATCGCGTGAGGACGTTGCCATGGGCCCTCTCTATGGTCTGGCCATGACTGGGCCAAGTCTTCAGGAATGCCTAAGTCTTCGGACACAGCCAACTCTCCTGACGCGCGCGCACTGCCACCATCCCGGTTCAAGAAGCGACGATGACCAGAATCACCTGTGACGCCGACCTCGAAGAGGGCATGGCCGCGCTCCGCCCGCTTCACCCGAGCTGGAGCGCCATCATCGACCGGACCGGCCTGCCGCCGCTGCGTCGCCGCGAGGGCGGCTTCAAGGGGCTGGCAACGATCATCGTGGCGCAGCAGCTTTCGGTGGCGAGCGCGCGCGCCGTCTGGACCCGGGTCGAGTCGGTCCTGACGCCGCTCACGCCGGAGCGCGTGCTCGCTGCAAGCGATGAGGATATGCGGCTGTCCGGTCTCTCGCGGCCGAAGCAGCGCACCCTGCGCGCCGTTGCCGCGGCAATGGTCGACGGAACGCTCGACCTGGGGTCTCTGGAGGGCGGTACGCCGGAATATATCCACGAGCACATGACCGCCGTCTCCGGCATCGGACCCTGGACCGCGGATATCTATCTGTTGTTCTGCCTCGGACACCGCGACGGCTTCGCAGCCGGCGATCTCGCCATCCAGGAGGCTGCACGCGTCGCCTTCGGCCTCGATGYCCGCCCGAAACCGGGCGAGCTGCAGGAGATGGCCGAGGCCTGGCGCCCCTGGCGCGGCGTGGCAGCCAGACTGCTCTGGGCCTACTACGCCGCGCTGAAGCGCCGCGAGGGGATCAACGCCTAAAGCATCGGTCCGCGAAGTGGAGTGCGGCTTTCGGGAAAGCCGATGCGAATACAGAAGGTTGGATCGGACCTTAGCCGCGAACCACTTTGAGCGCGGCCTGAGCGGCCGCGCGCAGGAAGCCCGAATCGCTCATCACGGTGACAAGCCTGGCTCCCATCTCGACACCCTCCTTCGCCCTCTCGGCGGTGGCGGCATAGAATGCGACCGGCTTGTTCACGGCAGACGCACGGGCCACGATGTGACGCAGGGCCTCGTCGACCTCCTTCGCCGAGGCGTTGACCGACGCTCCGCCGGACAATGCGATCGAAAGATCGGATGGGCCAACGAACAACGCGTCGATGCCTTCAAGCGCCAGAATATCGTCGAGAATCGCCATGGCCTCGCGCGTCTCGATCATCGCGAAGGTCATCGAGAAACGATTGGCGGCCTTGAGATAGCTATTGGCATCGAGCCCCGAAGCGCCCAGGCCGCCATAGCTGCCCCAGCTGCGTTCTCCGAGCGGCGGATACTTGGCATAGGCCGCCAGACGGCGCGCATCCTCCATGGTGTTGATCATCGGCGCGATCACGCCCGAGACGCCGGCATCGAACAGCTTCGACACGTTCTGGAATTCGCCAACCGCGATCCGCGCCAAAGCAGGCTTTCCGGCCGCATTGATCAGCGGGATCGCCCGGATGACCTCGCCAAGCGTGATCGGCCCGTGCTGCATGTCGAGCGTGACGGCGTCAAAACCTTCCTGCGCGAGCACTCCGGCAATGCTCGGATCGGGAAGCCCGCACCAGGCAGACAGGAGCGTATCGCCCTTGGCGAGACGATCGGCGAGCGAGGACAGGACGGTTGGCTTGGCGGAAGACATCGGCGTTTTCATCCGGTTGAGCCCGCTCTTGAGACACGGCGGGACGAGGACAGTGGGCAGCAAACTCGCACAAAAACAAACGGGCGCTCATGCGCCCGTTTCAACCACGTCCTGCGTTTGGTGAACCGGCCGTGCCGATTCACGTGAAACAGGGATTCGCCACTAGCGCCCGGCCTGGACTTCCTCTGCGGCCCTGATCAGGAGCTCGGTCATCACGCGGCGAATCTCCTCGTCCGCAACCGCGACGCTCGCAGTTGCGAAATCGGACCTCACCTTGCGCAGCACGTCATCGTCGCCGGCCTCCTCGAAATCGGCCAAGACTACGGACTTAGCGTAAGCGTCCGCTTCAGCGCCGCTCTTGCCGAGCTTCTCGGCTGCCCAGAGGCCGAGAAGCTTGTTACGCCGGGCCGTCGCCTTGAAGCGCAGCTCCTCGTCGAGGGCGAACCTGTTCTCGAAGGCATCCTTGCGCTGATCGAATGTCGTCATGCGGGTTAAGTCCTCTTGCGGGCTCCGGGTGGCTTCTCCAAGCGATATAGGGTGCCGCAGCGCCCAGGGCCAGCGCGGATTGCAATCTGGCGATCGGGCCCTTCGCCCGGTTTGTTGCGTTTGCAGTGCAGAAGCGCCATATAGCGGTCGCGAGGGTGGCCGATTGGGCTATGCTCGCTTTGAACCGGACCAATCCGCAATCCAGGCCGATCGCGTCCGAGCGCAGATCTAAGGCGAGGCTTGCGAAGGACCGGCGGAACAGGGGCCACGATCCCGCCGCGGGCAACCGCGACCAGAGAAAGGCCGATTTTGGATTTCCTCAAGCCACGGTACATCCCGATGAATCGCCGCCGTCGCATTTACGAAGGCAAGGCGAAGGTCCTCTATGAGGGACCGGAGCCCGGTACGCTGATCCAGCACTTCAAGGACGACGCCACCGCCTTCAACGCCAAAAAACATGAGGTGATCGACGGCAAGGGCGTCCTGAACAACAGGATCTCCGAGCACATCTTCTCCAATCTCAACGATATCGGCGTGCCGACGCATTTCATCCGTCGGCTGAACATGCGCGAGCAGCTGATCCGCGAGGTCGAGATCATTCCGCTCGAGGTGGTGGTGCGCAACGTCGCCGCCGGCTCGCTCTCGACTAAGCTCGGTCTCGAAGAGGGCACGCAGCTGCCGCGCTCGATCATCGAGTTCTATTACAAGAACGACGCGCTGAACGATCCGATGGTCTCGGAAGAGCACATCACCGCCTTCGGCTGGGCGACGCCCCAGGAAATCGACGACATCATGGCGCTTGCCATCCGCGTCAATGATTTCCTCTCCGGCTTGTTCCTCGGCGCCGGCATCCGCCTCGTCGACTTCAAGATGGAATGCGGCCGGCTCTGGGAAGGCGAGATGATGCGCATCGTCGTCGCCGACGAGATCAGCCCGGATTCCTGCCGGCTCTGGGACATCAAGTCCAAGGACAAGATGGACAAGGACCGCTTCCGTCGCGACATGGGTGGGCTGATCGAGGCCTATACCGAAGTGGCCCGCCGCCTCGGCATCATGGGCGAGAACGAAAAGGCCGGCCCTGCCGCCGGACCTCGCCTGGTGCAGTGAGCACTGGCGGAGCCGTGACAGCGAATTGGAAACGGGAGCGCCTGCGCTCCCGTTTGCTTTTGGCTGCGCTGCTCGGCGGCCTGAGCCTGCTCACCGCCTGCAGCAACCATTTCGGACCCGGCCTTGCCGAGCTGGCGGCCGATCGGGGCTGGCAGCCGCTGCCGATCGGCTCCTGGGTCGTCAATGACGGCCTCGAGCCCCGTACCATCGTCTATTGCGCCGGCGCGCCCTGCCTGCGCCCCGCTGTCGCAGCCTTGATCGCCGTTGAAGGCCGCAAGGCCGACGAGTTCGAACGAGGCCTCGCCACCGACCCAGCCCGTCTGGCGCGTGAATTCTCGAAGCCGGTCGATGCTGCAAAGGGCGCGAAGCCCAGGCCCACAGCGGCCACGGTCAAGAGCACCACCAGCGTTTCCCGCTTCGATGGCGGCGGTCCGTCCGGATTGCTCGTCGAAATTCGCGGCAAGGGCGAGACCGGACTGCTTGCGGCAACCGCGATCCTCTATGGCAGGGAAGCCGGCAAGCTCGTCATGGCGATCGCGGTCAGCAACGATGCCGAGGCCGCGCAAAACTATGCACGCGCCGCCTGGCGCAGCCGCTGATTCGCCGTGAAGCCCTGACATGTGGTTGAGCCCGAACCGATTCGCCGCTAAGGCACCCCGCAGAAGCCCTGCCCGGAGAGCACAATGAAAGCCCGCGTCACCGTCACCCTCAAGAACGGCGTGCTCGATCCGCAGGGCAAGGCGATCGAAGGCGCTCTGAAATCGCTCGGCATCGACGGTGTCGGCTCGGTGCGTCAGGGCAAGGTCTTCGACATCGAGTTCACCGCCGGCGACAAGGCCGCCGCCGAGAGCGCGCTCAAGGATGCCTGCGAGAAGCTGCTCGCCAACACCGTCATCGAGAATTACCGCGTCGAAATCGGAGCGTGAGACGATGAAAGCCGCCGTCGTCACTTTCCCCGGATCCAATCGCGAGGGTGATGTCGCCACTGCCCTGCGGCAGGCCGGTGCCACCGTCACCCATGTCTGGCATGCGGACACGGAGCTTCCGGCCGGCACGGATCTCGTCGTGCTGCCGGGCGGCTTCTCCTATGGCGACTATCTGCGCTGCGGCGCCATCGCCGGCCGGGCCCATATCATGGATGCGACGCGAGCCCATGCGGCGCGCGGCGGCTATGTGCTCGGCATCTGCAACGGCTTTCAGATCGCCTGCGAAGCGGGGTTGCTCCCGGGTGTCCTTGCCCGCAACGCCAATCTGAAATTCGTCTGCAAGCGCCAGCATCTCACCGTCGAACGCGCTGATACCGCCTTCACCCGCGCCTACACCAAGGGCCAGGTCATCGATGTCTGCATCGCCCATGGCGAAGGCAACTATATCGTTGATCCCGAGACCTTGGCGCGCCTCGAAGGCGAGGGCCTGGTGGCCTTCCGCTACGCCGACGCCGACGGTCAGGTCACCGCCGAAGCCAACCCCAATGGTTCGCTGAACGGCATTGCCGGCATCTACTCGCCCGGCTTCAATGTGCTCGGATTGATGCCGCATCCGGAAAACCTGATCGATTCGCTCACGGGCGGCACCGATGGGCGCGGCATGTTCGAGAGCCTGATCAACGGCAAGAAGGCAGCCTGACCGGCTCGCTCCCCGTCATGCTTGGGTTTGGCCCGGCATGACGGACACGACCGGGCCGGGCGGCCCGGCTCACTTCGCCAGCGCAGCCGCCTTCGCCAGCAGCTTCTGCGCGCTGTTCACATCGAGCGCGCCGACATGCTTGTCGACGATCCGCCCGTCCGGGCCGATCAAGAAGGTTTCCGGCACGCCATAGACGCCCCATTCGATTGCGCCACGGCCGGCGCGATCGACGCCCACGGCAGAATAGGGATTGCCGAGCGCTCCCAGGAAGCGGCGGGCATTCTCGGCCTCGTCCTTGTAATTCAGCCCGACCACGGCGACCTTGCCCTGCTTGACCACGGGCGCCTCAGCCATCGCGACAAGATGCGGGTGCTCGACGCGGCAGGGCGCGCACCAGCTCGCGAAGACATTGACGATGGTGGCCCGCCCCTTGGCCAGGTCGGCCATGGTGAAGGCCGGGACTGGCTGCCCGTCGCGCTGCAACCCTTCGAGCGCGGTCAGCGCGATCGTCGGAGCCGGCTTGCCGATCAGCGCCGATGGAACCTTGCTGGCATCCCCGCTGAACAGCCCGACCAGGAAGACCAGGGACAGCCCGGCAAACAGGATCAGGGGAATCAGGAAAACCAGCGGCGAGCGCCGGCCTGGCGCGCTCTCGACCTCGCTCACGACAATGCCTTCCCGGAACGGCGGCCGGCGCCGCGCTGTTCCAGCGCGTCGAGAGCCTGCCTTTGCGCGCGGTGATCGCGCCAGGTCATCAGAATCAGCCCGCCGAGGATCATCACGACAGACGCATAGGCGGTCAGGATGTAGCCGGCATGCGGCCCAAACGCGCTCATACCGCGACCTCCGCCGCCAGCCGGTCCAGCCTCTCGGCCTCGAAGATCGTCAGCGTCCGGACCCGGCGGCGCATGATCTCGGCCCGCATGGCGACGAGATGCAGCGCCAACGCCAGCAGCGTGAAGCCGACTGCCAGGATCAGGAGCGGCCAGAGCATGGCGGGATGAATGGTCGGCCCGCCGGCGCGAAAGACCGATGCCGGCTGGTGCAGCGTATTCCACCAATCGACGGAGAACTTGATGATCGGCACATTGACGAAGCCGACCAGTGTCAGGATCGCCACTGCCCGCCCGGCGCGCGAGGGATCGTCGAGCGTGCGCCACAGCGCCATGATGCCGAGATAGATCAGGAAGAGCACGAGCACCGAGGTGAGCCGCGCATCCCAGACCCAATAGGTCCCCCACATCGGCTTGCCCCAGAGAGCCCCCGTGATCAGGCAGATCAGCGCGAAGCAGGCTCCGATCGGAGCCGCCGCCTTCTGCGCCACATCCGCAAGCGGATGGCGCCAGACCAGGGTGCCCAGTGCCGAGACCGCCATCATCGAGTAGAACATCAGCGCGAGCCAGGCAGCCGGCACATGCACGAACATGATGCGGATGGTTTCGCCCTGCTGGTAATCCGCCGGCGCGACGAAAAAAGCGAGATAGAAGCCGACGGCAAGCAGCAACGCGGCCGCGCCCCCAAGCCAGGGCAGCAGCCGGCTCGACAGGCGCATGAAACGCGTCGGATTCGCCAGTTCGATCAGGCTAGCCATGCGGCCCTTTTGCTCTTCATTTGACGAGTGAGGATGTAGCAACCGGCTTCACGCTTCACAATCGCAGCCGATGGCCATGGCGTCGCAGCCTAGTCCGCCTGCCGGAGCGCCGCAGCAGCGGCGATGGTGCCGATCACGAGCGTCGCGAGCGACAAGGCGCACAGAATCAGAAACGGCGTCAGGAAGGGCACCGTGCCGCCAAGCGCGCTGTTCGAAGCCGAGACGCCGAAGATCAGCACGGGTACCGTCAGCGGCGCGACGAGGATCGGCAGGATCAGGCCGCCCCGCTTGAGGCCGGCCGTCAGCGCGGCTCCCGTGGCGCCGATGAAACTAAGCGCCGGCGTCCCGACCAGCAGCGTCCCGGCGACCGGCAGCATCGCCTCGGCGGGAAGCGCGACCAGCAGGCCAAGCAGCGGGGCAGCCAGCGCCAGCGGCAGGCCGGTCGTCAGCCAATGGGCGAGCCCCTTGGCCAGTACGGCGAGTTCCAGGGGCAGGGCCGAGGCGCGGATCAGGTCGAGAGAACCGTCCTCCTCATCGCCCTGGAAGAGCCGGTCGAGCCCGATCAGGGTCGCAAGCAACGCTCCGAGCCAGAGAATGGCCGGGCCGATCCGCGAGAGCAGATTGAGATCGGGCCCGAGTGCGAAAGGCACCAGCACGACCAGTGTCAGGAAGAACACCAGCGCGAGCTCCCCGCCTCCGCCGGCACGAGCCGCCAGGGCGAGGTCGCGTTTCAGGATCGCCAGGAAAGCTCCGCTCACGGCCCGATCCTCATCTCGCGCGCCGTTTCCAGGCCAAGCGGGCCGTGCGTCGCCGCCAGGATCGCGCCGCCCGCATCGAGATGAGCCTGCATCAGCCCGATCAGCATGTGTTGGGAGGCCGTATCGAGCGCCGAGGCCGGTTCGTCGAGCAGCCAGAGCGGCCGTCGTGAAACCAGGAGCCGTGCCAGCGCGACGCGCCGGCGCTGCCCGGCCGAGAGATAGCCGACCGGCAGAGCCGCGACATGCGGCAAGCCAATAGCGGCAAGCGCCTCATCGGCGGCGAGCCCGGGCTCGCCGAGCAGGGCCTGGACGAAATCGAGATTCTCGCGCGCCGTCAGCGCCGTTTTCAATCCGTCGCGATGACCGACGAGATGGATCTGCTCCATCAGGGGCGCATCGCCGATGCCGGTTACTCGCAAAACTCCGGCGGCGGGCCGCAACCGCCCGCAGATCATGGCGATCAGGCTCGACTTGCCGGCGCCGTTGCGGCCGGTGAGCGCAATCGCCTCCCCGCTCCCGAGCGTGAACTCAAGCTTTTCGAAAACCAGTCGCCCGCCTCGGCGGCAAGCCAGGTCTTCGGCGCTCAGCGTGAGTGGGGCGTAGGAAAACTGCGTCAAGGCCAGGGCATCTTCCCGTGCGTCAGAAGCTGCCACGCACGCGTTTCGTTCATGTAGCGGGCTTCTTGGAATTGATCTATAGAACGCTCGGCTACGCCGCACGCCGATCCGGCGCGGGGCTCGGGCACTCCCGGGGCGGCGCGCGCGTCATGCGCATTAGGCCTTCGATCTCGCCTGCCCGCAAGGGCGACCGAATCGCGACCGCAACCCCTTGATCAGGATTATGCCCGCATGGCTAACCAGGATTCCTTCAAGTCCCGCAAGACGCTCGACGTCGGCGGCAAGAGCTACGTCTATTACTCCCTGCCCGACGCCGAGGCGAACGGCCTTCCCGGCATTTCGAAGCTTCCCTTCTCGATGAAAGTTCTGCTCGAGAACCTGCTGCGCTTCGAGGATGGCCGCTCGGTCACCAAGACCGACATCGAGGGCTTCGTTGCCTGGCTGTCCGACAAGGGCAAGGCCGGCAAGGAGATCGGCTTTAGGCCCGCACGCGTGCTGATGCAGGATTTCACCGGCGTTCCGGCAGTGGTCGACCTGGCCGCGATGCGCGATGGCGTCGTCGCGCTCGGCGGCGATCCGGCCAAGATCAACCCGCTCGTCCCCGTCGACCTCGTCATCGACCATTCGGTCATCGTCGACGAGTTCGGCACGCCCAAGGCTCTCTCGCAGAATGTCGAGCTTGAATATGAGCGCAACGGCGAGCGCTACCGCTTCCTGAAATGGGGCCAGGGCGCCTTCGACAATTTCCGCGTCGTCCCGCCCGGCACCGGCATCTGCCATCAGGTCAATCTCGAATACCTCGCCCAGACCGTCTGGACCAGGACCGAGACGATCGACGGCAAGGAGGTCGAGGTCGCCTATCCCGACACCGTCGTCGGTACTGATTCGCACACCACCATGGTCAACGGCCTGGCCGTGCTCGGCTGGGGCGTCGGCGGCATCGAGGCCGAGGCTGCCATGCTCGGCCAGCCGCAGTCCATGCTTCTGCCCGAGGTCATCGGCTTCAAGCTCACCGGCTCGCTGCGCGAAGGCATCACTGCGACCGACCTCGTGCTGACCGTCACCCAGATGCTGCGCAAGAAGGGCGTSGTCGGCAAGTTCGTCGAGTTCTTCGGCCCCGGCCTCTACAACCTGACGCTCGCCGACCGCGCCACCATCGCCAATATGGGCCCGGAATACGGCGCAACCTGCGGCTTCTTCCCGGTCGACGCCGAGACGATCGACTATCTCACCACCACCGGCCGCAAGTCGGACCGGATCGCGCTGGTCGAGGCCTACAGCAAGGCACAGGGCCTGTTCGCCACCATCGAGACGCCGGACCCGGTCTTCACCGACACGCTGGAACTCGACCTGGCCACGGTCCAGCCTTCGATGGCCGGCCCGAAGCGCCCCGAGGGCCGCGTCGACCTCGGCGCCGTCGCCAAGGGCTTCGCCGCAGCGATGGACACCGAATACAAGAAGGGCGCCGAGATCGCCCGCCGGGTTCCCGTCGAAGGCCGCGCCCATGATCTCGGCCATGGCGACGTCGTCATTGCCGCCATCACCTCCTGCACCAACACCTCGAACCCCTCGGTGCTGATGGCCGCGGGCCTGCTCGCCCGCAACGCGGTCGCCAAGGGCCTGACGGTGAAGCCCTGGGTCAAGACCTCGCTTGCCCCCGGCTCGCAGGTCGTGGCGGAGTATCTCGCCAAGTCCGGCCTCCAGACCGACCTCGASAMGCTCGGCTTCAACCTGGTCGGCTWCGGCTGCRYCACCTGCATCGGCAAYTCCGGYCCGCTGCCGGGCCCGATCTCGAAGGCGATCAATGATCAGGGCCTGATCGCGGGCGCCGTGATCTCCGGCAACCGCAATTTCGAAGGACGCGTCTCGCCGGACGTGCAGGCGAACTACCTCGCCTCGCCGCCGCTGGTCGTCGCCTATGCGCTGGCCGGCAGCGTCCAGAAGGACCTGACGACCGAGCCGCTCGGCACGGGCAAGGACGGCCAGCCCGTCTTCCTGAAGGACATCTGGCCCTCCAACAAGGAGATCCAGAGCTTCATCGCCCAGAACGTCACGCGCGCCATCTTCGAGGCGAAATATGCCGACGTGTTCAAGGGCGACCAGCACTGGCAGGACGTGAAGACCCCGGAGAGCCAGACCTACGCCTGGGACGATGCCTCGACCTATGTGCAGAACCCGCCCTATTTCCAGGGCATGGGCAGGAAGCCTTCGCCGGTCACCGAGATCGTCGGCGCGCGCATCCTCGGCCTGTTCGGCGACAAGATCACGACCGACCACATCTCGCCGGCCGGTTCGATCAAGGCCGCCTCGCCGGCGGGCAAGTACCTGACCGAGCACGGCGTCGCCGTCGCCGACTTCAACCAGTACGGCACGCGGCGCGGCAATCATGAGGTGATGATGCGCGGCACCTTCGCCAATATCCRCATCCGCAACCACATGATGGGGCCGAACGGGCGCGAGGGTGGCTACACCATCCACTATCCCAGCAAGGAAGAGCTGCCGATCTACGACGCCGCCATGCGCTACCAGGAGGAGAAGGTGCCGCTGGTCATCTTCGCCGGCGTCGAATACGGCAACGGCTCCTCGCGTGACTGGGCGGCGAAGGGCACCAACCTGCTCGGCGTCAAGGCCGTGATCGCGCAGAGCTTCGAGCGCATCCATCGCTCGAATCTCGTCGGCATGGGTGTTGTCCCCTTCACGCTTGCGGAAGGCACGAGCTGGGCTTCGCTGGGCCTGAAGGGTGACGAGAGCGTCACCATCAAGGGGCTGGCCACGGTCAAGCCGCGCCAGATGCTGGAGGCGGAGATCACCTTCGCCGACGGCACGGTCAAGAATGTCCCGATTCTCTGCCGCATCGATACGCTGGACGAGCTCGATTACTTCAAGAACGCCGGCATCCTGCACTACGTGCTGCGCGGCATCGCGGCGTAGTCCGCGCCCTGCCCTGGCTCCGTCTGACCGGGCCGGGGACATCGACATACAGGGCCGGCCTCTGGCCGGCCCTGTTTCGCCTTGCGGCGCCTCCAGTTGTCCTCGCGCAGGCGTAGGTGTAATGGGGCGTCACAGCCATCCTTGGCGGGGGGCTTGGGGCAGGCGCGCRCCAGCGCGCCCGGATGTCCGCCGCCACAATCCAAGACGACGGGAGCACCCGCATGTCCGCMACGTTCGAGACGGTCGCCGGTATCATTTCGGAGACCTGCGATATTCCTCGCGAGAAGATCACGCCCCAGAGCCACGCCATCGAAGACCTCGGCATCGACTCGCTGGCTTTCCTCGACATCGCCTTCGCGATCGACAAGGCTTTCGGCATCAAGTTGCCGCTCGAGCAGTGGACCCAGGAGGTCAACGAAGGCAAAGCGCCGGCCGAGCAGTATTTCGTGCTTGAGAACCTGTGCCAGCGTATCGACGACCTCGTCGCCGCCAAGAAGGCCTGAATTTCGCTCGCAGGGCCGCCGCTTCGATGAATTCGCGAGGCGGCCTTGAGACGGACACCCTCTCCCGATAGAGCATGATGCAGCCGAGCCGGGCGTTCCCTCGCCCGCTCGGCGCATCTGTTGCTCGCCACCCGGTCAGGACCCGCATGCGCCTCGAATATTTCGACATGATCGACACGGTCGTGACCTTCGATCCGTCGCAGAAGCGCATCGCCACACGTTCGACCGTGCCGAGCGCGAGCCCCGTTTTCGAGGGGCATTTCCCCGGCCACCCGCTTGTTCCCGGCGTGCTCCTCACCGAAACCATGGCCCAGGCTTCCGGCTATCTTCTGCTCGCTCTCAACCAGTTGCAGCAGATGCCGTTCCTGATGATGGTCGACAAGGCGCGCTTCCGCACCTTCGTCGAACCTGATGCGGTGCTGGATGTCAGTGCCGAGCTCGTTCACGAAGGCTCGGGCTACGCCGCCACCAAGGCAAGAATCGCGATCGACGGCAAGCCGATCTGCGATGCCGAGCTGCGTTTCCGCCTGATGCCGTTCCCGGCCGACATGCGGACGTTGATGGAGCAACGGATCGCGGCGATCGGCCTCGTCCCGGAACGGAACTGACATGATGCGTGACGTCGTCATTACCGGCATCGGCCTGGCCTCCAGCCTGGGCGAAGGCATCGAGACGCATGCAGCGGCTCTGGCCTCCTCCGTTGAACCGGTCGTCGATACCGAGAGTTTCGCGCCCTATCCCGTGCACCGGCTGAAGCCGCTCGAACTCGATCGGCAGATTCCGAAGAAATCCGATCAGCGCCAGATGGAGCCATGGCAGCGGCTTGGCGTCTATGCCGCCGGTCTTGCTCTCGACGCTGCCGGCCTGAAGGACGACGTCGACGCCAAGAGCGAGCTCCAGGTCATCGTCGCCGCCGGTGGTGGCGAACGCGATCATGCCGTCGATTCCGCGATTCTGACCGGCTTGCGCGGCGCGAACCAGCCTGGCGCCTTCCTGAACGAGCGGCTGATGGGCGACCTGCGCCCGACGCTCTTCCTGGCGCAGCTCTCCAATCTTCTCGCCGGCAATATCGCGATCGTCCACGGCGTCACCGGCGCTTCGCGTACCTTCATGGGCGAAGAGCAGGCCGGCGTCGACGCGATCCGCACCGCCCATGCCCGCGTCGCCTCCAGCCAGGCAGACGTGATGCTGGTCGGCGGCGCCTACAATGCCGAGCGTCGCGACATGCTGCTGCTGCTCGAAGCCGGTGGCTATTTGCGCAAGGGTGATTTCGCACCCGTCTTCGAACGGCAGGATGCGCCGGGACTGATCACCGGCAGCGCCGCAGCGTTCCTCGTCCTCGAATCAGCCGAGCGCGCCAAGGCGCGTGGCGCCAAGGTTCTGGCCGGCCTCAGCCATGTCGCGGCCGCCCGCGCGCGCCGCAGCGAGCAGGGCGCGGTCGAGGCCACATTGCGCAAGCTGGTTGCCGGCTTCGGCGCAGTGTCGTCTTCAGCCCTCGTCATCTCGGCGGCGACCGGCGCAGCCGGCGTCACCGGCGAAGAGGCATCGGCCATCGCCAACCTGCCCGCCGCCAAACGCATTGCCACAGGCGATCTCGTTGGCCACAGCCTCGAGGCTGCATTCCCCATTTCGGTTGCCCTTGCCGCCATCGCCCTTGCCAATGGCCAGGCAAGCGAAGCGATCGTCACCGGCGCCGGCCATTGGCGCGGAGAAGGCGCGGCGCGCCTCGTGAAAGCGTGAGGATATCGCCATGAGCGCACAGCATCGCGACTCCAAGGGCCGCCCCGTCGTCGCCGTCACCGGACTGGGTGTCGTCACCTCGCTCGGCCAGGGCAAGCAGACCAACTGGGAGGCGCTGACCGCCGGGCGCTCGGGCATCCATCGCATCGAGCGCTTTCCGATCGACGGGCTGCGCACGACCATCGCCGGCACGGTCGATTTCCTCTTCGATGCGCCTTTCACGGCGCCTCAGCTTTCCGAGAAGCTCGCGACGCTTGCCGCAGAGGAGGCCGTGAGCCAGAGCGGGCTCGGCTCGGACGGTGATTTTCCCGGCGAACTCTTCATGGCCGTTCCTCCGGTCGAGATGGAATGGCCGCAGAAGCAGGAACTGGCCCAAGCCATCGACGGCGACGTCGATTATGACGGATTGCTGCGCGCCGCCGCCGCGCACAAACACAAGCCGATGCATGAGCTCTTCCTGTTCGGAGGCGTCGCCGATCACATCGCCGATCGGTTTGGGACCCGGGGTTCGCCGATCTCGCTCTCGACCGCCTGCTCGTCGGGCGCAACCGCCATCCAGATGGGCGTGGAGGCGATCCGGCGCGGCGAGACGAGCGCGGCGCTGTGCGTCGGCACTGACGGCTCGGTCCATGCCGAGGCGCTGATCCGCTTCTCCCTGCTCTCGGCATTGTCGACGCAGAACGATCCGCCGGAAGGCGCGTCCAAGCCCTTTTCCAAGAACCGCGACGGTTTCGTCATGGGCGAAGGGGCCGGGGCGCTGGTTCTCGAGGATTACGACCACGCCCTGGCGCGTGGCGCGACCATCCTCGGCATCGTCGCCGGTTGCGGCGAGCGCGGCGACGGCTTCCACCGCACGCGTTCGAGCCCGGACGGCAAGCCGGCGATCCTCGCCATGCAGGATGCATTGGCCGATGCCGGGCTGACGCCGGACGATGTCGACTACATCAACGCGCACGGCACCTCGACGCCCGAGAATGACAAGATGGAGGCGATGAGCTGCTCCGCCGTCTTCGGCGAGCGCATGGCGCGCCTGCCGATCTCCTCGAACAAGTCGATGATCGGCCATACGCTCACAGCCGCCGGAGCCGTCGAAGCAGTGATCTCGCTTCTGACCATCGCCAACGGCCGCATCCCGCCGACGATCAATTACAACCTGCCCGACGCTGCCATTGCCCTCGATGTCGTGCCGAATACGGCGCGCGACGCCAAGGTCAGGACCGTCATCTCCAATTCCTTCGGTTTCGGCGGGCAGAACACCTGTCTCGTGCTGACCGCCCCCCCGGAGGCGGCATGACCCGCATTCTCGTCACCGGCGGCGCCAAGGGCGTTGGCGCCGAGATCGTGCGCGCGCTCGCAGCCGCAGGGCATGATGTCGATTTCACCTATCGGTCATCGGCCGATCAGGCGCTGGCGCTGGCAGCCGAGATCGGCGCGGCACATCCCGGCCAGGCCGTTCGCGCGCTGCCGCTCGATCTCGCCGACAAGCCAGCCCTGGACACATTCTGCGAGGCGGTCGAGGGCGACAGCTATTTCGGCTTCATCCACAACGCCGGACAACCCTACGACACGCTCGCAGCGATGATGGTGCAGGACAAGGCCGAAGCGATCATGCAGGTCAATTTCTGGGCCTTCACGCGTCTTGCCAAGAGCCTGATGCGCGGCATGCTCCGCGCCCGCAGCGGACGCATCGTCGCGATCGGATCCGTGGCCGCGCTGCGCGGCAATCCGGGCAACGCCGCCTATGCCGCCTCTAAGGGCGCGCTGATTTCCTATGCCAACACCCTGGCCGTCGAAACCGGCAAGCGCGGCGTCACCGTCAACGTGATCGCGCCGGGCTTCATCGATACCGACATGATGGCCCCCTACGCCGCCTATCGGGAAAAGATGGAAAGCCAGATCCCCGCCGGCCGCTTCGCGAAGCCCGAGGAGATCGCCGGGCTCGCCACCTTCCTGATGAGCCCCCCGGCCGGCTATATCACCGGCACCGTCCTGCCGATTGATGGTGGCCTGACGGCACAGCTCGGCGTGCATCRCTGAGCGCGCTCAGCCGGTAGATGCGTATTTGAAAGGCTCGACATGCGTTCCCTCCAGCTCTTCGGCGACCGTGACCTGCGCCTGACCGAAATCGACCCGCCGCCGCCACCCGCCGCCGGCGAGGTGCAGATTCGCGTGCGCGCCGTCGGCCTGAACTATCTCGATGTCTGGGGTTTCCGCGGCATGGCCTTCGCCAAGCGCAAGATGCCTCAGGCGGCCGGTGTCGAGGCCGCAGGCGAGGTTGTGGCTGTCGGCGAAGGTGTCAGCCGTTTCCGGGAGGGCGACACCGTCACCATGTACGGCGCCGAGACCTGCGGCCACTGCAAGGCCTGCCGCGAGGGTCGCGACAATCTCTGCGAGAATGTCGCCGGCATCATGGGCTTCCATATCGACGGCTTCGCCCGCGAGCTGATCAACCGGCCCGAGCGCCTCGTGATCAAGGCTCCGAAGGGCGTCTCCTTCGAGGAGGCCGCCTGCGCGCCGATCGGCTTCGGCACGGTGCAGCACATGCTCTTCGACAATGCCAAGCTGGAGCCGGGTGAATCCATTCTCGTTCACGCCGGCGGCTCCGGCATCGGCACCGCCGCGATCCTGATGGCCAAGGCGATCGGCTGCACCGTCTACACCACCGTCGGCGACGACGAGAAGGGCGCCAAGGCCAAGGCGCTGGGCGCCGATTTCGTGGTCAACTACAAGACCGAGCGCTTCGAGGGCGAAGTGCGCCAGCTCACCAAGCGCAAGGGCGTCGATGTCGTCTTCGAGCATGTCGGTGCCGATACCTGGAATGGCTCGCTGCTTTGCCTGAAGCGCGGCGGCAGGCTCGTCACCTGCGGCGCAACGTCGGGCCCCTCGACCACGATGAACCTGATGCAGCTCTTCCAGCAGCAATACCGCATCTTCGGCTCCTTCGGCTGCCGCATCGAGAACATCGCGCAGTCGCTGGAGAAGATGGCGGGCGGCATGAAGCCGGTGATCGACTCGGTCTTCCCACTCGAGGATTTCGAGAAGGGGCTCGCCCGACTTGAGGGCCGCAAGGTCTTCGGCAAGGTCATTGTCGCCTTCTGAGCCCGGAATTCGCGCGCCAGACTTGACCGGCGCGTATTCCTGACGCAAGTCGCGCGGCTGGCGCCGGGCCTTTCCGGCTCTTCGGAAAGAGGCCCTCGCGGCATTGAGACGTTTGAAGCACTTCGCGGGCCGGCTCGTTGCGGCCGTCATGATCGGCCTGATCCGGGCTCTGTTCGGTTTCCTGCGCCTGCTCGGGCCGGAACGCGCCAGTGATCTCGGAGGCTGGCTGCTGCGCAGCGTCAGCCCGCTGATCCCGGTCAATCGCGTCGCACTGGCCAATATCCGTGCCGCCTTCCCGGAGAAGAACGAGGCCGAAGTCCGGACGATCGCGCGCGGAGCCTGGGAGAATCTCGGCCGCACCGCTGCCGAGTACGCGCATCTCAAGACCCTCTTCGACTATGACGACGACAACCGGGATGCTCCCTCGCGGGTCGAGGTCTCCGGCATCGAGCATTTCGTCGCGCTGAAGGATGACGAGAAGCCAGGACTGATCTTCTCGGCGCATCTCGCCAACTGGGAGCTCCCGGCGATCTGCGCCGCGGCCTACAAGCTCGACACAACCGCGGTCTTCCGCGCGCCGAATGACCCGGCAATCGCCAACGTGGTGCACGAGATTCGCTCCGGCGCCATGGGCGGGCTTGCCGCGGCGAAGCAGGGCGCTGCCTTCGCGATGCAGGGCGTGCTTGAGAAGGATGGCCATCTCGGCATGCTGATCGACCAGCATTTCACCCGGGGCGTGGTGATCCCCTTCCTGGGCCGCCCGGCCCTGACCAACCCGATCCTCGGCAAGTTCGCACGCCGCTTCGACTGCCCGGTCCATGGCGTGCGGGTCATCCGGCTGCCGGGGCAGCGCTTCCGGCTGGAACTGACACCGCCGCTCGACCTGCCCCGCGACGAAGCCGGCGAGATCGACGTCACGGGCGCCATGGCGATGATGACCGCGGTGGTGGAAGGCTGGGTGCGCGAGCACCCTGAGCAATGGCTCTGGATGCATCGGCGCTGGCGCCCGAACATGATCAAGGCGGCTGCGCTGGCGAATTACGGGGATACGACCTGGCCACAGCCCAAATTCAAGGCAACGTGATTTCCAAGTGAGGCTTATTGAGCGCTTTGGTAACGTCTCGCAGTCAGCTTGAAGCCGAGTTTCGAGAATGACCCGCCGGTTACGCGCCTTTTCTGCCTTCCTTGCTGCCCTCGCGTTTGGCGGCGCGACAGCGCTTGCCCAGACGCCGGCCAAGCCGCCAAGGGCGGTGATCGAACTTTTCACCAGCCAGGGCTGCTCATCCTGCCCCGCGGCCGACGCCCTCTTCGTCGAGTTGGCCAAGGACCCGAGCCTGATCGCCCTCACCATGCCGGTGACCTATTGGGATTATCTCGGCTGGAAGGACACGCTCGGCCAGGACGTTTTCAGCAAGCGCCAGAAATATTACGCCAAAGGTCGCGGCGACGGCCAGATCTACACGCCTCAGGCCGTGATCAACGGCGCTTCGCACATGGTCGGCTCCGACAAGGCCCTGATCGAGCAATCGCTCAAGGAGCACGCGAGCCCGGCGCTTCCGGTCTCCGTCACCCTGTCCGAAGCCTCCGGCCACCTGAGCATCAAGCTCGATCCCACCGGAACCGGCAGCGAGCGTGGCGGCGGCGTCTGGCTGGTGCCGATCTCGCGCCTTGTCACGGTGCCCATCGAACGCGGTGAGAACAAGGGCAAATCGGTGACCTACGCCAATGTCGTGCGCGGCATCGTCAAGGTTGGCGAATGGACCGGGGCGGCCACGACGATGTCGGTCCCGCTCGCGACGACACAGCTTCCGAATGCCGACGCTTATGTCGTCCTGGTGCAGGGCGACCAGCCCAATCGGGTGATCCTGGGCGCCGCACGCAGCCCGCGCTGAGGCTTCAGAGCAGGACCACCTTGTTCGGTAGCTCGTCGACGTCGTCTGCCGCTGGCGGCGCATGGCGGGCAAGAACGCTGCCGACCGCTCCAACCGCATCGATCAGACCTTCGCGCAGGCGGTCCTCCTTCGCTGCCGCGAGCAGCGGCTCGATGATGCCGCGCCAGACCGCCTGATCGATCGTCTCGTCTATTCCGATATCCGCGACGATTTCGGCATAGCGCTCCTGCAGGGCGATGTAGAGCAGGACGCCGGTGCGCCCACGCGTGCGGGTAAGGCCGCGTGCGGTGAACTCGCGCAGCGCAACGTCATGGGCCCGCCGGCGCTTGATGAAGCCAGGCACGAATCGCCCACCGCGCCCATACCAGAGCAGCGTCACCATCAAAGTCGCAGCGCAGACGAGTTGGATCAGGAAGATTCGCGGAGCGCTGGTTGCCGTCAGTATCAGCAACGGCCAGGGCACGAACAGCGCCAGCACCAGTGCCATCACCAAAGGCACGGTGCGGTAGCTGCTTGCAGCGCGGTCGATCACCACGACGATCTCGCCGGAGGTCAGGCTTTCCGCCTGCCGCACCGCTTCCGCGATCGCCTCCTGGTCTTGCGTATCCATCACCAACTCCCAGAAGCACCGCCGCCGCCGGACGAGCCCCCGCCGCCTGAAAAGCCGCCGCCCGAACCCGAACCCCAGCCGCCGCCACCGCCCCAGCCGGAACCGGAACCCGTCCCCCAGCCGGAGCTGGTCGGCGGCAGCGTCACCCAGCGGCCATCGCGCATCCGGTGTCCGCGCCCGCCGCCTTGCTGGTTCAGCCCACGCAGGATGCTGACCACGACGATGAAGATGAAGAACATCACCAGGATGACGGCAACATCCTCCCCAAAGCTGCTCTCGTCACTGCGGACGGTCGCGCGGCGCTGCCATTCCTCGGCATCTCCAGCCAGAATGCTTAGGATCGCGTCGACGCCGCCCTCGATGCCGCCGGCAAAATCACCCGTCTTGAATTTCGGTGCCACCGCGGTGGTGATGATGACCTTCGAGAGCGCGTCCGTGAGCGCGCCCTCCAGCCCATAACCGACCTCGATGCGGACCTTGCGCTCGTTCGGCGCGACGAGCAGCAGCACGCCGTTATTCCTGGCCTTCTCGCCGAGCTGCCAGTGCCGGAACAGGCGATTGCTGAAATCTTCGACGGCGTAGCCTTGGAGCGACGGCACGGTCGCAACCACGACCTGATCGCTGGTCTTGGCCTCATGGGCCTGCAGCTTCTGCTCGATGCGGCTGCGCGCCGCGGCATCGAGCAGATTGGCGTTGTCGACGATGCGGCCGGTCAGGGCAGGAAAATTGGGATCGGCCGCAAGCGCGAAGCCGGCCCAGAGCAGGACAAGCAACAGGGAGAGATAACGGAGAACCCCTCTCCCTTCTGGAAGAGGGGCTACCCGACCTGTTCGGTGAGCGAGCCGGGGCACCCCGGGGCCCGCTTAGAACTTCACCTCTGGCGGCTTCTCCGCGCCCGCCGCCGCGGAGAAGGTTTCCATCGCCTTGGCGCCCCAGAACAGCCGCGCCCAGATCACGCCGGGGAAGGTGCGGATCTCGGTGTTGAAGCTCTGCACCGCCTGGATGTAGTCGCGCCGGGCTACCGCAACACGGTTCTCGGTGCCTTCGAGCTGCGACTGCAGGGCGAGAAAGTTCTGGTTCGACTTGAGCTCAGGATAGCGCTCGACCGTGACCAGGAGCCGTCCCAGAGCGCCCGTCAGGGCATTCTGCGCATCCTGATACTCCTTGAACTTCGCGGGATCTGTGATGGTCGACGCGTCGACCTTGACCTGCGTCGCCTTGGCGCGCGCCTCGATCACCTGGGTCAGCACCTCGCGCTCCTGCGAGGCATAGCCCTTCACGGTCTCGACCAGATTGGGGATCAGGTCGGCGCGGCGTTGATACTGGTTCTGGACCTCGCTCCAGGCCGCTTTGGCCCTCTCCTCGAGTGTCGGCACATTGTTGATACCGCAGCCCGCGAGCATAAGGCCGAAGAGGGTGACGGCCGCAAGCGCAAGGCTGCGGCGACGAACGGTGGAGAGCGCGAACGACATGTCGATGCCCCTTTTGGCAATGATCGAGCGATCGATTCGGAGCTTAGCGCTCCGCTCGAGCGGGTGAAAGGCAGCTCGTACAATCACCCGTTGCGTTATCCGGGCCTTGCACCGCAGCCCTTCCACTGCTGGGATGGGCGTCAGCCTGCAGCGGGAGATCGCCAGCATGAACCTCTCCTTCTCCACATCACGCTCCGCCGGACGATCAGCCCTCCTTGCGCTGGCCGCAGCCAGTGCCCTTTGGGCAGGAGGAGCGGCCTCACAGCCCCTTGCACCCGCGCCCGAAGCTGCGACCGGCCGCATCGCCAAACCCGTCGGCACCGCGCAGCGCTACATGGCGGCGGCGGCCAATCCGCTCGCCGCCAGCGCCGGCCGCGAGATCCTGCGCGCCGGCGGCAGCGCGACCGACGCTGCGATCGCGATCCAGCTCGTTCTCAATCTGGTCGAGCCGCAGAGCTCGGGCATCGGTGGCGGTGCCTTCTTCGTGCACTGGGACGAGGCCGGACGAGCACTCGTCACGCTGGACGGCCGCGAGCGGGCTCCCCAGGCAGCCAGGCCCGACCGCTTCATCGGCGCCGACGGCAAGCCGATGAAGTTCATCGACGCCGTCGTCGGCGGACGATCGGTCGGCGTGCCCGGCACGGTCAAGCTGCTGGAGGAGGCGCATAAGCGCTGGGGCAGACTGCCCTGGGCCACCGTCATAGCCCCCGCGATCAAGCTGGCGGAAGAGGGCTTCACCATCTCTCCGCGCCTCAACGGCCTGCTTTCCGGTGAGACAAATCTCGCAAAGGACCCGCGCGCCTTCGCCTATTTCTACGAGCCGGACGGCAAGGCCAAGGCGGTCGGCACGGTCCTGAAGAATCCGGCCTTCGCCGCAACACTTCGTGCCATCGCCGAGAGAGGGTCCGACGCCTTCTACTCCGGGCCGATCGCCGAGGACATCGTCTCGACCGTGACCGGTCACAAGACCAACCCCGGCGATATGACGCTGGCCGATCTGCAAGCCTACAAGGTCGAAGAGCGAGAGGCCGTCTGCGGCTCCTATCGGGTCTGGCGGATTTGCGGCATGGGGCCGCCGAGCTCCGGCGCGATCGCCGTCCAGCAGATGCTCGGCATCCTCGAAACCCAGAACATGGCCCGGCTCGGCCCTTCTGCCGAAAGTGCACACTGGTTCAGCGAGGCAGGTCGCCTCGCCTTCGCCGATCGCGCGCTCTTCCTCGCCGACCCGGCCTTCGTCAGCGTGCCCGTCAGCGGCTTGATCGACCGCGATTACATCCGCTCGCGCGCCGGGCTCGTCAGTCCCGACAAGTCGATGGGCCGCGCCAAAGCCGGCGATCCTCCCAACAAGCGGGCTCAGCTCTTTGCCCCCTCGGACGGCATCGAGAACGGCACGAGCCATATCTCGGTGATCGACGCCGACGGCAATGCGGTCTCAATGACTACGACGATCGAGGATGGCTTCGGCTCGCGGCAGATGACCAAGGGCGGCTTTCTGCTCAACAATGAGCTGACCGATTTCAATTTCGCTCCGGAGGAGGAGGGCAAGCCCGTCGCCAACCGCGTCGAGGGCGGGAAGCGCCCGCGTTCGTCGATGGCGCCGACCCTGGTGTTCGATGCCTTTGGCCGCCTCTACGCCGTGGTCGGCTCCCCCGGCGGCAGCCAGATCATTGGCTTTGTCGGCAAGACACTGGTCGCCCTGCTGGACTGGAAGATGTATCCGCAGGCCGCCGTCGACTTCGCCAATTTCGGCAGCCGCAATGGCCCCACCGAGCTTGAAAAGGGCACTGAGGCCGAGGCCTGGAAGACAGCGCTCGAGGCCAAGGGCCATGAGGTCAGGCTGCTGGAAATGACCTCCGGCATCCAGGCGATCGTCAAGACCCCTGAAGGCTTTGTCGGGGGAGCCGATGGCCGGCGCGAGGGGGTGGCGATCGGCGACTAAAGCATCGGCCCGAAAAGTGGATTGCGGTTTTCGGAAAAGCCGATGCAAACACAGAAGGTTAGATCATCGGACCGGATACGATATCCGGTCCGATGATGTAGCGGGTCCGGCACATCATGCCCGGGCGAATTCCGGGCCTCATCGGCTTCGGAGTGTCTCGGGTCGGCGCTGCGCCCGAGACAGGCGGCAGGCGTTAAACCTGCCCGACCGGGCGCTCCCCACCCGCGCCGCGCCCCGCGATCAGCCAGTAGACGAAGCCGGTGGCGGCCCCGACCAGGAACAGCGCTGCGATGATCTGTGTCTCGCTCGCCGTCGGTGCGCGTGACAGCCGCAGCATGGCGAGCGGCAGCAGCGCCGCGAGGGTGCCTGTCAGCCCGCTCTGGATGAGCCCGCTGCGGATGCGGAAGAGCTCGGAGCCGATAGCGACGAGCACGACCGGCGCGACCATGATTGCAAAGCCCAGCCGGCCGAGCAGTGTGAAGGCAGCTTCCGCCGTGGGGCCGGGATCGAAGCCGCTCTCGGCCTGGGCGAAGAGCGCTGTGAGCAGGCGCTCGAAGCCGCCGCCGATCAGCAGGGCGATGTCAGGCGAAACCACGCTGGCGATGAGCAGGGCAAACATCCCCGATCCCATCGCAACGAGCAACGCGAATGGAATCAACAGCAGCCAACGCAGCATATGTCAGCCCGCCAGCGCCGCAGCTTCGGCCTCGCTCTGCTCCAGCATCAGCCGGGCACGCGCCGAGAGCTTTTCAGTCTCGCTCTTGAGCTGGCCGCAGGCGGCGAGGATGTCGCGCCCGCGTGGCGTACGCACCGGCGAGGCATAGCCTGCGCGGTAGACGATCTCGGAGAAGCGCTCGATCCGGTCCCAGTCAGAGCATTCATAGCGCGTGCCGGGCCAGGGATTGAACGGGATCAGGTTGATCTTGGCCGGAATGCCCTTGAGCAGCCTGACGAGCTCGCGCGCCTCGGCATCGCTGTCGTTGACGCCCTTCAGCATCACGTATTCGAAGGTGATGCGCTTGGCGTTCGACAGGCCGGGATAGTTGCGGCAAGCTTCGAGCAGGTCGCGGATCGGATACTTCTTGTTCAGCGGCACCAGTTCATTGCGCAGGTCGTCGCGCACGGCATGCAGCGAGATCGCCAGCATCGTGCCCATCTCCGCGCCGAGCGCTTCGATCTGCGGCACCACGCCGGAGGTCGAAACCGTGATGCGGCGACGGCCGAGTGATAAGCCCTCATTGTCCGAGATCACGTCGATCGCATCGCGGACGCCGTCGAAATTGTAGAGCGGCTCGCCCATGCCCATGAAGACGATGTTCGAGACGAAGCGGCCACCATCATTCGGCACGAAGGCACCCTCGGGCGGGGTGCGCCCGGGGAAGTCGCCGAGACGATCGCGCGCCACCATCAGCTGCGCCACGATCTCCTCGGTGGTGAGGTTGCGCACCAGGCGCTGCGTACCGGTGTGGCAGAAGGTGCAGCTGAGCGTGCAGCCGACCTGGCTCGAGACACAGAGCGTGCCGCGGTCGACCTCGGGGATATAGACGCATTCGATCTCGGCACCGCGATCGCGTGCACCGACCGGAGGCATCCGCAGCAGCCATTTGCGTGTGCCGTCGCTCGAGACCTGCTCGGCTGTAACCTCCGGCAGATCGAGCGTGAAGCGCTCGGCCAGCGCAGCGCGCAAGACCTTGCTGATCGTCGTCATCGCGGAGAAATCGCGGACGCCGTAATGATAGATCCAGTTCCAGAGCTGGCCGACGCGCATGCGTCGCTCCCTCTCGGAAACGCCGATTTCAGCCAGCGCATCGGACAGGCCGGCGCGTGTGCGCCCGACCAGCGAGGCAGGTCGCAAAACGGGTTCGGCCGCCGGAGCGGGGGAAGCAGGGACGGACAGGGACATCGGAACTCGGGCTCAAGCGGGCATCATGCGCCCGCGCTCAGCGGGCTCATATCATAATCCGCATAAAGCGCGAAATCGGCGGAAATGCGCCGCCTGCCCGCGCTACTTGCAGGCGTCTTCGGCGCGCTTGACGATCTGGTTGAGGCCGGCGAGCGAATATTTGTCGCTGGTCGGATTGCCGCGTTTCGACATGCCCTTGACCTCGAGGCTCGCGCCCTTGCGCAGCGCGTCGAGCATGCGGCCTTCCTCAGCCGGGTTCTTGAGCCACATGTTCTGGCCCTTTGCGACCAGCGCGAAGCGCTCATTGCCGATGATCGCCTGATGCTCGACATCTTCCTTGAGGTCGAAATTCATCACCAGGCTGATCTCGTTGCGCACCCCTTCGGTGGGGCGGCTGGAGACGAAGAGCATGCCTTCGACATCCTTGAGATTGGCGGGAATGCGGGTTTCCGCCTTGGAAAGCGCGTAGCAGACCTTGGATCGCCCCTGCTGCGACGAGAAAGCCTGCCACTTTCCGGCCGTCTCGAGCAGCATCGCCTGGGCCTGGCCCGAAGCCGCAGCGCGTTGGGCCGGAGCAGGCGCTCGCTGCGCCTGGGCCGGGGAAATCAGAAACGGCAAAGCCAGCGCGACCAGCGCCGAAGCCAGTTTCGCATGCCGGGTGGCGGTGACGCCGGTTCGGAAGTAGTTGAGAATCATCGACCGCCATCAATCAGCAGAAATGTTAACAGCATCTCTATTTCCGAAGCATTTTGCGCGGAATCTCAAGAATGCCTGAACCATAGGATGTCACGATCCTGGCGAAAATGCGAATATGACGCTGCCGCGAACAAGGTTCCGTCCGCACCGGGGCCGTGGCACAATCCGCCGGGAAACAGGCGGTGACCAGCGTTGTCCGGATGGTATCGCGGGCACAAGCCAGGCTGAGGACGGTGCGACGAGATGAAAGCACTGCTTTGCGAGACCCACGGGCCGGCAGAAAACCTGGTGATCCGTGAACTGCCCGATCCGAAGCCGGGCCCAGGCGAGGTCGTCATCACCGTCAAGGCGGCGGCGCTGAACTTCTTCGACACGCTGATCATCCAGAATCGCTACCAGACCAAGCCGCCCCTGCCCTTCTCGCCAGCAGGCGAATGCGCGGGCATCATCAGCGCGATCGGCCGCGATGTCGAAGGCTGGCGCATCGGCGAGCGTGTCGCCGTATGGCTCGGGCATGGTGGAGCGCGTGAAAAGGTCGCGGTCTCCTCTCGGGCGATCGTACGCGTGCCGGATACCCTTGATGACGCGCAGGCCGCCGGGCTTTTCGTGACCTATGGCACCGCGATGCACGGTCTCATCCAGCGCGCCGGGCTCAAGGCCGGCGAAACACTGGCCATTCTCGGCGCAGGCGGCGGCGCCGGCCTGGCCGCCGTCGAGATCGGCGCCTTGCTCGGCGGCCATGTCATCGCCTGCGCCTCATCGCCGGAGAAGCTGGCGCTGGCACGTGAACATGGCGCCCAGGAGGAGATCGACTACAGCATCGAGGATGTGAAGGCGGGCCTGCGCCGCCTGACGGAGAATCGTGGCGTCGACGTGCTCTACGACACGGTTGGCGGCGATCTCGCCGAGCCGGCATTGCGCGCCATGGCCTGGGAGGGGCGCTACCTCGTTGTTGGCTTTGCCGGCGGCGCGATCCCGAAGATTCCACTCAACCTGCTGCTCCTCAGGAGCTGCGACCTGCGCGGCGTGTTCTGGGGTGAGTTCGTCGCGCGCGAACCGGCGGCGCATCGCCGCAACATGGAACGACTGCTGGAATGGGCCGCAGCCGGGCGCATCAGCGCCCATGTCCACGCCACCTTCCCGCTCGAACGCGCTGCGGAAGCGTTTGCGATGATCGGGGATCGCAAGGCGCAGGGCAAAATCGTCCTGACGCCCTGAACGGGGCTCAAAGCCCCGCCAGCGTGTCCTGCGCCTTCTGGCGATGCTCCGGCGTGATCGACCCCGCGACCGCGGCGATCGCAGCCGCCATCACGGCCGCATCGTCGCTAAAGCCAAGGATCGGCATGATGTCGGGAATCGCATCGATCGGCAGCACGAAATAGCCGAGCGCGGCCAGCAATGTCAGCCGGACACGCCGGGGCGTCGCCGGATCGCGGGTGCAGAAATAGGCTGCCAGCAGATCCTCGGCAAAGGGGATGCGCTTGGCGACCCGCTTGAGAAGGCTCATCAGATCGGCGCCGAAACGCGCTTCGTCGCGCAGGCTCCGCCGGATCGCCGCCATCTCTTCGGCGCTGAAACGCGAACTGAAACCCTCGCTCATTCCTCACTCCGTGGAAGGACCTGAAAACCCCGGCCCAGTGCGGAATACACATTTCCCACGCCGAAAATGTGGCCCCGGACGCAAGGCTGCACAAGGGTTGCGCCAAGAATCGTCCTTGGAGCAGCCGATGGCGCGGATTAAGGCTGGTCCAGCCATTTTTGCGAACAGGGACCTGACATGAAGCTCGATTCGTCCATCGCGGCCGTCGTCACCGGCGGCGCGTCCGGCCTCGGCGAAGGCACCGCACGCATGCTCGCCTCCCAGGGCGCSAAGGTCGCCATCTTCGACATGAATGCCGAGCGCGGCAAACAGGTGGCGAGCGAAATCGGCGGCATCTTTGCCCTTTGCGATGTCTCGAACGATGCCTCGGTCGACGAAGCCCTGCTCACGGCTCGTCAGGCGCATGGCATCGAGCGCATCCTGGTGAATTGCGCCGGAATCGCCCCGGGCCGCCGTGTCGTCTCGAAGAAGCGGGAGACCGGCGAACTCGTGGCCCACGACCTCGCGACCTTCGAGAAGACGCTCGCCGTCAATCTCGCCGGCACTTTCCGCATGATCGCACGCTCGGCGCTCGCACTCGCCGCGGAGCCACCGGTCACGCCCGATGGCGGGCGCGGAGTCTTCATCTGCACGGCTTCGGTCGCGGCCGAGGATGGCCAGATCGGCCAGGCGGCCTATTCCGCCTCGAAGGGCGGCATTGTCGGCATGACCCTACCGATCGCGCGTGACCTCGCCCAGCTTGGCATCCGCGTCATGACGATCATGCCCGGCCTGTTCGAGACTCCGATGTTCGCGTCGGTACCGGACGACTATCGCCAGGCGCTGGAAGCCTCGATCCCGCATCCCTCGCGCCTCGGCCGCCCCGCCGAATATGCCGCGCTGGTCAGGAGCATCGTCGAGAACGACATGCTGAACGGCACGGCAATCCGCCTCGATGGCGCGATCCGGCTGGCACCGAAATAGCGCGCTGCGTCAAATAATCCTGAAGACCTTGCACCCGTCTTGTCGCGGTAGAGGTCCCACCGCATCGCGTCGCCGCCTCGTGCTTACGCCCGAGGCTCAAGGGAGCGCGGCGCAGAACATGGCGCCAGCCTCTTCATCGCTGGCGGACGAGGCCACAACGCAGCGGGCAGCCGTGCCGCCCCTTGCAGGGACGCCCTATTTTCCGGGCGTCGCTGGCGGCTTGATCTCATGCTTCAGGATCAGCGGCGTCTGAGCCAGGGCAAAGGCCATGGTCAGCGGCATCACGCCCCAGACCTTGAAGGCGACCCAGAAATCCTGCGTCTGCGTACGCCAGACGATCTCGTTCAACGCGGCAAGGACGAAGAAGAACAGGCCCCAGCGGAAGGTGAGCTTGCGCCAGCCCTCCTCGTCGAGCTGCAGGACAGTTTCGAGCACCAGCGCCAGCAGCGAACGCCCGAAGAACAGTCCGCCAAGCAGGATGCAGCCGAACAGCGTGTTGACGATGGTCGGCTTCACCTTGATGAAGAAGGCATCGTCGAGCGCCAGCGTCAGCCCACCAAAGACCGTCACCACGACCGCGTTTACGATCGCCATGCGCGGCAGATGGTGGAGCAACACACGCGACAGGGCGAGCGAGACAAGCGACGCCACGATGAAGATGCCGGTCGCAACAAAGATGCGCCGGTCTTCGGCGACGCCGAACAGGCGGTCGCCATAGGAGTTGGCGAAAAAGAAGATGGCCAGCGGCCCGAACTCGAGGCCGAGCTTGAGCAGCGGGTTAACGCCCTTGTCCTTAGTCGTCTCGGCCAGACTCTCGCTCACGCGGCTTCTCCCAATCCAGCAACCGCTCGTGCAAAATCACGTGCGGAGAATGGTTCCAGATCCTCGACACTCTCGCCGACGCCGATGAAATGCACCGGCAAGCCAAACTGGGCGGCGAGCGCCACGAGGATGCCGCCACGCGCCGTGCCGTCGAGCTTCGTCATCACCAGCCCGGTCACGCCAGCCGTCTCGCGAAAGGCCTCGACCTGCGAGATCGCATTCTGGCCCACCGTCGCGTCGAGCACCAGCAAGGCTGCATGCGGCGCCTCCGCGTCGAGCTTGCGGATCACCCGCACCACTTTGGCGAGCTCGTCCATCAACCCTGCCTTGTTCTGCAGCCGGCCGGCCGTGTCCACGAGAAGGATATCGACCCCGTTGGCCCTGGCTTTCTGCAGCGCCTCAAAGGCCAAACCCGACGCATCCGCACCCTGCTGACCAAATACAACCTCCGCACCCGTGCGCTCGCCCCAGACCTTGAGCTGCTCGATCGCAGCTGCGCGGAACGTATCGCCCGCAGCGAGCATCACCGACTTGCCTTCGGCACGGAATTTCGCAGCCAGCTTGCCGATCGTCGTCGTCTTGCCGGAGCCATTAACCCCGACCATCAGGATCACGAACGGCTTTTTCGTGGCATCGATCGTCAAGGGGTGCGCCACCGGCGTCAGAATGCTCTCGACCTCGCGCGCCAGGATGGCCTTCACCTCCTCCGGCTCGATCTGCTTGTCATAGCGTCCCTCGCCCACCGCCTTGGCGACGCGCGCCGAGGTGGCGAGGCCAAGATCGGCCTGGATCAGGATGTCTTCGAGATCCTCCAGCGTCGCGGCATTGAGCTTGCGCTTGGTGAAGAGCTCCGTGATGCCGGTGGTCAGCGCCGAGGAGGTACGGGAGAGCCCGTCCGCCAGCCTGCGCCACCAGCTGCGCTTCGGCTGCGGCGCCGGGCTCGGCTCCGCGGTCTGTCCGGATGCCATGGGCGAAACCGGCGCGGGCTCCGGTTCGGCTTCAACCTCCGGCGTCGCGATCGGCAAGGGCGCAGCCTCGCCGATCAGCAGATCGGGGGCGATTGGGGCATCGGGTACAGCGTCAGGAGCCGGCTCGGCTGCGGCATCCGGCAAATCCGGGGAGGGCTCGGCTGCGCTCTCAGGAGCGGGCTTGGACTGTTCCTGCTCCAGCCCGAACAGCCTCGAAAAGAAGCCGCGCTTTTTCGGTTCGCTCTCGCTCATCACTCGTCCCGTCATCCTGCAGGCCAGGCGCCCGAGTTGCGCCACACCGCTGGTTTGGATAGCGCAATGCCATGAGCAGACCGGATCAACCAGCAATTTCGCGCGAGACCCCAGAAGCCGCCCTGCCGGTGCCACTGCTCTATCGCGACGCGATGATGCTGGTGATCGACAAGCCCGCCGGCCTGCCCTCGCATCGCGGCCCGCAGGCAAAGCGCCGCGTCATTCCCGTGCTGACCGATTATCTCGACGCCCTGCGCTTTGGTCTGCCGCGACGGCCAGAAGCCGCCCACCGGCTCGACAAGGATACGTCCGGCTGCCTCATCCTCGGCCGCCACCCACGCGCAATGGCCGAGCTCAACCAGCTGTTCCGCGACGGCCGCATCGACAAGACCTATTGGGCTATCGTCGAGGGCGCCCCGCAGGACGACGAAGGCATGATCGATCTGCCCCTCGCCAGGCGCTCTCCCGAACGCGGCTGGTGGATGAAGGTCGACCCGGAGGGATTGCCTTCACAAACCCGTTATCGGGTGCTGGGTCGCGCGGAGGGTTTGACATGGCTCGAACTCGAGCCGCTCACCGGCCGCACGCATCAATTGCGGGTGCATTGCGCGGCCTCCGGCTGGCCGATGCTGGGCGACGAAGTCTACGGCTCGGCGCCGCGGGACGGCGGACCTGGACTCCAGCTCCATGCCCGCGCTGTCAGCGTTCCGCTCTATCGCAAGCGCGAGCCGGTCAGAGTCGAGGCGCCCCCGCCTTCGCACATGCTGGAGGCGCTTGGGCGCTGCGGCTGGAGCAAATCTTTCGGGAATCCTAACGCCGCTGTCGAACAGGGCGAACCGTCATCAACCCTTCGCTAATTTGAGCTTGCTATCGCTAGGGAACAGCAACCGGAGCGTGCATTGATGCCGGAGACAGCGACCTTGAGCAGCAGAGCCAGCCCCGATGGGCTCATGACGCTCGAAGCTGCACGCCAATCCGCGCGTGAGGCCGCCCCGGATGCACCACTGGCGACATTGCTCTCCTGGGTCGAAGACTATCTGATGAGAGGTCATGCCGATCTCGGCAGGACCGGCGCCGTCTGCCCCTTCACACGCCAGGCGGCCCGGCTCGATACGGTCCGCCTCGGCATTTCCAATCAACGCGCCACGGATGAGGATGCGGCCTTCGCCCTGGTTCGGAGCGGTTTCGGTGCACTCGACGCCATCCCCTGCAAGGCCGGCATGCAGCACTTCCGCACGGTGATCATCGGCTTTCCGAAATGCGACAGCCCGGACGGCATCGCCATGCTCAAGCGCGTCCAGGACCGTCACAAATTCTACTCGCTGCGGCGCAACCGCATGATCGGGCTGATGCATGCGACGTCGGAGGCGCCAGGCCTTTGGAATTCGGATTTCCGGCCGCTGCGCGCGCCTCTGCCTGTCATCGCCATCCGCCACATGGTCGAGCATGACGCGCCCTTCGCGGCCAGGCACCCCCTGCTGCTCCTGCCCTATCTCGCCCGCTTCCCGATCACAGGGTCGAGGCGGCTGATCGCGCATCTGCGCGCCGGAGCCCAATGATGAGCAAGCGGCGGGAAGGCTCTGAGATCGGCGGAGCCGTGACGACAGAGGTCATAACCGAGCGCGATGGTTTCCTCGCACTCCAGCCGGAATGGGACGCGTTCTTTGCACGTGCGGCCCTGCCGCATCAGGTCTTCCAGAGCCACGTCTTCCTGAAGCACTGGGCCGCGCATTATCTCGAGGGGCATGGCCGGCTCAGTATCGTCATTGCACGCCGCCACGGTGTCCTTGCGATGATCTGGCCACTCGTCCGGCAGCGCCGCTGCAGCCTCGAGACGCTCCGCTTCATGGGCATCCCGGTCGCGCAGTTCGGTGACATCCTCGTCGAGCCCGGCCCCGACCGCGATACTCTGGTGCGGGCAGCATGGCGCGCCGTGCGCGCACTGGGCGCCGATCTGTTCGAGGCGCGCAAACTGCGAGCAGACTCCATTCTCGCCGCCTCCGGCCTGCTCGGTGAAGCGATGCCGATCGAGCAGCTCAACGCCCCCTTTGCCGATCTGGTCTGGCGGGTCGGCACGAACGGCCCGAGCAGCGCCTACCCGGCCCGCGAGCGCTCGAATTACCGTCGGCGCCTGCGCCGGCTCGAGGAACGCGGCACGATCAGCTTCGAGGCGCCGCCGCCCGGTCCCGCCGCCGCAGCCCTCGCCGGCGACGCCGTGGYGTTCAAGCAAGCCTCGCTGCTGCGCCATGGCACCGTCGCGCCGACGATCGACGATCCTCGCTTCGCGGCCTTCTTTCGGGATTTTGCCGGAGATGCGGACGGGGGGAGTTCGCTGCGCGTCTCCGCAATATGCTGCGATGGCGCCCCGGTCGGCATCGACCTCTCGCTTGACTGCAAGGGCCGCAGCTTCGGCCATGTCCTCGCAGCCCATCCCGATTTCGAGCGGGGCGGCGTCGGCAGCATCCTGATTCATCACAGCTTCGCCAGCGCCAGGGCACGCGGCAATGCCGTGTTCGACCTGCTGGCCCCGTCGGATGCCTACAAGCTCGAACACGCCGACGGGCAGACCGGTGTCAGCGACCTCCTGCTGCCGCTCTCCCTCAAGGGGCGGCTCGCCTGCAGCGTCGGTTTCCAACGCTTGCGGCCCGTTCTGAAGAGCGCGGCCAAGCGACTTCCACCCGGTATTGCGCGCCGTGTCGCGATCTGGGGCAGGGCTGGCTGATCAGCCGGCCATGGCGTCCATGGCGCGGGCGAGCTTGACGTCGAGCTCGGTCAGCCCGCCGGCATCATGCGTAGCCAACGTCACCTCGACCGTCTTGTAGACATTCGACCATTCCGGATGATGGTCCATCCTTTCGGCCAGCAGCGCGACGCGGCTCATCCAGCCGAAGGCCTCATTGAAATCATGGAAGATGAAGCGCTTGGCGATGGCCTCACGACCCTCGACCAGTTTCCAGCCCACCAGCGTCATGAGCGCTTCGTTGCGAGCTTCGGCACTCAGTCGCTTGCGCATGATCATCTCCGCTGGAAATCGCTTCGCGGCAGCCGGTTGGGGTAGGATGGGCCAAGCGGATAGGCGGCCTCAAGCACATAAGGCCCGCCGCCGATCGAATCCCGCGATGACATCAGGGTGAAGCGCCGGGCCGTGAAGGCGATCGGCCGGACGATAGGATGCATCGCCAGATAATGCGCAACCTCGACAGGCGAGGTATCGCGCAGCCGGGCAAGCGTGACATGCGGCACGAATTTGCGCCCTTCCGCCGGTAATCCGAGGCGGCGCATCAGGCGCTCGATATCGGCCTGGAGCTCGCTGAGCTGGCGACTGGGTTGCACCCGCGCAAACACGGCGCGCGGCTTGTCGCCCCCGAAACTGCCCAATGCGTCGAGCGTCACCTCGAAGGGCTGTGTCTGCAGATCGGCGAGAAAGCTGTCGACATCATGGGCCATGCGGCGGTCGACATCGCCGAGGAAGCGCAAGGTAACGTGATAGTCGGCCGGCTCGATCCAGCGCGCACCAACGAGTCCGCCCCGATGCAGCGTCAGCGTCGAGGCGACCTCGGCGGGTATCTCCAGAGCTGTGAACAGCCTCGGCATGGCGAATCAGTGCCAAGTTTTTGTGACTCTGGCGAGACGAAAAGCGATGGAGCGCAGGAAAACCTCTGCAAACCTTCGCCCTCCCGCCCCGCCATGAGCCGCGCTGGTTTCAGGGACAGGGGTTTCCGACCAGTTGGTGAATCGCGTCGATCTTTGCTTCGACCTCGGGCGAAAGTGCGACATCGATCGAACCGATATCGGCCCGCAATTGTTCCATTGTCGTCGCGCCAATGATGTTGGCCGTCACGAAGGGGCGCGAATTGACGTAGGCCAGCGCCATTTGCGCCGGATCCAGACCAGCCTCGCGGGCAACCGCGATATAGCGCTTCACCGCATCTTCCGCGCCGACAGCCTCGTAGCGCTGGCCGCGATTGAACAGCGTCGAGCGCGCGCCGGCCGGCTTGGCACCGTCCAGATATTTGCCGGTGAGGTAGCCCTGGGCCAGCGGCGAATAGGCCAGCAGGCCGACCTGCTCACGCATCGCTATCTCGGCCAACCCCGTCTCAAAGGTACGGTTGAGCAGGTTGTAGGCATTCTGGATCGATTGGACGCGAGGCCCTCCGCGCGCTTCGGAATCGCGCACGAAGCTCATCGTGCCCCAGGCGCTCTCGTTGGAGAGCCCGAGATGACGGATCTTGCCAGCCTTCACGATCTCGCCGAAGGCGTCGAGTTGTTCGGCGATCGGCGTCTCGCCATCGGGCGTTTCGAAAGCGGCCTTGTTGAAGCGCGTTGGATTCGAGCCCCACGGCATCGCACGCTCGGGGAAATGCAGCTGGTAGAGGTCGATATAGTCCGTCTGAAGCCGCTTCAGGCTCTTGTCGACAGCCTCGAAGATCTGCTTGCGGTTGATGCGGGTCGGTCCGCGATCGTCCCGGAACCAGTCATTGGCCGAGCGGCCGACGATCTTGGAGGCCAGGATGACCTTGTCGCGGTTCTTCCGCGCCTTGAACCAACTGCCGATGATCCGCTCCGTCGAGCCCTGCGTCTCCGGCCGCGGCGGAATCGAGTACATTTCTGCCGTATCGAAGAAATTCACGCCCTGCGCGAGAGCGTAGTCCATCTGCTCATGGCCCTCGGCTTCGGTGTTCTGCTGGCCCCAGGTCATGGTTCCAAGGCAAATGACCGAAACCTGGAGGTCGGTGCGCCCAAGACGGCGATATTGCATGGTCAGACAACTCCGGAGATTGCGCGCAGGGGCGCTCATGGGGTGGGAAGCGATTTTCGGGCCGACCGGCATGATGCGAACGCCCTGCTCCGTGGCGGCGCATCGGTCCGGAACGGAAGGGATCAGGATTTCGAGCGGATGGTCTCCAGGAAACGCTCGACCGTCGGCAGAATCCGCTCGACGATGACGCGCACGCCTTCGGCTGTCGGATGCAGCAGATCCGGCTGGTTCAGCGCACGATCGCCCGCAATGCCCTCTAGGAAGAACGGATAGAACACCAGCGCGTGTTTCTCGGCGAGTGCCCTGAACAGCCCGTCGAAACGGCCGGTGTACTCCGCGCCGAGATTGCGCGGCGCATACATCCCGGCCAGCAGCACCGGGATACCGCGCGCTTTCAGCCGCGTGATGATGTCCTCGAGCGCTTTTTCCGTCACCGCCGGATCGAAACCGCGCAGCGCGTCATTGGCGCCAAG
This sequence comes from Allobosea sp. P4_E12, assembly GCF_056401655.1. Classification (NCBI taxonomy): domain Bacteria; kingdom Pseudomonadati; phylum Pseudomonadota; class Alphaproteobacteria; order Hyphomicrobiales; family Alloboseaceae; genus Allobosea; species Allobosea sp. P4_E12. The sequence goes on along the minus strand of NZ_JBFUIY010000039.1, from coordinate 12,277 downwards.
CTCGACAATCACACCATCGGTCCCGTCAGGCACCGACCAGTCGAGCCGCTCGAGGCCCCCCTGGGCGACATCGCCCGAGACACCGGCATTGGCGATATCGACGGCATGTCCCTTCTGGCGCAAGGCTTGCTCCAGCACCGCCGGAAATGCCGCGCTCGCTGGCAGGCCATAGCCGGCGCTGAGGCTGTCGCCCAGCACGACAAGCTTGAGCGGGCGCGGTGTCTGGGCTTGTGCCATGGCTGAAACCGGAAGGAGCATCAAAAGCGCCAGCCAAAAGGCCGCAGCGCAAAAAGCACGGGCAAATGATTGGACAAGCGCGCGACCGCGCCCATATCGGGCGGCGGGGCGCAACGCGCCGAGACCCCATCCCCATCGCGATGCGATGCGGATGGACGGCGTCGATGGCATTGAAGACAGGATCATGTGGCGATGAGTGATAAGTCAGCCCCGGCGATCGAATTGCGGGATGTCCATCTTAGTCTGGGGCGTGCAGCCGCCCGCGTCCATATCCTGAAGGGCGTTTCTTTGTCACTGGCTGCCGGCGAGGCGACCGGGCTGGTCGGTCCTTCGGGATCAGGCAAATCCACCCTGTTGATGACGATGGCCGGGCTCGAACGACCCGATTCCGGACTGGTGAAGGTAGCGGGCCAGGATCTTGGTCAGCTCGGGGAAGATGGCCTTGCGGTTTTTCGTGGGCGCCAGATCGGCATCGTCTTTCAGTCCTTCCATCTCGTTCCGACCATGACGGCGCGCGAGAATGTCGCTCTGCCACTCGAACTTGCGGGCGCAGACGATGCGTTCGCCCGGGCGGAAGCCGAGCTGCGCAATGTCGGGCTCGGCGATCGCATGGACCATTATCCGGCCCAGCTCTCCGGCGGCGAGCAGCAGCGTGTCGCGATCGCTCGCGCCGTCGCGCCTGATCCGGCCATTCTCGTCGCCGACGAACCGACCGGCAATCTCGACGAGAGCACCGGCCGCTCGATCGTCGATCTGATCTTCGCGCTGCGCCGCGAGCGGGGCGCCACCCTCGTGCTGGTCACGCATGACCTCTCGCTTGCCGCGGCCTGCGACCGGACGGTGCGCCTGCGCGCCGGGCGGATCGAAGCCGATGCCGATCTCGCCGTCGCCTGAGCCCTCGCCATGCACGCTCCGGTCAAGCCCACCGCTGCCACCCCTCCCCGCTCCCCTTTTGGCCCGGCACTCGCCCTGCGGCTCGCCTGGCGCGATCTGCGTGGTGGCCTGCGCGGTTTCGGCGTCTTCATCGCCTGTCTCGCTCTCGGCGTCATGGCCATCGCAGCCGTCGGCTCGGCGTCGCGCGGCCTGACGGAAGGGTTGCATCGCGAAGGGCGACGCATTCTCGGCGGTGACGTCGCCTTCAGCCTGATCCATCGCGAGGCCACCGCCGTCGAGCGGAGCTTTCTCGAAGGACGTGGCGCCCTCTCGACCATCGCCACGATGCGCGGCATGGCCAATGCCGGCGACAAGGGCGCGGCCCTGATCGAGCTCAAGGCGGTGGATTCCGCCTATCCGAGCATCGGCGAGGTCGTCAGCGAGCCGGCTGGCCCGCTTTCCGATCTGCTGTCCCAGAGCAATGGCAGCTTTGGCGCCATTGCCGATCCCGTGCTGCTTGGTCGCCTCGACCTGAAGATCGGCGACACGATCTCGGTCGGCAGCGCGCGCGTGCAATTGCGCGCCAGCCTCGTCTCAGAGCCGGACAAGATCGCGTCGGGCGTCGGCTTCGGTCCTCGTCTTCTGGTGTCCCAGGACGCATTGCGTGCCACCGGATTGCTCCAGCCGGGCAGCCTGGTGCGCTGGACCTATCGCGTCTCGCTGCCCCCCACGGCGTCCGATGATGCGGCCCTCGAGCGCCTCACCGCCGATGCCGGTCACCAACAGCCGGACGCTGGTTGGGAAATCCGCTCGCGCGCCAATGCCGCGCCGAGCTTTCAGCGCAATCTCGAGCGTTTCACGCAGTTCCTGACCTTGGTCGGACTGACCGCCCTGCTGGTTGGCGGTGTCGGCGTCGCCAATGCGGTGCGCCGCTTCGTCGAGGCCAAGAAGCTCGATTTCGCGACCTTGAAGGCGATCGGCGCAACCGGCGGGCATGTCGTCGCGATCCATCTGACCGAGGTCATGATCGTTGCGGCGCTTGGCATCGCGATCGGTCTTCTGCTGGGCGCCGCCGCGCCCTTCGCGCTCGGCTATGCGCTTCGCGACCTGCTGCCCCTGCCCTTCGAGCCGACATTGGCGCCAGGAGAGCTGGTGATCGCGGCGCTCTATGGCCTGCTGACCGCGCTGGTCTTTGCGATATTGCCGCTCGGCCGGGCGCATGACGTGCCAGTCTCGGCCCTGTTCCGCGACCAGATCGAGCCGGATCTGCGCCGGCCCAGGCTGGTCTATCTCGGTGTTTTCCTTGCGGCTCTCATCGGCCTCGTCGGCGTCGCGGTCGCCTTCGCCTATGACCGCCGCATCGCACTGATCTATATCGCCGTGGCCGCCGGCATCTTCCTGCTGCTGCGCCTCGTCGCCTGGAGTCTGATGGCTCTCGCTCGCCGCAGCCCGCGACCGCGGAACCCGGCCCTGCGGATGGCGCTCGCCAATGCCCATCGCCCCGGCGCATTGACGCCGTCGCTCGTGCTCTCGCTGGGCCTCGGAGTCGCCCTGCTCTCGGCGCTCGCCTTCATCGATGTCAGCCTCACCCGGCAGTTGACCCAGTCGCTGCCGGACAAGGCGCCGAGTTTCTTCTTCCTCGATATCCCGAACGGCCAGAGCGCGCGCTTTGACAGCTTCATCGCCGAAACGAGGCCAGGCGCCACGCTCGAACGCGTCCCGATGATGCGCGGCCGCATCACCAGTCTCAACGGCGTGCGTGCCGAGCAGATCAAGGCCTCCGAGCAGGCAGCCTGGGTCCTGGATGGCGATCGCGGCATCACCTATGCGGAAACCATGCCCGAGGGCTCGATCATCACTGCCGGGGAATGGTGGCCGGCAGGCTACCGCGGCGAACCGCTCGTCTCCTTCGATGCGCCGATCGCCGCCGGGCTTGGGCTCAAGGTCGGCGATAGCGTCACCGTGAACGTGCTGGGCCGCAACATCACGGCGCGGATCGCCAATCTGCGCACCATCGAATGGCGCTCGCTCGGCATCAATTTCGTCATGGTGTTCTCGCCCAACACCTTTGCCGGCGCGCCGCACACCAATCTCGCAACTGTCACCTCCGGGACCGACGCGACGGCCGGCGCCGATGCGCAGCTGCTGCGCCGGCTGGCGGTCGAATTCCCATCGGTCACCGCCGTGCGGGTGAAGGACGCGCTCGAAGCGGTCAACACCATCGTCAGCCAGCTCGCGACCGCGATTCGCGGCGCCTCGGGCCTGGCGATCGCCTCCAGCCTGCTGGTCCTGGCAGGCGCTCTCGCGGCCGGGCAGCATGCGCGGCTATACGACGCGATGATCCTGAAGACGCTCGGCGCGACACGTCGCTTCATACTTTCGTCGTACGCCCTCGAATATGCCGGAATAGGTTTTGTCTCCGCCCTGTTCGGCGTTGTCGCCGGCGCATTGGCAGGCTGGGGGGTCGTCACCCAAGTGATGAAGATAGAATTCGTCAGCGATCCAACCGGCGCGATCCTCGCTGCGACTGCCGCGATCATGGTCACCGTCCTGTTCGGATTGTTCGGAACCCTAAAAATACTATCGAAGGCGCCAGCTTCTCATCTGCGGAATTTATGAGAACTGTCGCTCTTGCCTCCGAGATAGACATGGAGCGTTCGCCGCATTGCATCATTCTGGGGCCCGTGATCTATTCAGGCGGCGCTCTTAACCATGGCGGCCTCTTGTAAGGTCGCTCAATCCCCCTCATATTCCGCGTTGTCGCCACGATTTTGGGCGATGGTGGAGATCGCGGAGGCGATGTCCGCCCCGGAATTCTACCTGTGAGGGAAATCGCTCTATGAGCAACTTCGACCGCAATGCTCCAGTCTGGGGTGCCGGCCGCGCACAGCAGACCAGCGCCGTCGAGATGGATCAGGGCCTGCGCTCGTTCATGCTCGGCGTCTACAACAACATGTCGATCGGTCTGGCCATCACCGGCCTTGCCGCCCTCGGCATCAGCATGCTCGCGATCGGCGGCGTCTCGGCGGAAGGCAAGATCACCGCACTGACCCCGCTCGGCCAGGCCCTTTATCTCAGCCCGCTCAAATGGGTTGTGATGCTGGCCCCGCTCGCCTTCATCTTCTTCTTCTCGTTCAAGGCCGAGAGCATGAGCTCCTCGACCGCGCGCACCATGTTCTTCGCCTTCGCGGCGGTGATGGGCGTGTCGATGTCCTCGATCTTCGTCGTCTTCACCGGCGCGTCGGTCACTCAGGTCTTCTTCATCACGGCCGCCGCCTTCGGCGCGCTCAGCCTTGCCGGCTACACCACGAAGAAGTCGCTTTCGGGCATGGGCTCCTTCCTGATCATGGGCCTGATCGGTCTGGTGATCGCCTCGGTGGTCAACATCTTCCTGGCCTCGAGCGCGCTCTCTTTCGCCATCTCGGCGATCGGCGTGCTGGTCTTCGCCGGCCTGACCGCCTGGGATACCCAGCGCCTGAAGGAGATGTTTCTCTACTCGGATCTGGACGCCGAATCGGCTGCGAAGCTCTCGGTGAACGGCGCTCTGTCGCTCTACCTGAACTTCATCAACATGTTCCAGATGCTGCTTCAGCTGTTTGGCGATCGTCGCTGATCGATCGTCCGCCTTGCGGATCAAGCGAGCCCCGGCTGCAAAGCCGGGGCTTTTCTTTTGCGTTCCTCGCGGTCCATCTTGATCGGATGGACCCCATCACGATCAGGGACGGTCGCATCGACGACATCCCCGTCATCACCACGATCTATGCCGATGCCGTCTCGAACGGCACCGCCTCCTGGGAGCTTGAACCGCCCTCGACCGGCGAGATGCAGCGGCGCTTCGAGGCGCTCGTTGCCGATGGCTATCCCTATCTCGTCGCGACCAGAGGCGAGGATCTGCTCGGTTATGCCTATGCCGGTGCCTATCGCCCGCGCCCGGCCTATCGCAGCACGGTGGAGGACTCGATCTATCTCTCGCGGCAAGCACAGGGCTTCGGCATCGGCCGCGCTCTGCTGAGCGCGCTGATCGCCGCGTGCGAAGTCAGGGGCTTCCGGCAGATGGTCGCGGTCATTGGCGATGGGAACGGCGCCTCGGCCGCCTCGCGCCGGCTGCATGAACACGCCGGATTCGCGCTCATCGGGGTCGCCAGGGCCGTCGGCTACAAGCACGGCCGCTGGCTCGACCAGATGCTGATGCAGAAGGAAATCGGCGACGGCAACCGAACCGCGCCGCCCCTCAACTCACCACGCTGAGCTTCTTGTCGACCACCCGCAGGACACGGCTGAGATCCGAGCCGCGCTTCAGGATCAGCCCGGTCGCCGCGACGATCGAGTACGCGCCCTGGCGCTTGGCAAGGGCGGGATCCTTGACGATCCGGTAGAGCGGGACCTCGGAGGTTCGGCGATAAACCGAGAACTGTGCCTTGTCCTTCAGGAAATCGATGGCGTAGTCGCGCCATTCGCCGGCAGCGACCATCCGGCCGTAGAGATTGAGAAGCTCAGAGAGTTCCCGGCGATCAAAAGTAACGGCCGCCGGCTTGGCCGGACCGGGGAAGGCAACCACCGCCCCGGCCCCGTGCGATTGCGGCGTTTCGCTTTCGCTCATAGCGCCTCCCGATCGGCGGTCGAGCAGGGCCCGATCGCACTTCCCGTTGGGCAGGATGATGCGCCCCGGATGCTGCGCTGGCAAGAGATCGAGGCAGGCCGAAAAGAATCACGCCTTCGTCAGCCACGCCGCATTTTCGCCGCGAACGCGCCAAGCGATGGCCAAGTTGCCGGGCTCAACTCCCCTCGTTGCCTCGACGGCCCGGCCTCATTGAGTTCCGGATACGTCAGCCCCCCAGCCCCCCGGGCTTGGTGAGGTCGGGCCTATCGGTTCGAGGCTACCTCAACGGCTGGCGGTTTCCGCTGGCCGTTTTCTTTTGGCGAAAATGCAGGCTCTTCAGCGGTTTTGTCCGTGATACTGGGCATTTGGCCGCATATCGACGGCCGAGGCCATCCTGTTCGACATGTTGAAGAACGAAGCGACCGCACCGACATCCCAGATGTCACGTTCGCCGAATCCCGCCGCCCGCAACGCCTCGCGATCACCTTCCTCGACGAGATAGGGCGTCTCGCTCAGCTTCACCGCAAAATCGAGCATCGAACGATGGCGGGGCGAGAGCGAGGCAGCGCGATAGTTCATGGCCATCAGCTCGCCGAGCACCGGATCCCCCGAGAGCTGACGGACCGCGGCGCCATGTGCCGTCAGGCAGTAATAGCAACGGTTCACGCTCGACACGGCGACGGCGATCATTTCGCGCTCGAGCTTGGAGAGACCCGAAGGGCCGAGCATCAGGTCGTTGTAGAACGCGGCGAAGGCCGTGAGCTTGGCATCGTCATGGGCGTAGGCCAGCAGCACATACGGCACGAAGCCGAGCTTCTCCTGGCATTTGGCGAAATAGGCCCGATTCTCGGCCGACAGTTCGACTTCCGGCAACGCCAGCGCCATCACCCTTGGCGACTCATCCTGCCGAGTCGGAAGCTCTCCGACCTTCGATTTGTCATGCTTGTTCGACATGGTCCGTTTCCTGATGTGTCGGCGGGGTTGAACTTTCGACAGGATCTGCCGCGATGTTCGCACGGGCGCCCTTGTTCGTGTGCATGATGCGACGAAAGTTGAAAGGCGCCGCAGCCTATGTCATCGCTGCGGCAAAATAACTGAGGGTTCTGGGGATGGTTAAACGAGTGACGAATGCAACGATCGAGGCTCTGGCCGCGGTCGAGGCCGCAGCCTCCCAGAGCGGAACCGGCATGCCGGCGGAGTTTCCGAAGCTGCTCTATGGCCGCGTCGTTGCCGAAGATATCGTCGCACTCCCGCCGGATCTCCTCGCCCGTGCCGCTGCCGCCGCCTACAAGCATCTGACCGCGAAGCGCCGGCCCGGCACGCCGAATCTGCGTTTCCGGGACGAGGCGTTCAGCGAGCATGGCCGCGAACGCCAGATCACGATTCTCGAGGTCGTGAACGATAACAAGGCTTTCCTGCTCGATTCGACGCTGGCTGAGCTGACCGAGCAGGGTTACGAGCCTCGCCTCGTCGCCCACCCCATCCTGGCGGTCGTGCGCGATGCCGACGGCGCTTTTCACTCGCTTGCAGGCGAAGCGACCGGACGGGCTCCGGAAGGCGCTCGCCGCGAAAGCCTGATCCATATCCATCTCGACCGTATCGACACGCCCGAGGCGCGCGAGCGCCTGAAGACCGGTCTTGAGCGGGTCTATGTCGATGTCGGCCTAGCGGTCGACGATTGGGCGGCCATGCGCGGGCGAATCACCGAGGTGATTCAAGCCTATCGCTCCAACCCGCCCCCGCTTGCCGAGGACGAGGTCGCTGAGGCCCTGCAATTCCTCGAATGGATCGCCGGCGACAATTTCACGCTTCTCGGCATTCGAGCCTACCGTTTCCCGGGCGGTGATGCGGCTGCCGACCCGATCGACAGCTCGGGTCTCGGCATCCTGCGCGATCCCTCCGTGCGCATGCTGCGCAAGAATCGCGAAATGGTGGTGATGACGCCGGAGATTCGCGCCTTCCTCGCCAAACCGCAGGCGCTGATCATCACCAAGGCCAACGTCAAGAGCCGCGTGCATCGCCGCGTCCATCTCGACTATATCGGCGTCAAGCTGTTCACACCTGATGGCCATCTCGACGGCGAGATGCGCATCGTCGGCCTGCTGACCTCCAATGCCTATACGGGCAGCGCCCGCGCCATTCCCTATCTGCGGCTCAAGGTCGCGCGCGTCGCCAAGAACACGGGCTTCGACGCGGCGAGCTATTCCGGCCGCGCGCTGCTCAACGTGCTCGATGCCTTTCCGCGCGACGAGCTTTTCCAGATCGACGGCGAGACACTCGAACGCTTCGCGCTCGATATCCTGCAGCTGACCGAGCGCCCGCGCATCCGCGCGCTGGCCCGGGTCGACGAGTTCGACCGCTTCGTCTCGATCCTCGTCTTCATTCCGAAGGATCGCTACGACACGCAGGTCCGCCGTCGCGTCGGCGAATTCCTGGCGCGGATCTATGAGGGGCGCCTGTCGGCCGCTTACCCGGCCTATCCGGAAGGCCCGCTGTCCCGCACCCATTACATCATCGGCCGCGACGAAGGCCGCACACCAAGGGTCGATCGCGCCACGCTGGAAGCCGGCATTGCTGCGATCGTCCGAACCTGGGCGGATGGCCTCAAGGACGTTCTCGACGAGCAGAAGGCGGGCCCGGCAGCGCGGTCGCTGACCGAGCGCTATGCCGAGGCCTTTGGCGCGGCCTATCGCGAGCGCTTCTCGGCAACCGATGCGCTCGAAGACATCGACATGCTGCAGAAGCTCACCCCGGAGCGGTCGCGCGCGGTCAATCTCTATCGCCGCGAGGGCGATACCGCGGCGCGGGCCAATCTCAAGGTCTTCTCGAGTGGTTCGCCGATCTCCCTCTCCGCCCGCGTGCCGGTGCTCGAGAACATGGGCTTCCGCGTCGTCAACGAGCGGACCTTCAACCTGACGCCGGCAGCCAATGGAGTTGAAGCGCCTGAGGCCGCCCGTGTCTGGCTGCACGACATGACGCTTGAGCGTGCCGGCGGAGGCGAAATCGATGTCGCCCGCCTCGATCCGACGATCGAAGCAGCGCTGATGGCCCAGTTCCGTGGGCTGGCGGAATCGGACCGTTTTGACCAGCTCGTCCTTGCCGCCGGAATCGCCTGGCGCGAGGCGGCGCTGCTGCGTGCGCTCGGGCGCTATCTCAGGCAGGTCGGCGCGCCCTACGCCCAGGACTACATCGCCGATGCGCTGACCCGACACCCCGGCATCGCCTCGAAGCTGATCGCCTATTTCGTCGCCAAATTCGACCCGCATTTCGATGCGAGCAAGCGCGAGAAGGCGATGCAGGCCGAGCGTGACAGCATCGAAGCCGCGCTCAACGACGTCACCAGCCTAGACGAGGACCGCATTCTGCGGCGCCTGGTCAACCTGATCGAAGCGGCGCTGCGCACCAATTTCTTCCAGATCGGCCCGGATGGCTATCCGCGCAGCACGATCTCACTGAAATTCGAATGCGCCAGGCTCGACGATCTGCCGCTGCCGCATCCGCTCTACGAGATCTTCGTCTATTCGCCCCGCGTCGAGGGTGTGCACCTGCGCTTCGGCAAGGTCGCGCGCGGCGGCCTGCGCTGGTCCGACCGGCCGCAGGATTTCCGCACCGAGGTGCTGGGCCTGGTCAAGGCTCAGCAGGTGAAGAACGCCGTGATCGTTCCGGTCGGCGCCAAGGGCGGCTTCTTCCCCAAGCAGTTGCCGCCGGCGAGTGATCGCCAGGCCTGGATCGCGGAAGGCACCGAGAGCTACCGCATCTTCGTCCGCACCCTGCTGGAGCTCACCGACAATCTCGACGGCGAGACGGTCATTCCGCCGGCCGACACCGTGCGCCATGATGGCGATGATCCCTATCTCGTCGTCGCCGCCGACAAGGGCACCGCAACCTTCTCCGATATCGCGAACGCGCTTTCGATCGAGAAGGGACATTGGCTCGGCGATGCCTTCGCCTCTGGCGGCAGCCAGGGCTATGACCACAAGAAGATGGGCATCACCGCACGTGGCGCCTGGGAGGCCGTGAAGCGGCATTTTCGCGAGATCGACATCGACATCCAGTCGACCCCCTTCTCGGTGGCGGGTGTCGGCGACATGTCGGGCGACGTCTTCGGCAACGGCATGCTGCTCTCGCCGGCGATCAGGCTTGTGGCCGCCTTCGACCACCGCGACATCTTCCTCGATCCGGAGCCCGATCTGGCAGCGTCACACGCCGAACGCCAGCGCCTGTTCGCGCTGCCCCGCTCCTCGTGGCAGGACTACGACAAGTCGCTGATCTCCAAGGGCGGCGGCGTATTCTCGCGCCAGGCCAAGAGCATCCCACTCTCCCCGGTGCTGCGCGCGCTGCTTGATCTCGACAAGGCGGAAGTCACCCCGCCCGAACTGATGACCGCAATCCTCAAGGCGCGGGTCGACCTGCTCTGGTTCGGCGGCATCGGCACCTATATCCGAGCCACCGACGAGACCGATGCCCAGGTCGGCGACCGCGCCAATGACGCGATCCGGATTGCGGGCGCCGATCTGCGGGCCCGTGTCGTCGGCGAAGGCGCCAATCTGGGCTGCACCCAGCGCGGACGCATCGAAGCCGCCCGCAACGGCATCAGGATCAACACCGATGCCATCGACAACTCCGCCGGCGTCAACACCTCCGACGTCGAGGTCAATATCAAGATCGCACTCGCGGGCCCTGTCCGCGACGGGCGCCTGCCTGAGAAGAAGCGCAACGCCCTGCTCGTCGACATGACCGATGAGGTCGGCCTCCTCGTCCTGCGCAACAACTACCTGCAGACGCTGGCGCTTTCGCTGACCGAGGCTCAGGGCGCGACGGCAACGCCCGCGCTGCGTCGCCTGATGCTGACGCTGGAAGCCCAGGGCCGCCTCGATCGCTCGGTCGAGTTCCTGCCGACCGATATGGTGCTGGCCGAGCGCGAGAAGCGCGGCGAGGGCCTGACCCGGCCGGAGCTTGCCGTGCTGCTGGCCTATGCCAAGCTCGCGCTGCACGATGCCTTGCTCGAATCGGCCATTCCGGACGATCTCTATCTCAACAACGAGCTCGCCCGTTATTTCCCGAAGGCGCTGCGCGACAAATACGGCGCCGAGATTGCCAGCCACAAGCTGCGTCGCGAGATCGTCGCAACCCAGCTCGCCAACGCCATCATCAACCGTGGCGGCCCGGCCATCGTCTCGACCCTGGCCGGCCAGACACGCGCCGACGCACCGGCGATCGCCGCGGCCTACGCCATTGCGCGTGACTCCTTCGATCTGATCGCCCTGAACGGGGCGATCGATGCGCTCGACGCCAAGATCCCGGGCAAGACCCAGATCGGTCTCTATGCCGCGGCCCAGGAACTCGTCACCGATCGGATGAGCTGGTTCCTGCGTCGGGGCGTCGCCAAACCGGGCTCCATCGAGCAAACGGTTGCGCATTACGCGAGGGGCGTCTCCGCACTCGCCGGCGAACTCGACAGCCTGCTGCCCGAGGCAGCCGCCCAGGCGCGTACGGCCCGCATCGCCGTTCTCGTCTCGGAATCAGTGCCCGAAACCCTCGCTGCGCGGATTGCCAGCCTGCCCGCACTTGCCCAGGCGACCGACATCGTCGACATCGCCGACCGGACCAAACAGTCGATTTCCGAGGTGGCGCGGATTCATTTCGGCGCCGATTCGGTCTTCGGCCTGTCCAGCCTGGCGGCAGCAGCAGCAGCCGTACCGGCGACCGACGATTATGAGCGCCTGGCCCGCGACCGCGCCATCGAAACGCTGGTCGATGCTCATGCCGGGTTGACTCAGGAGATCGCCTCGGGCGCAACCGGATCCGACACCCTCGATGGCTGGCTGGCCGAGCGTGGCGCGGAGGCCGATCGCACCCGCGCGACCGTCTCGGCCATCACGATGTCGGGCCTGTCCCTGCCGAAATTGATGGTCGCAGCCGGCATGCTCGCCGATCTTCCGAGAAAGCACTGAGACGAGATCATGACCGAACGCGACATGCCCGCCACCCGGATCGACCCGAAACTGCTCGAGATCCTGGTCTGCCCGGTGACCAAGAGCACGCTCGAATACGACGCAGCAAGGCAGGAGCTGATCAGCCGCCCTGCCAAGCTCGCCTATCCGATCCGCGACGGCRTKCCGATCATGCTGCCGGAAGAGGCACGGCAGATCGAGGGATAGACCCCGCTCTCGAGGCCCACTTCGGAGCGATCAGTGTCATGGTCGGGCCTGTCCGACCACGACGCCTCTTCTTAAAGCATCGGCCCGAAAAGTGGATTGCGGTTTTCGGGAAGGCCGATGCAAAGACAAAGAGTTAGATCATCGGACTGGATACGATATCCGGTCCGATGATCTAGGAGCCCGTCCGAGTAATCCTCTGGACGGGGTGGCTTCGGGATGATTCACTGGCTCATGGCCAAAGTGTTTCGCTCTTGGGATGTCGATCAGGGCTGGCTTTTGCCGCCTTCGCTGCATGAGTTCGTGCCGCCCGGTCACCTGGCGCATTTCGTCCGTGACACGGTGCGCGAAGGGCTCGACCTTTCGGCTATTATCGACAGCTACACCGAGGAGCGCGGCTATCCGCCCT
>NZ_JBFUIY010000038.1:0-56128 GCF_056401655.1 Allobosea sp. P4_E12 | reverse complement strand
CGCTGGAGGCATGGATGACATAAGCCTCGACATTGTGGGCTCGCAACCATCGGGCGAGCCAGAAGCCATCGCGCCCGGCCTCAAAGGCTACGACGATCCGCTGGATCGGGCGCCCGTTTCGTTCGGCCTCCACTCGCCAGCGATGCAGCAATTGCAGCAGGCCGTGCTGATCGACGGGCAGCTTCTTCAACGGCTGGCGCTCCACGCCTGGGACGAGGCCGGCGACCAACCAACTCGCCTGGCCCATCTCGATCACGGCGACCAGGGTCGCGCCTTGATCGAGCGGAATCGAACATCTGCTCGCATCGATGCTGTGTGCCATAAAGGTGCTCCATCGCTGATTGCGGCAACGATGGTACCGGCCTCGTTGCGCCGCCCATAGCTTCTAAGCCGCTCTCGCGGCAGGGCGCTTCGTCGCGTGCATCGCTGAGATTTCGCATGTGAGGCGCTGCATCCGAGGATTTCGGGGTCGTTTCCCTGATCCTTGGAGGCCTCCATGACCGATCCCGTCACCGTCAGCCCGCTGCGCCAGCGGATGATCGAGGACATGACGATCCGCCAGTTCGGCGAGCACACGCAGCGCGACTATGTCCGGCAGGTCCGCGCGTTCACGGCCTTCCTCGGCCTGCCGCCGGATCGGGCCGAGCCGGAGGATCTGCGGCGCTACCAGCTCCATCTGGCCTCGCTGGGGGCAAGCTACGCCCGAATGAACCTGGCCTGCACCGCGCTGCGCTTCTTCTTCCACATCACGCTCGGCCGGGCCGGCTTCGGTGACCGCATGGCGCGGATCCCGACGCCGGAGCGGTTGCCCGTGGTCCTGAGCCCCGAGGAGGTCGCGCTGCTGCTCGCCCACGCGCCGAACCTCAAGGGCCGCGCCGCGCTCAGCATCGCCTATGGCTGCGGCCTGCGCGTCTCCGAGATCGCCCACCTCAAGGTCGCCGACATCGACAGCGCCCGCATGCTGATCCGGGTCGAGCAGGGCAAGGGCCGCAAGGACCGCTATGTCATGCTGGCGCCCGACCTGCTCGCTCTGCTGCGGCAATGGTGGCGGATGAAGCGGCCGCGCGGCTGGCTCTTCCCCGGCCAGCAGCCGGGCCAGCCGATCACGACGCGACAGCTCAACCGGGCCTGCCATGCCGCGGCCGAGGCGGCGAGGCTCGACAAGCGGGTCTCGATGCACACGCTGCGGCACAGCTTCGCGACGCATCTGCTGGAACGGAAGACCGATATCCGCGTGATCCAGGTCCTGCTCGGCCACAGGAAGCTCGACACCACCGCCATCTATACCCGCGTCGCACTCAGGACGCTGCGCGAGGTGCCAAGCCCGCTCGCCCTGCTGGCGCCGCCGCCACCACCATAGCGGTCCCGCGCCGCTCATGGCGCGGCCTCCGCTGGAGGTCGCGGATATCCTGAACCGGCATGGCGAGGCTTATCCCGCGCGCCATCGGCTCAGCCGCGGCCAGCTCAAGGTGATCGGGGCGATCCGGGTCTGCCGGACGGCTGCGCTCGGCGGCCATGTCATGCGCTGCGGCGACTGCGATCACGCCACGATCGCCTACAACTCCTGCCGCAACCGCCACTGCCCGCGCTGCCAGGGCGCGGCGGCGAAGGACTGGCTCGCGCTACGACGCACGAGTTCATCCGCCGCTTCCTGCTCCACGTCCTGCCCGACGGCTTCCACCGCATCCGCCACCACGGTCTGCTCGCCTCCGGCCGGCGCGCCGATACCATCGCCCGCATCAGGCAGATCATCGCGGCGGGCACACCGGCCGACATCGCCAGGGACGACGTCTCGGTCGCCGCCGAGCAACCCGAGCAGGCCCCTGAACCGCATCCGCCATGCCCATGCTGCGGCGGTCGCATGATCCTCGTTGAGCGCTTCGCGCCGGGTTCTGCCCCGCGCACCATCCTCGCCGTCAGGATCGACACCTCATGACGATGGCGCCGCGGCGACACCCTGAGGAAGCGCTGCCGGTCCCGGCCAGAGAGCGGGCGATCCTGCGCGGCCCGCTGGCGAAAATGGAAATCGCTCCGGTCCCCGATCCGTCCCAGGCGCAGCAAACCCCAGGCTTCTGGGCAGCTCGCTCAGAACATCACGCCGCTGACGCGCGTCTCGTACGATCCCGTCGACCAGGCCGCGCGGCGAAATCCCCATAGCCCACGGCCCCGGGCCGCGGCTTCCTCCCCTGGAGGCTTTCGAACGCCGGCCCTCAGCCCGTCCGAACCCGCTCGCAGGGGCCGGCATCCGAAACCCTTGTATGGGGCCATATGTGTCAAGCTTGATCTTCGATCATTCCCATCTCCTTGTTCGGCCCAGATGGGACCATCTCCTCGTCCCGACCTGACTTCGGCCTAGCCGCCCCGCGCGCAGTGACGGTCAAGGGCGGCCGCAGGCCGTGGCGAAGCAACTTGCCCTTGACCGTCACGAGCACGGCGGCAGGCTGCGTTGGTCGGGCGGGAGCTTTTCTGCAGAGCGGCAAACAGAAGACAGTTCCGAGGGGAGCTCGCCATCGGCGGCGCTGATCGCGCCACAACCTTGTATTCGGTCGATCCGTGCGGATCGGAACCATGATGCAGTCATACGCATCAGCGGCGAAGCTCCGAGACGGCGGGCCCATTCTTCACAGCGGCTTGGAAGCCATGGGTTTAGCGGCGGGTCACCGCCACCTCGGATCGTCATCGGCAGACCCTGGCATGGGCTGCCAAGATGGTTGTCCCTCTCTCCGTTTGGTCGCTCATGACGCCGGACGTAAGACGACGCCCTGCGGCACCTCTCCCGTCCTGACGAGGCGCCACAGGGCGATGAGCAGCTTGCGCGCCAGCGCCACGATCATTGTCTTGCGCGTGCTGCCGCGTCCGTCGGCGGTTCGCGCCTGAAACCATCGGACCAGGACACTGTCCTTTTGGAACCTGAGAAAACGCCACGCCAACTGAATCATGCCACACCGGACGCGAGCGTTGCCGGCACGCGCAAGTCCCCGTTCGCGCCGGCGTCTGCCGCTCTCGTTCGGTGAACCGGTGAGGCCAGCGTAACGGGCGACAGCCTTGCTATCACGCAGGTGGCGCAAGAGGATCTCGTTGACCAGCATGTCCGCCGTCTCCACGCCCACGCCGAGGACCCGTGCAATGAGCTGTATCATCGCGTGCGGGCCTTGCGCGCCGGCAGGGGTTGCCGCGAGCCTGTTCCGGCGTTCCTCCTCGATCGCGCGGACCTGCTCGCGCCCGACGCGTAGCCGCACCACGTGGCGGCGCAGCTCCGCGCGGGTGTTCTCCGGCAGCGGCATCCCTTCCGCCGTGCGCAGACCTTCGAGCCTTTCCTCGGCCTTACCCGGGGTCGGCCGAAAGCTGCGGATGCCGAAGCGAGCGAGGATGGCCTTTATCTGGTTCACGATCCGCGTCTGCTCCGTGACCAGGTTCCCGCGCTCGCGGTTCGGCCGCCTTGCGTCCTCCTCCTCGACTGTCGGGATCGCCGCCATGCTGCAATGGCGCTTCTCCCCGCGCAGCCAACCGAGAAAGACGCGCATCAGCAGTTCCGTGTCGAGGCGATCGGTCTTCGCGCGCCGGTGTTCGCGCGACACTGCGATGCTTGAAGGATGGATGACGTAGGCCTCGATACCGCGCGCCCGCAGCCAGCGCGCCAGCCAGAAGCCGTCGCGCCCGGCCTCATAGGCGAGGGCGATGCGCTTGATCTGGCGTCCGGCCTGGCCGGCTTCGTCGCGCCACCGCCGCAACCGCTTCAACACTGCCTCCGCGTCGGCATCGAGCGTCTTCAAAGGCTGGCGTTGGAGGCCGGGAACCACCGCGGCAACGAGCCACTTCGCTTGGCTCATCTCGATCACGGCGACGATCGTGCTATCCTGCTCGAGGGCGGTGAGGGATCTGCTCGCGTCAAAAGTTTGCGACATGGGGCGCTCCTTCGGTGGCCGTTGAACAGCGCCGAAGGTGCCATGCCCTCGCCGCCCGCCCCATAGCATCTTCACATTTGCAGACATTGGCGAGTTGCCCAGAAGCAGACGTACGAGTGCGCTGGCCGGAGTTCTGACCGAAGCCGTGAATAAGCGGCGTACAGCGGTTACGTGCCGATGACGCGCACTCATGCTGGAACCGACCAACCCGATCGAGGCGCAACAATTCCGCTACGCCGTGACAGTGCCTGCTGGAGGCTTGAGTCGCACGCGCCTTATGAGAACGACTCCATTGACATGATTAAATATCATGTCAATGGAGTCAGATGCCTGACTTCCCATCCCTGAACGGTCTGCGCAGCTTCGAGGCGACGGCGCGTCTCGGCAGTATGACACGCGCGGCATCGGAACTCGGCGTCACGCAAAGCGCCGTCAGCCGCGCCTTGTCCTTGCTGCAGGCGGAACTTGGCTTTCCGCTGTTCCTGCGCACCAAGCCGTCAATCCAGCTGACGTCAAGCGGCGAAGCGATCTTCGTCGAGTTGCGCCACTCATTCGATCGGATGCGGACGCTGCTCGCGCGCCTTCGCCAAGATCAGAACGCATACGGATTGACCATCAACGTGCTGCCGACCTTCGCGCTGCGCTTCCTGATTCCGCGCCTGCCGGCATTCAAGGCGCAGCATCCGGACATGCAGGTCGACATCGTCGTCGGTGAGCAGGCGATCGATTTCGCCCTCGACGCCGTTGATGTCGGCATCCGCTATGGAAATGGCGACTGGCCGGGCGTGAAAACCTATCGGATACTGGACGAAGAACTGGTGATTGTCTGCGCGCCGCGGCTGCTCGAGGGCCGCACGGCGATCGATCCCGGGGCGCTTCGGCCCGAACAGCTCATTCGCCACACTACCCGGATCGAGGCCTGGCCTGAATGGTTCGAGAACCTTCATCTGCCGACGCCGACGCCTGCTGGCCTCGGCTTCGAGCATTTCTTCATGGTGATCGAGGCGGCCGTGGTCGGCATCGGCTTTGCCCTGCTGCCGCGGTTCCTGATTCGGCGGGAGTTGGAGAACGGCGACCTCGTTATCGCGTCGCCCCATATCCTGCGCCGCGAGCAAGGCTACTTCTTCATGTGCAGCCCGCTGCGCCGGTCCGAACCGAAAATCCTCGCCTTCCGGCGCTGGCTTCAGGGCGAGCTGGCAGCCCTAACGGCAGAAGGGCGTCCTCTTGAAATGTGAAAAATTCTCATGATAGTCATGTCCGCCGCCTGGATCTGTCCGACAATCAGACCGGCGCGCCGGGGTCGCCGCATGCCATCAACCAAAATCCGCGCGCCATGACGTCGTCGCCCGCGCATATCGCGTTCATCACCTCGCCGCTGGAGAGCGAGCATGTCGAGCGCATGCGCGCGGCGGCACCCGCCGGCGTCGACATCATCTTCGCGCCCGATCTGCTGCCAATGACGCGCTATGTCGGCGATCACAAGGGACGCGACAGCTTCCGGCGTACCGGGGCGCAGCAGCGCCGCTGGCGTGAGGCGCTCGGACGCGCGACGATCCTCTGGGATTTTCCAACCGGCGCGGAGGATGAGCGAGGCCTTGCGCTCGCGCCGAACGTGCGCTGGGTGCAGACGACCAGCTCGGGGGTGGGACAGCAAGTCCATAGCTTCGGGCTTGCGCCGACCGACCTGATCGTGACCACGGCTCGCGGCGTCCATGCTGACGCGCTGGCGGAGTTCGCATTTCTCGTGATGCTTGGCCATGTGAAGGATCTGCCGCGCCTGCAGCGCGATCAGCAAGCACATCGCTGGGAGCGCTATTGCGGCGGAGAGCTCTCCGGCAAGACGGTTGCGATCGTCGGCGCCGGTAAGGTCGGCGCCCGCATCGCCGCACTCGCGCGTGCGTTCGACATGTCGGTGACAGCGGTCGTCAACAATCCGTCGCCAGCGCGGAGCGCCGAATTGTTCACGACGGATATCTACGGCCAGCCGGACCTGCACAAGGCGCTCGCCAGCGCGGACTATGTCGTTCTCTGCACGCCGCATACGCCGCAGACCGAACGCATGCTCGATCGCACGGCGTTCGCCGCGATGAAACCCGGCGCCGTTCTGATCAACATCGCGCGCGGCCAGGTTGTCGATGAGGCGGCGCTGATCGCGGCGTTGTCGAGCGGGCGGATCGCGTTCGCCGGCCTGGACGTCGCCGCGGTCGAACCGCTTCCGCCGGGATCGCCGCTCTGGTCGATGCCGAACGTGCTGATATCGCCGCACTCGGCCAGCACCGCGCCGAGCGAGAACGGCAAGATCGTCGACATCTTCATCGAGAATCTCGGCCACTACGTCGCCGGCCAGACGGAGAAGATGATCAACGTGCTCGACAAGGCGCGCATGTATTGAGCCAAAACCTGCCGCGGCCAACGGCGCGCGCAGGATGCGGCGAAGAGGAACGAGGGAGGAGAGCATGATGAAAGCCCGGTGCAAAAGCCTGCTTGCTGCGTCGATCGCCCTGGGCGCCGCGCTGTCGGTGCCTGCCGCCGCGCAGGAGGCCAAGCCGCAATATGGCGGCGAACTCGTGCTCGCTGGACAGCTCGACAAGACGATGTTCCCCGGCCGTAACACGGACGCCGGCGGCATGGACGTTTACTTGAACGCCTGCGAGACGCTGGTCGAGCTGACAGCCGATCGTCAGATCAAGCCAGTGCTGGCTGAGAGCTGGACAACGTCCGAAGACAAGAAGACCGTGACGTTCAAGCTGCGGCCGGGCGTGCAGTTCCACGACGGCACACCGTTTAACGCCGAGGCGGTCGCCTTCGTCTTCAACGAAGCACTCGCTAAGAAATTCCTTTATGTCAGCCTGCTCGAGGGATTGCAGAAAGTCGTCGCCGACAATGACGGTCAGGTGTCGTTCCAGATGTCGGCGCCGTCGGCAGCGCTTATTCCCAATCTCGCTTACCGCACGATGTGCATCTTTAGCCCGACTGCCTACAAGGCCAAGGGGGAGGAGGGCCTCGGCAGCAACATCATCGGCACAGGCCCCTTCATCAACACCGGATATGCGAAGGGCGAATACGCGCTCTTCAAGAAGAACGACAAGTACTGGCAGAAGGGCAAGCCTTATCTCGACAGCATCCGCATCCTCTTCGTACCGGATGTGATGACGCGCCTCGCGATGCTGGAGAGCGGCGAGATCGACCGCGCCCCGGGCATTCCGAATTTCGACATTCAGCGGCTGGCCAAGGACAAGAGCATCGCGCTACGGACCATGCCGAGCCTGCAGCAGCATTATGTCGTCATCAACAATCTGGTGAAGCCGCTCGACGATCCCAAGGTGCGGCAGGCGCTCAACATCGCCGTCGACAAGGCCGGCATCGTGCAGTCCGTTTTCGCAGGCACCGGTGCCACGTTATCGCAGGCTCCGACATTATCGCCCGGCGTGTTCGGCTTCGCCGATATGCGCGAGCCCGGCAAGGACACGATCTTCCCGTTTGATCTCGCCAGGGCGCGGGCGATGCTGAAGGAGGCCGGATACGAGGATCGAAATGGCGACGGCTTCGTCGAGGACGCACAGGGCAAGACGCTGTCGCTCAAGCTCTATGGCCGGAAGGCTGGAACGGGCGACTACGAAATCGCGCAGCTCGTGAAGACGTTCCTCGAAAAGCTTGGCGTCAAGACCGAGCTCACGATCCTGGAGAGCGCGACGTTCAGCGCTGCGCTCTCGGTCGGGCCGAAGGATGCGAAATACGATCTCGCCGTATTGTCCTGGACCGTGCCGACGGCCGATCCAGACGAGCCGATGATGTATATGACGCATACCAAGGCGTGGAAGCCGGCCGGCGCCAATCGCATGTTCTTCTCCAATCCGGAGACGGACAGGCTGGCGGAGGCGGCGCATGTGGAGAGCGATCCCGCGAAGCGCGCCGAAATTGTGCGGCAATGGATGGCCGAACTTCTGAAGTTCGCGCCGGTCATCTACCTGCCGACGCTCAACCTGACCGACGCGACGCGCAGCTATGTGCATGGTGGCGTCTATCTGCCGTCGAATGTTTATGACGGGACCTTCGCCTGGATCGATCAAGCCGAGCGCAAGCGCCAGGGGATCAACCGCTGACGCTCATGAAAGCCGCTCTTCCTCCAATGCTCGCGCCGGCGGCGTGCCGGGAGCCTGACTGCGCATGATGAAGATGATCGCTAGCCGACTGGTCTTCATGATCGTTGCCGGGCTCCTTTTGTTGACGTTTCTGTTTTGCTTGTTCCATGCGATCCCCGGCGATCCCGCGCGCTTGATCGCCGGCGACAGCGCGCCGGAAGAGCTGGTCGCGAGCATCCGCACGGCCTACGGGCTCGATCAACCGCTTGGCGCGCAATATGTCGCCTACATGGGCAAGGTGCTGACGGGAGATTTCGGCGTTTCGAACTTCTCGCGTCAGCCTGTGCTCGCGATCGTCGGTCCGCGCCTGTTGAACACCGCTCTCCTGGCTGCCTGGGCGATGCTTTTCGCGACGACGATCAGCCTCGTCCTCGGCTCGCTCTCCGCCATGTACTGGAGCCGGCCGATCGACAGAGGCGTGTCGCTCGTCTCGCTCATCGGCATCTGTACGCCGATCTTCGTGTCGGGGATCGTCGCGATCTATTTTTTCGGGGTCTATCTGCGCTGGCTGCCGATCGGCGGCATGACCACCTGGCGTCACTACGTCATGCCGGTGTTGACGCTTGGCTTTGCGCAAGCGGCGGGCTTCACGCGCATGGTCCGCGCCTGCATGATCGATGCATTGCAGCGCGATTTCATCGTGACCGCGCGCTCCAAAGGCGTCCCCGAGCGCACGATCGTCTTCAAGCATGCACTGCGCAATGCATTGCTGCCGATCATCACCTTTTTCGGCCTTGGCCTCGGCAGCATGCTCGGCGGCGCCGCAGTCGCAGAATCGATCTTCAATTGGCCCGGCCTTGGCCGGCTCATGGTCGATTCGATCCTCACGCGCGATCTTCCACTGACCCAGGGCTGCATCTTCGTCTTCGCGATGATGTTCGTGCTGGTGAATCTGATCGTCGACCTGCTCTACCGCTGGGCGGATCCAAGGCTAGCCCATGATTGATCGGACAGCCTCGCCGCACCGGGCACGTGGCACATGAATCTGTTCAGGCACTATGCCCGCGATCGCGTCGGCCTTTTCTTCGGCGTGATCCTGGCCCTGTTCTACCTCGTCGCGATTCTCGCGCCGTGGATCGTTCCGTCCGACCCGCTGGAAACCAACCTGACGGCGGGGCTGTTGCCGCCATCCGCCAGTCATTGGTTCGGAACGGACCAGTTCGGGCGGGACACGCTGGCACGCGTGATCCTTGCGACGCGCGTGACTTTGCAGATCACGACGGCTGCGCTGCTGTTCTCGTTGCTGCTCGGCGTGCCGATCGGCATGGTCGTCGGCTATAGCGGAGGTCTCGCCGACGCGATCGTGATGCGCCTGACCGACATGATGCTGATCTTTCCGACGATCATGATCGCCATCGTGATCGTGGTCGTGGTTGGTCCGTCGGAAAGGGGCGTGGTGATCGCGCTTGGACTGTCGCAGCTCCCGAACTTCATCCGCATCGCGCGCAGCGCCGCTCTCGCTGTCCGACAGGAACTCTATATCGAGGCGGCGATCGCCGCTGGCGCAAGCTGGTCCGACATCCTGGTTCGACACGTGCTGCACAACATTTCCGCTCCGGTGATCGTCAAGGCGACCATCACGCTTCCCGGATTCGTGATCGGCGCGTCCTCGCTTAGCTATCTCGGCCTCGGCGTGCAGCCGCCGATGCCGGAATGGGGGCAGATGCTGAACGAGGCGAAGGGCTTCCTCACTCGCGCACCCTATCTGATTATCGGTCCCGCGGTCGCGCTATCCCTCTTCGTGCTCGCTGCGAACCTTGTCGGCGACAGCCTCAACGAGGCGCTTGATCCGAAGCTGCGCAGCCGCCGCCTTCTGCCGCTGGCGATGCTACGCCGACGCCAGGGCCAGAAGCCATGACCGCGCTTCTCGAGGCAAGGATTTGCGCGTCCAATTCGTGACGCCGTCAGTTCCACCCGCTGAATTCCAGTCATCAAGAGAGAAGTCGTCGCGTTCTGCGTCGCCCTCCCTGTCGTCAGAGCCGCTCGTCGAAATTTCTTCGGCTAGGAGCATATCCTTCGAGAGCAGGCCCGCATCCTCGAGCCCTTCCAGGTCGGGCAGGTCGCGCAGTCTGGCAAGACCGAACACCGGGCGGCCGCTGCCTGCAGCGCTGAGGCATCCTGCGACAACCTGCCAGCACTCTCCTCATCGATTCCAGGCACGCCGGCCTTACCCAATTGCAGACATTCCGAAGGTAGAGGCTGGGCCACTTTTGCCCATCGGCCGGCGCGCCAACCGGGCAGCCCGTAAGCAGACTCCCTGGATGTCGGGAAAGGGCCAACTCCGACCACCCGACGCCGATCTCCATGGGTCTCAAATGGGTTGGGACTGCGCGTCGAGCAGATCCAGCCGGTGCTGGCGCCGAGCGGACAGGGTGAAGCGCGGCCTGACCAGCCCCAGCCGGACCTGATGCCAAAACCCGCCGGATCGCTCCGGCGGGTTTGCTGTGGCTGCGGACCGGATGTCAGACCCGGCGGACGTTCCAGAACAGGGGGGAGGAGGCCGTCAGGATGCCCTGCAGGTTGCGGCGATAGGCGGTCTTGGGGATGATCTGGCCGAGCGGCGCGACCGGCACGGTGGTGAGCGCGCTGCGCTGCACATCGTCCAGCAGCTTTTGCGCCTGGGCCTCGTCGGTGCTGGCCAGCCATTGCGCGGTCAGCGTCTCCATCTCCGGGCTGTCATGCCAGCCGAACCAGCCGGACGCGCCGGCGCCGCGGATATAGAGGTTCTCCGCCGGGTTGGTGACGGAGGAGCCGGGCCAGTTCGTGTGAAAAATGCTCCAGCCGCCGCGCTCCACCGGCTCCTTCGAGGTACGCCGCTGCACGACTGTGCCCCAGTCCATCGTCTGCACGTCGACATTCAGGCCGAGCTTCTTCAGCAGATCGGCCGTGATGTCGCCGAGCGGCGCGATCAGCGGATGATCGGCGGCGTGAAGCATGACGATCTTCTCGCCCTTGTAGCCGGAAGCTGCGATCGCCGCTTTGGCCGCCTTCAGGTCGGGCGGCTGCTTCATGATCTCGGCGCCGAGTTCCTTCACACCCGGCAACCCGCAGGGGAACATCGCCTGGCAGGTGCGGAAGCTGCCGGTATCGCCGGCCATCACCGTCTGCATGTAGTCATCCTGCGTCACGGCCGAGAGAATGGCCCGCCGCAGTGCCGGATTGTTGAACGGTGCCTGCTGATGGTTGAAGCGCATCCCGAGGATCAGGCCGTAAGGGTCGAGCGTGCTGGTCGCGATCTCCTTGTTCGAGGTCAGCGTCGACATCAGGTCGGGCAGGGGGCGTTCCCACCAGTCGACCTCGCCGCGCTGCAGGGCGCCGGCCGCCGTCGCCGGGTCGGTGATGACATGCCATTCGACGCGGTCGAAATTCACGCGCTTGCCGCCCGACGTCCAGTTGGCCGGCTCCTGGCGCGGCACATAGCCCTCGAATTTCTCGTAGACCATGCGCGAGCCCGGCACGAACTCGTTGGCGACGAAGCGGAACGGCCCCGATCCCACCATCTCCTTGACCGGCGCCATCGGGTCGGAACTGGCGATCCGCTCCGGCATGATGAAGGCGGCCGAGGAATGCGGCTTGCCGAGCGCGCGCAGGAATTGCGGGAAGGGCCGCTTCAGCCGCACGCGGATCGTCTTGTCATCGACCGATTGCCAGTCGTCGACGACCGCGCCGAGCGCCTGGCCAAAACTGTCGCGCATGCTCCAGCGCTTCAGGCTGGCGACGCAGTCGCGCGCCCGCACCGGCTCGCCGTCATGGAATTTCAGGCCGTCGCGCAGCGTGATCTCGTAGGTCCTGCCGTCGTCGGAGACCGTGGCGCCGGCCGCCATCTGCGGCTGCGGCCGCAACTGGTCGTCGACGGCAAAGAGATTGTCGAACACGCAATAGCCATGCGTGGTCGAGACCGCCGCCGTGGTCACGATCGGGTCGAGGATGGCGAGGTTGGTTTCCGGGATGAATTTCAGCGTGCGCGCCGCCGTGCCTTGAGCGATGGCCGGGCGGGCAAGCGTGGCGGCGCCGGCTGCGGCGATGAACTGACGTCTGTTGAACATGGCAGGTCCTACTCCGAGGCAGAAGGGGCGGGGACGACGTAGTCGACGGGTTCACCGAGCCAGCCATCGGCGCGGCGTTGCCAGTAGGCGGCGTGGATCCGGGCGGTGAACGGGCCCGGTCCGTTGCGGATGGCCCTGGTGCCGACCGAGGTGACCGGCAGCACGCCGCCGGCGGTCGTCGTCAGGAAGATCTCGTCGGCCTCGAGCAGCGCTGTTACGGGAACGTCGGTCGCCTCGACCGCCATGCCGAGATCGGCGCAAAGCTCCATCACGGTGCGCCGTGTCATGCCGTCGAGCATGCCGCTGCGCGGGGTCAGCAGCGTCTCGCCCCTGCGGATGAAGATATTGAAGCCCGGGCCTTCCAGGACATGGCCCTGGCCGTCGGTCAGCACGACGGTCTCTGCGCCATGGTCGAAGGCCTCGAGCAGGCCGAGCTCGAAATCGAGCCAGTGGTAGTGCTTGACCATCGGGTCGACGGAGTTCGCCGGCACGCGATGCCGGCTGCCGACATGGAGATGCAGGCCGCGCTGCTGCACCTCGGGCGTCGCGATCCAGACATAGGGGATGCAGAAGGCCTGGAAACGCTGGGTGCAGAGCCGGATGTCGCGGCTGCCGATCGGCGGCCGGCCGCGCGTCATGATGATCTGCACATAGGCGTTGTCGAAGCCGGCGGTCGCGATCAGGGCGTGGACCGCGCTGTGGATCTCCTCGCGGCTGAGCGGCGAGGTCATGCGCAGGCGCTCCAGCGAGCGCCAGAACCGATCGAGATGGTCGTCGAGGCGAAACAGCAGCCCGTCCCAGGCCGAGATCGTCTCTTGGCAGGCATCCGAGCGCAGAAAGCCCCAGTCGAGCAGCGGCAGGGTGGCTTCCGCCACCGGCACGATCCTGCCGTCGATCCAGGCCGTGCCTTCGGCGAAGCGCGGCTCGATCGGCGGGCGGTTGCGGCTGCGCGTCGGCGCCGGCCAGGAAAGCAGGGGGTCAGTCACGGCTCATCTCCATGAAAACGGGTTGCGCCTGGTCGTCGCAGGGCCAGAACGGGCGCTGCTTGACGTGCCAGTCGATGCTGGCGAGGTTCGGGTTCGTCGGGCCCGCGCCGCCGACCATGACCCAGGAGGTCCCGGCATCGAGCAGGGTGCGAAAATTCATCGGGTTCTTGAAAACCACGATCTTGCAGTCGCCGATGTCGATGCCCGCAGCCCGATATTGCTCGTCCGCGTATTCGTAGGTCGCGTGGGTCGGCACGACGATGCGGAGCCGGCCGGCCCGGAGCACCGCGGTCGGCCCCATCTGGCCGGGCGTGCCGGCGCTAATGCCGGCCGAATAGGTGAAATGGCCGTCATGCAGGCTCTCGACCACCGCCTCGACCGCGACCGGCGGATGGAAGCGCGGGTCGAGCGCGGAGCCGATCGCGACGCGGATCGGCTGGCCGACGCCGAGCGCGAAGGCCTTTGCCGCTGCATTGGGATCGACGACCAGCACGGTCGCCTCCACATCGAGCCCGGCGCGCAGCAGGGCCGCCAGCACGGCCGGCGCGTCCCCGGGCGCGCCGCCGCCGACGCAGTCCGGCGCATCCGAGATCAGCACCCGCCCTGGTCGGGCGACGGCGTCACGGACGGCCTCGTCGGGAGACAGGCAGGGGATCTCGAAGGCGCGGCGACGGTCCCACATCGCCTGCACGATCTCGCCTGCGACGGCGGTGGCAGCTGCCGGATCGGCATCGGTCACCGCGACGCCCGCGATGCCGATACCGTCGATGTCGAGCCAGGGCTGGACCGGAAAATAGCTCGCGGCGAGCGCGCGCCCGTCCGCCTCGATCTGGCGCGCGAGCTGGCGCAGCTCCGCCATCGGCGCATCGCCATGGGTCGCGCCGCCGGCGACGGGCAGGAGCGCGTCGATGCGCCGGAGCCGGGTCACGGGCCGGATCCGGCCATGCAGTGCGCCCGCCAGCAGTTCGGCTGCACGCCGCCCGGTGCCATGGGCGTCGACATGGGGATAGGTTTCGTAGCCGACGAGAATGTCGGCATTCCCGGCCATGCGCGGCGTGACATGGGCGTGCAGGTCGAGGCTCACGGCAATCGGGATGCCGGGGCCGAGCGCCGCGCGCAGCGCCGCGAGCAGGGCGCCCTCGGGATCGCTCTCGCCCTCGCAGATCATCGCCCCGTGCAGGGCGAGGAAGACGCCGTCCACCGGCTCTCTCAGGATGCCGGCGACGATTGTCTCGAAGGTCTCGCGGTAGAAGGCGCCCTCGACGACGCCGCCGGAACCGCCATGGGCGACGAGGACGGGGAGGACCTCGAGCCCTTCCTTGCGCAGCGCCTCGAGCGCACCGGTGACGGCAAGGTCGCGGCCCTCGATCGCAGGCAGTACGGCTTCGCCTTCGACAAGGACCTTTCGGGCGAAGCTGTCGCGCCCGTTGATCTGCTGGGAGAGCGTGTTGCCCTCGAATTCAAAGCTGGCCAGTGCAACGCGCATGAACGTCCTTCCCCTTTTTCGTTTGATTGCCCGCAATGCTTGCGGTCAGGATCGAAGCTGCTACCGACCCGCTCCTCGCGGTTTGGCTTCCCGCACGCGCTTTCCCTCACAGGCTCTTGGCGATGCGCGGATCGAGCGAGTCGCGCAGGCCGTCGCCGAGCAGGTTGACCGCCAGGACCGTGATCGAGAGAAAGATCGCGGGAAACAGCACGATATGCGGCCTGACCTGCCAGAGCGCCCGGCCTTCGGCCATGATGTTGCCCCAGGACGGCGTCGCAGGCGGGATGCCGGCCCCGATGAAGGACAGGATCGCCTCGATGATCATCGCGCTGGCGCAGATATAGGTCGCTTGCACCAGCATCGGCGCCATGGTGTTGGGGATGATGTGCCGGATGATGATCCGCGGCGCCCTGGCGCCGCTGGCGACGGCCGCCTCGACATAGGGCTGTTCACGCAGCGAGAGAACGACGCCGCGTACGAGTCTGGCAACGCGGGGAATTTCCGCCAGCGTGATCGCCAGGACGACATTGCCGACCGAGCCACGCGTCAGCGCCATCAGGGCGATGGCGAGCAGGATCGGCGGGATCGACATCATGCCGTCGATGGCGCGCATGATGACGCCATCAGCCTTGCGCACGAAGCCGGCGAGGACGCCGATCGCCAGGCCCGCCAGCGAGGCGAGCGCCGCGACCGCAAACCCGACGACGAGCGAGACGCGGGCGCCATAGACGACACGCGAATAGACGTCGCGCCCGAGCATGTCGGTGCCGAACCAGTATGCTTCCGAGGGCATCCGGGTCCGCCGTGCCGGCGAGATCTGGGTCGGGTCGACCGTCCAGAGCAGCGGCGCCAGCACGGCGATCGCGACCATGGCGAGAAGCAGCCCGCCGCCGACCGCGACGGACGGGTGCCGGCCGAGATAGCGCAGGAGACGCTGCAGCCGCGAAGGTCTCGCGAAGAGCCGGGTCCCGCCCGCCTCGGTGCCGGTGAGCGCGGTCAATAGCGTATCCTCGGGTCGACGATGGTGTAGGCGAGGTCGATCAGCAGGTTCACCAGCACGTAGACGAAGCTGAACATCAGGATGACGCCCTGGATCACCGGATAGTCGCGCTGCAGGATCGCATCGACCGTCAGCCGGCCGAGACCGGGAATGGCAAAGACGCTCTCGGTGACGACCGCGCCGCCGATCAGGAGCGCGATGCCGACGCCGATGACCGTGATCACCGGCACGGCGGCGTTCTTCAGCGCGTGCAGGAACAGGACGTTGCGATGGCTGACGCCCTTGGAGCGGGCGGTGCGGATGTAATCCTGCTGCAGCACTTCGAGCATCGTCGCCCGGGTGATGCGGGCGATCAGCGCGATATAGACGAAGCCGAGCGCCAGCGCAGGCAGGATCAAGTTGCGCAGCCAGGGCCAGACACCCTCCGCCAGCGGCGTGTAGCCCTGCACCGGCAGCCATTCGAGCTTGAGCGCGAAGACATAGGCGAGGAGATAGCCGACGACGAAGACGGGCACGGAAAAGCCCAGCACCGCAAAGGCCATCGCCGCCTTGTCGACGACGCTTCCCGCATTCCAGGCCGCGAGCACGCCCATCGGCACGGCGATCAGCACGGTGACGAGCAGCGTCAGCACCATCAGCGACAGCGTCGGCTCGATGCGCTGCGCGATCAGCAGCGTGACCGGCCGCGACGTGAAGATCGAGGTGCCGAGATCGCCCTGCACGACGCGCCAGGCCCATTCGCCGAAGCGGATCAGATAGGGCCGGTCGAGGCCGAGGCTCTGCCGGATGCGCTCGACCTCGGCCGGCGAGGCCTGGTCGCCGGCGATCACGGCGGCGGGATCGCCCGGCGCGATATAGAGCAGCGAGAAGACGAAGAGGGCGACGAAGGCCATCACCGGGATGGTCGCGACGATGCGCCTGATGATGAAGGAGAGCATCGGGGCTATTCGGCCGCGGCGCCGTAGGGGATGTTGCGCCCGCCGAAGCGGCGGACTCGGATATTGGCCTGTTCGGCATGGCCGACGAAGCCTTCCATGATGCACAGCCGCGAGCAGGCTTCGCCGATCAGGACCGAGGCCTCGTCGGTCAGGATGCGCTGATAGGTGCAGGTCTTCAGGAATTTCCCGACCCAGAGCCCGCCGGTATAGCGCGCCGCCTTCTTGGTCGGCAGCGTATGGTTCGTGCCGATGACCTTGTCGCCATAGGACACGGTGGTGCGCACGCCGAGGAAGAGCGAGCCGTAATTCTTCAGGCGATCCTGGAAATATTGCGGGTCCGCGGTCATCACCTGCACATGTTCCGACGCGATCCTGTCGGCTTCCTCCGCGAGTTCCTCCAGGCTGTCGCAGAGGATGACCTCGCCATAATCCTCCCAGGCCTGGCGGGCGATTTTTGCCGTCGGCAGGATCGCGAGCAGCCGCTCGATCTCGCGCATCGTCTCGCGCGCCAGCGCCTCGGAGGTGGTCAGCAGGATCGCCGGCGAATTGACGCCATGCTCGGCCTGTCCAAGCAGGTCGGTGGCGCAGATCTCGCCATCGACTGTCTCGTCGGCGATGATCAGCGTCTCCGTCGGGCCGGCGAAGAGATCGATGCCGATCCGCCCGAAGAGCAGGCGCTTGGCCTCGGCCACATAGGCGTTGCCGGGGCCGGCCAGCATGTCGACCGGCTTGATCGTCTCGGTACCGAACGCCATCGCCGCGATCGCCTGGACGCCGCCGAGGCAGTAGATTTCATCCGCGCCGGCCAGATGCTGGGCGGCGACGATCAAGGGGGCGGGCGCGCCATTGAAGGGCGGCGCGCAGGAGATGATGTGCTCGCAGCCCGCGACCTTGGCCGTGACGACCGACATATGCGCCGATGCCAGCAGCGGATATTTGCCGCCGGGCACATAGCAGCCGACATTCGCGATCGGGATGTTCTTGTGCCCGAGGATCACGCCCGGCAGCGTCTCGACCTCGATATCCCGGAGCGCCGCGCGCTGCGCTTGCGCGAAGTTGCGGACCTGCTCCTGGGCGAATGCGATGTCGTTGCGCTGCTGTGTCGTCAGCCCATCGACGCAGGCCCGGATTTCGGCGTCGCTCAGCCTGTAGGAGGCGCGGTCGAGCCCGTCGAACCGGGTGGCGAGCGCACGCACCGCCTTGTCGCCGCCGGTCTCGACCTGCGCCAAAAGCTCCTCCACCGCCTTGGTGAGAGCCTTGTCCTGAACCGCATCGTCAAACCGTGCCGCCGTCTTCAAGCGCCTGATCATCACTGCCTTCCACACCACATCTGAGCGCAAGTGTTCGGCGCTGCCGTGCCGGCTGACAATTTCGCAGTCGCTTGATTGCTGACGCGAAGTGACGCAGTGATCGCGTCATCATGCTGCTGATGCTTGGGGGGCGGGGAGGCTATGAGACCGGATGGGGTAGAACGATTTTCGGCGAACCTGAGGTTCCTCTGCGAGCGGCACAGCTCGATCACGGCGGTCTGCCAGAAGATCGGGCTCAACCGGCAGCAGTTCAACAAGTACCTCTCGGGCGTGCACCTGCCGTCGCCCGGCAATATCCGGCTGATCTCGCAGTTCTTCGGGCTGGGCACCGCCGTGCTCTTCGCCGACCCGGACGAGGTCCGGATGCTCGTCGACGGCAATTATTTTCCGGTGCTGGAACGGCTGCGCGGCTCGCGCCAGTTCGACGCCTTCATGAATGCAGCCGTACTCGGCGCCAAGCGGGAGACGCCCGATATCGCGGGGGTCTATGACCGCTACCAGTATTCATCGATCTACAAGGGCGCGATCATCCGCTCGCTGCTCTGCATCTACCGCAACGAGAACCTCTACCAGCATTGCTATCTCGAACGCTTTCCGAGCGCGGAAGCTCGGGGGAAGACGGATTACATCTTCAAATATCACGGTTTCACGGTGCCGCTGGCCGGGCGGATCTTCTTCTTCGATTTCGAGAGCGTGCAGAAGAACGAGCTGACGACGTCGATCCTGATGCCGGTTCAGCGCAGCAAGACCAAGTTCATGTTCGGCATCGCCAGCGGCATCGCGGCGACCATGCTGCGCGAGCCCTATGCGACCAGGACCGCCTTGCATTATCGCCGCGCCGGCCTGATCGGCAGGGCGGACATGGCCATCGCCACGACCTTGCAGCCCGACGACCCCTCGATCCCGCGCGATGTCCTGCACTATCTCGGCGATGGCAGCGACATGCTGCGGGTGAGCTGAGCTGCGCTGGCGGGGACTGGAACGGGGGGCGGGGACAGGCGCCTGGCGCCGTTTGACCTCAAGGCGAGGACGGTTCCGCGTGTTGCCGTCGCGCAATGATGCGGCTTCAGACCAGACCATCCGCCAGTTCTTCCGCCAGCATCGTGGTGGGCAGGTTGGTATTGGCCTCGGGGTGCGCAGGGCATCACCGAAGCATCGATGACATGGAGCCCGCGGACCCCGTGGATGTGCCATCGCGCGGCGAGGCGAAAACCGCGGAATCACCGGACGAAATACGGCATTTGCCGTATTGAGCGCCGCGGGCGGAATCCCGAAGCTGCGGACATGAGTCTCCGTGCGGAGGCTTTTTGCTCCCGCCCGAGGATGCCCTTGCCTGTCCGAGCCAAGCCCGCCGTCGCCGCCCTGTTGCTGACGACAGTCCTGACGAGCGCAGCCGCTGCCCAGTCGACTGGCCTCCTGACCGATCCGAACACGTGGCGGACGCCGGAATACCTGGCGCAATGGGGCCTGGAAACCATCAATGCCGCCAAAGCCTATGCCCGAGGAGTCGATGGCACCGGTGTCCTGGTCGGGGTCATCGATRGCGGCATCTTCGCCGGCCATTCCGAGTTCACCGGCCGTTACGCCGGTGGCTACGATTATCCCACCGGAACGGTGCAGGCGATCGATCGCGGCGGGCACGGCACGATGGTTTCATCAGTCATCGCCGCCAACCGTGACGGCAGCGGCATGCACGGCGTCGCGCCCGGCGCCTCGCTCATCGTGGCCGGAGCAGAAGACGCGCGGGGATGGATCGATTCGGATTTCGCGGCACGCGCCTATGCCGACCTGCAGGCGCGCGGCGTCCGTATCATCAATAACAGCTACGGCGATGACCGCCCGGTTACGGCATTCACTGCGGACAGCTACCTGGCGGAGTATGCCGTCGAAACCCCCGCCTATCGGCGCGCCGTCGCTGCGGGCGTTCTCAGCATCTGGGGCACGGCGAACCAGGGTCTCAACCAGCCGAGTGCCCAGGCTGGACTGCCGCATCTCTTCCCGGAGCTGGAGCGCGGCTGGCTGGCTGTGGCGGGTTATGCGAACGGCTACGAGCCCTGGTATACCAACCGCTGCGGCGTGGCCAAGAACTGGTGCCTGACGGCGCCCGGTGGCGGCGACTGGTTCGACACCGAATTTCCCGATGATCCCATCGTCGTGGCCAACACCAAGGGCGGCTACTCCAAGGTCTACGGCACCTCGCTCGCGGCGCCGCATGTCACCGGCGCCGCGGCCCTGGTCTGGCAGATGTTTCCGTTCTTCACGGCGGATCAGGTGCGCCAGACGCTGTTGGGGACGGCGCGGGACATCGGTCCGCCGGGAGTGGACGAGATCTTCGGCTACGGGTTGCTCGACGTCGGCAAGGCGGTGCTCGGTCCCGGCCGCTTCGACTGGGGCGACTTCGTCGTCGAGCAGCCAGGGGGTGTCGCATTCTTCGAGAACGACATCGTCGGGGCAGGGGGGCTGGTCAAGCGCGGCGGCGGCGAACTCGTGCTGTCGGGGCACAGCTCCTATGCCGGGGCAACGCGCGTCGAGGGCGGCTTCCTCTCGGTGATGGGCAGCATTGCCTCCCCGACCACGGTCAGCGGGTTCGGCGTGCTGGCCGGCACCGGCGTGATCAAGGGCTCCGTCGAGAATGCCGGCGCCGTCTGGGCGGGCGACGCCTATGGCGTCGGCATGCTGACGGTCAACGGCAACTATGTGCAGCGGCCCGAGGGCGTGCTGGTCCAGCAGATCGACGGCGCAGGGGGCCTCAACCATCTCGCCGTCGCCGGCAGGGCGAGCCTTGCCGGCCTCGTCGCCTTCACCGCGGAGAACCGGCTTCTGCCGCGCTCCCTGACCGCGCCCGTGCTAAGCGCCGGCCAGGGGATCAGCGGCCGCTTCGACGGTGTCGAGGGGCCGGCCGGCGACGGCACGGCCGCCTTCATTCGGGCGAGCCTGCGCTATGAGCCCCGCGTCGCCTATCTCGACATCCGCACGTTGCCGTTCGACACGCCGGAGGTCTGCGCCTCCGCCAACCAGTGCGCGGCTGGCAGCGGGTTGGAGCGCGGACTCGCCGGCGCGGACCGCGACCTGCGCGAGGTGGCGGGGGTGTTGCAGGCGGCGGGTACGCGCGCCGGCGCGCAGCGCGCTCTGGCAGCGCTGGCTGGCGAGACGCAGGCCAATCTCGGCACGCTGGCGCTCGGCGGCTTCGTGCCCTTTGCAGGAATGATCGAGCGGCGCCTCACTGCGCTGCGCGCCGGCCAGGCCGGGCCCAGCGGCGAGTGGAGTTCGGCGATGGCCTATGCGCCGGGCGCGACCAACAACCCGCTGGCGGCGATGCTGAGGCAGCTCCCGGCCGCCCCGGTCGCGCCGCAGAGCAGCGCCTGGCTGCGTGGCTACGGCCTGTTCGGCAAGCTTGGCGGCGACGCGAATGCGGGCGGCGGCACATATCGGGGCGGCGGCGCGATCGCCGGCGTCGACCGGCAGTTCACGCCCGCGTTCCTGGCCGGCGTCAGCGTCGGCTATTCCAGCACAGATGGCGATTTCCGCAATTTTGGCGGCAATGGCAGCGTCAAGGCCTATGAGGGCGCGCTCTACGGCGGCTATGCCAGCGGCCCGCTGCGCTTCGACGGCATCCTGGGCTATGCCCGCCTCGGCTTCGACAGCGAGCGCAGCATCGCCTTCGGTGGCCTGTCGCGCCAGGCCCGCGCCGCCTACGATGGCGACCGCCTCAGCGGCGCGCTGGAGGCCAGCTACGGCATCGATCTCGGCTGGTCGAAGATCGAGCCGCTGGCCGGACTGCGCTACACCTATCTGCACCAGGACGGCTTCAGCGAGACCGGCGCGGACAGCATTGGCCTGACGACCCGGCCGCAATCGGCGCAGAGCCTGCTCGGCAGCCTCGGCCTGCGTCTGGCGAAGAGCTTCGACATCGGCTCCGGCCGCCTCGCGGTCGAGGCGCGCGGGCGCTGGCAGCATGAATTCCTCGACGACACGATGGTGCTGAACGCGTCCTTCATCGGCGCCCCGACCGCAGGCTTCCCGGTGCAGGGTGCCCGGATCGCGCGCGACAGCGCGGTCATCGGCGCCGGCCTCTCGCTCCAGATCGACCGCAACCTGACCCTGTTCGCCGATTACGACGCCAGTCTGAACAGCGATGTCACCGCCCACGCCGCGACGGCCGGGCTGCGCGTGACATGGTAGAGGGCAAAGCTGTGCGGGAGCGGCGTGGACGGTGATGCAGCGTCCGTGCCTGATGGGTCCGGCGCCGTCACTGCAGGTTGGGAGGTTGGCCCGCTCTCGAGGGCTGGATGCATCCCGTCCTCGCTGAGGACATCCTGGTCGCAGGAGTGGCGAGCTGGCTGCGACCAGGTGCGATGCTCGCCTCCGTCCGGATGGGAGCTCGCACCTGGCATAGGCAGGCGGCGGTGAGCCGAGGGGCTCAGTTCTTCTGGAAGTGGAAGCCTTCAGCGAAGGTAAGCTCCACCATATCGCCACGCCTCAGGCGCCTGATCGCGTCTTGAATGCCGGGATCCGTGACTTCACGCGTCCGCGGTCCAAGCGGCCCGACATAGTTCACGACACCTGTCGCCGGATCGAAACTCTCGAACCTCGCGGTTACGGTCAGTGTCCGCACGATGAACTTGTCCGGCAGGTTCTGGAAGCTCGGGCTGCTGACCGCCTCGGTATAGACGATTGTCGGCTTGGCGCCTTTCCGAGCGCGCTTGGCACCAAGGATCACGCCTTCAACGCGTCGGATCCGGACGTTGTCACCGGCGTTGATATTCTGCAGGTCGCCGAACACGGACGGCACTGCGACGGGCCAGGTCTGGCGGCCCTGCCGGACGATCACCATGCGCTCGGCGGGATTCACCTCGGCGACCTCGACATCAAGCTGCTCGACTTCCACCGGGCCGACGCCGGCGACGATGACTGTCTGGCTTGTCACTGTCGGACCGGTCGCGCAGCCTGCAACCCCCACCGCCAGCGAGACTGCAAGGACCAAGCTCATTTGCTTCAACATCAGGCTTCTCCACTTTCAAAGGCAATCCGGTTTGAGACCTTTTGCCGGCCTCCGGATTCGATCGGCAGATTATGGAAGGCAGGAATGGATGACTGGGCGAGCTTCAGGAAGAAAAGGCCAAGTTCGGCCGCAACACAATAGGGGCTCGAACAACAATCTGCCTGGGCGCGACGAGACGTAGTCTCAGCGGTCAGCTGCGCGACGCCGGGTACAAAGCGACGCCTCCTCGCCTGGGGGCGCGGAATCCTGAGCCTGCCCCTCGGCGAGCCTGGTGGAAGTGATGAAAGCGGAGAGGCGGCCTTCGGCACGCCTCTCCGTCCTCTGTCAGCGGCGCAGGCGCGTCCAGACGCCGTCGCGCAGCTCGCGCGCCTTGAGTGAGCAATCCTTCACCGGCCGGAAACGCGTCATCAACGCTTCGGGCGGGTTGATGGCGGGATTGTCGCGCAGCTCGGCTGTCATGAACGCATCCGAACCTTTGATGGCGTTGTTGTAGCCGCTGAAATTCGAGGCTTCGGCGGCGTTCCGGGGGTCCATCATCCAGTTCAGGAACAGCTTGGCGTTCTCCGGGTTCGCAGCGCCCTTCGGCACGGCGAAATTGTCGCCCCACAGGTTCAT
The DNA here is from genome assembly GCF_056401655.1 of Allobosea sp. P4_E12. Lineage (NCBI taxonomy): Bacteria > Pseudomonadati > Pseudomonadota > Alphaproteobacteria > Hyphomicrobiales > Alloboseaceae > Allobosea > Allobosea sp. P4_E12. The sequence goes on along the minus strand of NZ_JBFUIY010000038.1, from coordinate 32,698 downwards.
CCCCTCGGTCGGATAGACGAAGACCGCAGTCGGCAATTTGGCCCTGGCGCGGTGCGAGGCGCCATTCCACTGCTGATGCAGCGCGACCTCACCGGCTGCGACACGATCGATCGTGCCGGTCGAGGAGTAGATCTTCACGCTCGGCTTCTGCTTCGCCAGAAGCTCCAGGATGCGCTGCGCATCGGCGGGGTTCTCGGTGCAGGTATCGAGGCCGAGATAGATCGCCGCGGCGCTGAACATTTCGCCCTGATCATTCAGCGCGGCGATCTTGCCGACGAGGTCGGGGCGCGGTTCGAAGAATTCCTTCCAGCTCTCCGCCAGCTTGCCGCCGGGAACCTTGGCGGAATCATAGGTGAAGCCGGTCGAGCCCCAGAGATAGGGAACGGAATATTCGCGGCCCGGATCGGCATCGGGGCGATCATGCGGCGCCTTCACATTCCCAAAATTCGCGAGCTTCGCCGCATCGATCTTCTGCAGCAGGTTGGAGCGGATCATGGTGGCGAGCACGGAGTTGGTCGGCACGACGATGTCGTAGCCGCCGCCGCCCGCCTGCAGCTTGGCCAGCATGGTGTCGTTGCTGTCATAGACGTCGACGCTGACCTTGACGCCGGTCTCGGCTTCGAAGCGCTTGAGCAGATCCGGCGGCACATAATTCGCCCAGCTGTACAGCAGCAGCTGCTTGGACTGGGCCAGCGCGATACCTGGTGCGCTGGCGAGCGCCAGGGCCGCCACCGCAAGACGGAAATAGTGTTTCAAGACGCTTATCCTCCCTTGTGTTGACTGGCGGGCCGCCGTCCGAGCAGGAAGGCGACGCCGATCACGGCGATCGAGGTGAGAAGCAGGATCGCCGAGAGTGCGTTGACTTCGGGCGTGACGCCGATGCGGATCATGCCGAAGATATAGACGGGCAGCGTCGTGGCGCCGGGGCCGGCGACGAAATAGGTGATGACGAAATCACCCAGCGAGCTGATGAAGGCGAGCAGTGCGCCGGCGAGAATGCCGGGGCCGAGCAGCGGCAGTTCGATGCGCAGGAACCGCTGCCATGCCGAGGCGTAAAGATCGCTCGCGGCCTCGATCAGAGCGGGGTCGAGGCCCGCAAGGCGAGAGCGGATCGGATAATAGGCGAAGGGGATGCAGAACACGGTGTGCGCAAGGATGACCGAGAGCAGGCCGAGCGGCGCCCCGATCAGCACGAAGAGCAGTAGCAGCGCCACCGCCGTGACGATTTCAGGGACCAGCAGCGGCAGTCCGAGCAAGCCTTCGACGACACCGCGATAGGCCGAGCGCGTGCGCGCGACGCCAAGCGTTGCGGCGGTCGCCGCTGCCGTCGCCAGCACCGTGGCAATGCTCGCCGTGATCAGCGAGTTCTTGGCCGCGCGCAGCATGTCGCCATTGTCGAAAACCGCCGCGTACCATCTGACGCTGAACCCGGTCCAGATCGTCGTCAGATCGCTGGCGTTGAACGACAAGGCGACGAGCGTCACGATCGGTAGATACAGGAAGACGAGCGCCAGCCCGGCGATGACGCTGGCGCCGGGAATGCGCAGCAGGTTCTGGTCGCGCATCATGACAGGCGCTCCGCACGCCGCCGCACCAGCGCAAGCAGCGCCAGCGACAAGAGCAGGATGAGCACGAGCACCAGCGCCAGCGCCGCTCCGAACGGCCAGTTGCGCGAGGCGCCGAACTGGGCCTGCACGAGATTGCCGATCATCAGCGACTTGCCGCCGCCCAGCAGCTCCGGGCTGACATAGGCGCCGAGACAGGGCACGAAGACGAGAACCGCGCCCGCGACGATGCCCGGCATCGCCAAGGGCAGCACGACGCGCGTGAGGACGCGGATCCGGTCGGCGCCGAGATCGAAGGCCGCTTCGATCAGCCGCCGATCGATCCGCTCCAGCGCCACATAGACGGGCAGGATCATGAAGGGCAGGAACGAGTAGGTCAGGCCGATCCCGGTGGCCCATGGCGTGTAGAGGATGTCGAGCGGCTGGCTCGTGATCCCGAGCCATAGCAGCAGGCTGTCGAGCTGGCCGCCATTCCGCAGGATCAGGATCCAGGCGAAGTTGCGTACCAGGAGATTGGTCCAAAACGGCACCGTCACCAGAAACAGGATGATGGCGGCGCGGCGCGGCGACAGCGTGGTCATGTAGAGCGCGGTCGGCAGGCCGATGGCGAGCGTCAGCACCGTGGTGATCGCCGCGAGACGGAATGAGCGGCCGAAGATCGCGATATAGTCGCTGTTGAAGGAGAGCGCGCCGAGCAGATCGCGCTCGAGCAGCAATTTCTCGTAGGCGACAGCGGTATGGCTGCCCCAGAGCACGCCGCCGAAGGGTGCGCGCTCCAGCGTCGAGACGTAGACCATCAGCAGAAGCGGCGCGACCATGAAGGCCACGAGGAACAGCGCGGCCGGCGCGGTGAGGGCGATATCGCGGGAGCGGAGCTCGTTCATGCCGCAAAGGCCCTGACGGCATCGCTCGGAAAGGCAAAGCCGCTGACCTGCCCGATCAGGGCCGTGACATCGGCATCTCCCGGCAGGCGGGCCCGCAACAGGGCCCCGCCCGGCAGGGATGCATGCAGCATCAGATCGCTGCCACGATAGACGGCCTGGCGGGCCTGACCGCGCAAGCGCGTTGTCTGCGCCGGCACGACGGCGACGCGTTCGGGGCGCACGACGAGCATCGCCTTCTCGCCCGGCGCAAGGAGGCCGGCATCGGCGACGGCGATCGGGCCATCATCGTCTGACGCGCCAGCCAGGCGGAAGCTCCCGCCATCCCCGCTTCGATCGACGCAGATCGCAGGCAGGAGATTGGCCTCGCCAATGAACTCGGCAACGAAGAGATTGGCCGGGCGCTCGTAGATATCGGCTGGTCGCCCGATCTGCATGACGGCGCCGCCGCGCATCACGGCGACGCGGTCGGACATCGTCAGCGCTTCCTCCTGGTCATGGGTGACGAAGACGAAGGTGATGCCGGTTTCGGTCTGAAGCCGCTTGAGCTCGATCTGCATCTCCTTGCGCAGCTTGAGGTCGAGCGCCGACAGCGGCTCGTCCAGCAGCAGCACTTTCGGTTCAGGCGCCAGCGCCCGCCCGAGGGCGACACGCTGCTGCTGTCCGCCCGAGAGCTGGGCGGGCCGGCGGTCGCCAAGCCCGTCGAGGCGCAGCAGGCGCATCATCTCGGCAACGCGCGCCCGAATGGCCTCGCGCGGCCGGCCGAGCATCTCGAGCGCGAAGGCGATGTTCTGCGCCACGCTCATATGGGGAAACAGGGCGTAGCTCTGGAAGACCGTATTGACCGGCCGGCGGTTCGGCGGCGTTCGCTCCATTGCGGTGCCATCGAGCAGGATCGCGCCCGAATCCGGATTTTCGAAACCGGCGATCATGCGCAGCAGGGTTGTCTTGCCGCAGCCCGACGGGCCCAGAAGTGTGAAGAACTCGTTCTTCAGGATATCGAGCGAGACGCCGCCCAGCGCAGGCTGACTGGCGCCGGCGAAGGTCTTGCGTACCGACGAGATGGCGACGGCTGCATCGGTCATGGGGTTTCCTTTGCCGGCCGCGATGCTCGCCGCCGCATCTGCTGGAACTGGTCGCCGAGCTGATGGCGCCAATAGATGAACTGGAATGCGGCCCGGCCAGCCGAGCCTGCAGCGAAAGGCAGCCCGAATGGCGCGAAATGCCGGTGGCGGTCGTCACCGTCGGCGATGGCGCCGGCGATCAGCTCGCCGGCGAGCGTGGTGTTCACCAGGCCCAGGCCGCCAAAACAGGCGGCAGCCCATAGTCCTTGTTCCAGGGGGCCGATCACCGGCATGCGGTGCCGGGCGATCGGCATCAGGCCGCCCCACGCCATCTCGACCTTCAGATCGGCGAGTTGCGGATAGATCCGCGCCATGTCGCCACGCAGCAGCCGCGCCAGCCGCGCCGCGTTGGGTTCAAGCGCGCTCGCCCGCCCGCCCCAGAGCAGCTGTCCGTCGGGCAGGACGCGATAATAATCAGTGGCGACGCGCGTATCCGAGACGGCGGCGTCGGTCGCGATCGCCTGCCTGATGCGCTCGGGTGCGGGCTCCGTCGTCATCACGAAACTCGCGACCGGCACCGTCGCAAGTCCCAGGCGCCTGTGGAGCAGGCCGAGATGCGCACCACCGGCAAGCACGACATGACGGGCGGAGACGGCGCCGGCCTTCGTCGCGACAGTCCAGGCCGTGCCCCGGCGCTTCAGCGAGACGACGGCGGCGCCTTCGTGCAGGTGTGCACCGTGCTGCGCCGCAGTGGTTGCCATGCCACGCGCCAGATTCAGCGGATGCAGCTGAAGCGACGAGGGATTGAGATACCCGTCGGCATAGCGATCGGTCGCGAGCATCGCGCCGAGCTGGGCCGCCGGCAGATGAACGAGGCCCGCATTGAAGCGCTCGTTCATGGCTGAGACATAGGAGCCCAGGCTGTCCGGGTGTTCCGCCATCCGGCACCGCAGGGCGCCGTGGCCGACGAGCACCGTCGGACCCAGCGCTTCGGCCCGGCGACGAACGATGGCGAGCGCCTCGCTGCTCAGCCGCCAGAGCGCCCTGGCTTCGTCGATGCCGAGGCGATCGGCCAAAGCCGGCATCGCAATCGGATAGCCGCGCGTGGCAAGACCGCCATTGCGTCCCGATGCGCCCCAGCCGATGCGGTGCGCCTCCAGCAGGATGACGGACCGCCCGCGCTCGGCCAGCGCCAGCGCGGCTGCGACGCCGGCAAGGCCGCCGCCGACAATGCAGGTCTCAGTCTCGTGATCTCCGTCCAGCCCCGGCCAGTGCGCGTCGTCGGTTCGCGTCGCCGCGTAATGAGTGGGTGGGTAGCCGCTCATCGCTAGTAGCCACCACCGGCGATCAGGCGCGCGGTCGCGACAGACAGTGGTGCGAACCGCTCGCGCACCGTGCTCTCGTCGTATTCGGCATAGGACATGGCGATGTGAACCGCAGCCCGCGGCAAGCCGCGCATATCGACCACGGGTGCCGAGACCACGATTTCGCCCACCAGGGTTTCCTGCACGGAGATCGCGAACCCATCCGTCCGGGCGCGGTCGATCGCAGCCATGATCTGATCGACATCGGTGACGGTATAGGGCGTCAGCTGCCTGCGGTTGCTGCGTTCGACCAGAGCCAGGGCTTCCGCCTCCGGCAGGCGCGACAGCATGGCCCGGCCGCCGGACGCGCAGAAGGCGGGGATGCGGCGGCCGACCAAGGTTGCGCCGAACGCCTCCCGCTGGCTTTGCAGACGCACGACGTAGAGAATGTCGGTGCCGTCGAGAACGCTGAGATCGACCCGCTGCTGACAGTTCTGGCGGAGGTCGGCGAGATAGGGGGTCGCCACCTCGACCAGCGGATCGCTGCGCAGATAGGCATAGGCGAACCCAAGCGCGCGCCGCGACAGACTGTATTTGCGGGTCGCCGGATTCCTCTCGAGATAACCAAGCGCATAGAGCGAGAACGTGAAGCGCTGCGCTGCGCTTTTGTCGAGGCCGGTCGCGGCTGCGATCTCGGTGATGCCCATCTCGCGCTGGTCGGGGCTGAAGGCTTCCAGCACCGCGAAGCCGCGCTGCAACGAGCCGACGAACATCGGGCTGGCAAGCATGCGCGCCCGATTGTCCTCTTCGCTTTCGGAACGCTCAGGTGCCTCTGCGGCATCCTGCTCATCTCTCATCGCGCTCTCCCTCGTTTCCCCGAGCTTATTCGCGCACATGAATATCGCAATAAGATTTTTAGTATTTTATTTTAGACAGAGAGTTCCGCCGTAGTGGGCCGCGTGATCCCCGGAAAGGGCGGTTGCCCCCGGGGGCGGCTGCCGGATCACGATCGTCCTTCCGACTCGCGGAAGGACGCCAGGGACTATGCGGATTAGCTGACGTCCGAAGGTCGCAGGAGGGTGGTTAGCGGATTGTTGGATCCGCTTCCTGAGGGGCGCGAAGCGGACATGATCCAGTCGCCAGCTTCAAAGCATGGCGTCTTACGTCCGGCGGCCAAGCGTTCATGCGGTCGGCAAAGTCCCGATCCTCGCCCGCGAACAAGGACCGGATAGCATCCTCGAAGCCAGGAAGGTCACCGGCCAATGCGTTGAGAAAGCGGTAGGCGGCTTCGCGCGCGGCCTTGGCTTGGGTCTGGCCACCATCGGATCGGCGAGCCTCGTCTACGAGGCGCCGTAAAACCTGTGACGTCCCGCCGGGCTGCGCGGAGAGCCATTCCCAGTGTCGGGGAAGCAGTGTGACCTCTCGGGCGACGACGCCTAGTTTCGGCCGCCCACGCCCGCGAGGCTCTGCATCGGTGTCCGAAGCCGTTTGCGTCCTGGCCGCCGCTGTCTCTCGCTTCCCCCGCTCGCTGAGACGGACCACGACTTCGGCGGTCGTGCCTCGCAGGTCGAGATCCACGACGGAGCCCGTAGCATCGTCGAAGACGAGAATGGACGCGTCAGCGCGGTCGCCTTCAGCGGCCTTGATCGCCAAGGCCACGTCAATCAGAGATCCAGCCGCTAGCTGCTCCGTGCCGACGAAAGCGGTGCACAACTTGGACAGGTAATCGGACATAGGATCCTCCACCGCGAGTTATTACCCGGCCAAAAAGGCGTGCGTCAATATTACCCGGGCAATATTGCTTTCTCAAACTGCTTCGGCTAGCTGTCGCCGCCGTCAGGAGGCGCTCACGTCATGAAACGCGAAGATCGGAAGGCAGCCGTAGCGGCCTATCGGAAACGAGAGATCGCGACCGGCATCTACGCCGTTCGCTGCATACCCACCGGTGCGGTCTGGGTGGGACAAGCTCCTGACTTGTCCACGATCCAGAACCGGCTTTGGTTCACCCTGCAGCTCGGAAATAACACGCATCGTTCCCTCCAGGACGCGTGGCGCGCCGAAGGGACGGAGGCATTCACCTTCGAGATCATCGAGCGTCTTGAGGAAGAAGAGAGCGACTATGTTCGCGCTCGCCTGCTGCAAGAGCGCCTCACGCACTGGGCAGACAAACTACAGGCTACCCGGATTTGACGGCTGGAAGCGGACGATGATGAAGAACCTGAACAGTAACGGCATCACCCTGGCCTATGACAGCTTCGGTGAGGAAGCGGCGGAGGCCATCCTGCTCATCTCCGGACTGGGGACGCAGATGATCCGCTGGGCTGATCCCTTTTGCGGGGAACTGGCCGCGCTGGGTTATCGCGTCATCCGGTTCGACAATCGGGATGCCGGGCGTTCAACCTCCTTCGCCCAGCATGGAACCGTAGATGTCGGAACGTTGGTGTCTCTCCTCATGGCGGGACAGCGGCCACCTGTGACCTACACACTTGCCGACATGGCCGCGGATGCAATCGGCCTGCTTGATGCCCTCTCCATCCCGCAGGCCCATGTTGTTGGGCGCTCGATGGGCGGGATGATCGCTCAGATGATGGCGAGCGAGTACCCGTCCCGTGTTCTGTCGCTCACCTCGATCATGTCGGCGACGGGAAACCCGGCCCTGCCGTCGGCAGAACCGGACGCCATGACGATGATGATGCGGCCCGCACCCGATCCAGTCTTGGACGAGGCGGGCTTCCTTGATCACGGCGTCGCCTTCGCCCGGCGCGTCGCTGGCACCGCTTATTCGTTCGACGAAGAGGCTTGCCGTGCTCTCCTCGGGGAGGAGGTTCGGCGAGGTCGTGTACCAGGCGGGTTCGGGCGCCAATTTGCGGCAATTGCGCTGGCCGGTGACCGCCGGTCACAACTGGCTACGATCAAGGCGCCGGCCCTCGTCATTCACGGGACGAACGATCCTCTCGTTCGCCCCGGCTGCGGTCAGGATACCGCGGCGTCAATCCCGGATGCGGAGATGATGCTGATCGATGGGATGGGACACGATCTGCCCGCGCAGCTCTTCAGTACCGTGGCGCACGCCATCGACCGAACCGCCCGCCGTTCGCGGCCGTCGACTTTCGGAGCATAGGAAGGCACCTCTGGCCGCAAGTGAGTTCGGCGTCCGCTTCCCGGAGAGCCACCTCCCTGCTCCAATGGCACATATGGATGGAAAGCTGAGATTTGGCTGGGAGCCAAAGGCGGACATGAGAAACTGAAGGTAACTTCAGCCTGCCATCGCACGGATCGCAATCGGCCAGATGATTACTTTCTGAACTCAAGCTTGCGGTGACTGGCCGGTTTTTCCGTTCACTTCACTTTCGCGATAATCGGAGGCTTCCAGGTGCCGTCGAGGATAGCTTTCTCCGCCATCGTCGACGCGCGGCCGGATCGTCACCTTGGCCTTCTGAGAGGCCGATGCGGCGCCGATCAGCGCGAGTTGCAGGCGCGCCGTCACCCTCACGCAGTTTGCGCGATCGGAGATAACACGCGGGGATTGCGAACCTCACCGATGCGTGAGTAGCCCGACACCCGAAACGGGTGTCAACGTAAGGGTGCCACCGCAGGTCATGCGAGCCTGCTGCCGGCGTGGTGCGCGAAGATGCACCGGATAACGACGCTTCGGCGCCGGCATTGCCCCGTCAATGCAGGCGTCCGCCCACAGGAGGCGACTACGACGTTTCTCACGACGCGATAGGGAGCAAACAGCCATGAAGCCACTTGTCACTGCCAGCCGCTGCGCCAAGACCCTCACCCTTGCGCTGGGCACAACGCTTCTTGCCACGATGGCACTTGCGCAGGAGGGCCCAAACCTACGGACAATGCAGTGTGCCGAGGCCAAAGCCCTGGTCCAGTCGAAGGGCTCCGCCATTCTCAACTCGGGCCCCAACATCTTCAATCGCTACGTCAAGGATTCCGCGTTCTGTGCGGAGGACATGTATCTCACGCCCGCCTGGGTCAGGACCCAGAATTCGAGATCGTGCTTTGTCGGCTACACATGCTCCGACAACCGTGATGACTAGAAGTCCCGGCTGATGACTGGAAGTCCCCAGTGGAGCGGCCTCAGCGCTTGAGACCCAGGCGTCCACGCGACGCGGGAGAGCTCAAAAGAGGCGCGGAGCCGTCGCCACAGGTCGACGCTGCGTCGACGTAAGAGCCCGGGCGGCCCGTTGCAGGGCCGGCCGCCCGGGTGTCGAATGGCCGTCGCCGACGTCAGCGCATCAGTTCGTCCTGCTCGGGCGGATATTCATCGCCAGCGTGTCTTCGTCGACGCGCGGCATGATCGTCACCTTGGCCTTCTGCGAGGCCCATGCCGTGCCGATCAGCACCAGCGGCAGGCGCGGCCGGTCCTTGCCGATCAGCGCTCCGGCCTGCTCGAGCAGGTTGCGCCGCTTCGCCTCGTCGAGTTCGACCCCGGCGGCGTCGATCAGCCTGTCCAGTTCGGCATTGCTGTATCCGGTGACATTGTAGCCGCCCAGTCCGCGCGCGATATCGGCGGTGTGGGTCAGGGCCGCCAGCGTGTAATGCGCTTCCCCCGTGGAGGTGCTCCAGCCGTAGAGGGTCAGCGAATACTCGCCGCGCTGCCGTGCCGGGAACAGGATCGTCGTCGGCTGCCCATTGGAGACGGCATCGATGCCGACCCTGGCGAGCATCTGGACGACGGCAGCGCCGACCTCCTTGTCACCCGGCAGACGGTCGGTGGTGAAGCTCAGCGTCACCCTGAAGCCGTTGGGAAACCCGGCCTCTCCGAGCAGCTGCCTTGCGCGTGCGGCATCGGGCCTGGTGATCGGCAGATCGCGATTGAACCCGAAGATATTGGGTGTCACGAGCTGGCCGACGGGTTTGCCAAAACCTTCCATGGCGATCTCGGCCAGGGCCTGGCGATCGATCGCGAGATCGAAGGCTTCCCGGACGCGCGGATCGAGGAAGGGGTTCTTCGGCAAGGGCGAGCCATCCCTGGCGAAGACCTGAGGGCTCTTCTCGCGGAAATCGAAGTCGACATTGAACAGATAGATCGTGTCCGTCTTTGTCACGGCGAGCTTGGGATCGCGGCCAAGCGAGGTCACGTCCGAGAGGGGCGCACGGGCGATCAGGTCGACCTGGCCCGCCTTGAGTTGCGCGACCCGCGAGGCATCGTTTGGAATCTCCTTGCGCACCACGCGCTGCCAGGGCTCCTTCTCGCCCCAGAAACCGTCAAACCGCTCCAGGACCAGCTCGGAGCGCGGCGTCCACGAGACGAATTTGTAGGGCCCGGTCCCGATCGCGGCCTTGCCGGAGTTGAAGGCGGGATTCGCCGCCTCCGCCGTCAGCAGCTCCTTGGCGGCCTTGGACGAAACGATGAAGAGGCGCACGAAGTCGTTGGGCAGCGTCGGCGCCGGGCCGTCGGTCTCGACCCGCAGCGTATAGGGATCGATGATCGTCACGTCCTTGACGCGGCGGACATAGACGGAGACGGGGCTCGGTCCCTTGATCTGGCGCGAGCGCTCGATCGAGAACTTGACGTCCTCGGCCGTGAAGGCGCTGCCGTCATGGAAGACGACGCCCTGGCGCAGCTTGAATTCCCAGGCGGTTTCCCCAACCGGTTTCCAGCTCAGCGCAAGCCGGGGCTCGAGCTGGAGCTCGTCGCCCGCCCAGACCAAGGTGTCGAAGACATGCTTCAAGGTCTCGGCATGCGTCCCCGTCGAGGTGAAATGCGGATCGACCGATTCCGGGCCGGCGCGAACGCCGATCGTCAGGGTTTGCGCGAAGCCCGGGGCGGCTAGCGAGAGAGCCGTGCCGAAAGCCAGGGCGGCGAGCGAAAGGGAAAAGCGCTTCTTCATCATGGAACCGTTCTTGGAGCCTGGGGCGGCCGATATCTGGCCATGCGGACGCGCTCGGAAGAGTTCCGAGACGTCGGCAGGAGGGCGGTGGTGGGGAAGGGGGTATCTGTCGCGACGCGGCGTCGCGATAGATTTGTGGTCAGGTAATAGAATAGTTCTAGCTAGTGATCGAACGTAATAGAGATAGACTTGCTTATATAGGAGGTCGATCGCGATCATGTTGAATGATATCGAGCGGAATGATCGAACGTCAACGAAATTGAATTGGCGATTATGCGGTCGTGTTCAGAAATTAAATCCCTAGGTAGCTGCCGTTCTGAAAGTTATTTCTTTTTTCAAAATTCGACGTCGCAAACTCTTATGCATCAAAGCTTGGGCGGCTAGTGTGCCCGTCCAGCCCAGTCGAACAGCAGGACACCAAGCGATGAGCGGACGATACAGCGTCACGGCCTCCACCTCCGGGGCGCCCGGTCGCTATGTGATCGAGGGGCACGGCAAGGTGCTGCTGTCCGATTCAGCCATGGTCCGGCAGATCCCTTCGATCGCGCCGGGGCCGATCGAGCTTTTGGTCGCGGCCTTGGGGTCCTGCGCTCTCGCCAGTGCCGAAAGTGATGCGCTGGAGCATGGCATCGCCTTCCAGGCGATCTCCGCAGCGGTGGATGCGACGCGCGACGAGCAGGACGAGACGCGCTTCTCGGCGATCCATGTCGCCATTTCGGTCACGGGGGTGTCTGCGGCTGAAGCGCCAAAACTGCTCGGGCACCTTCTCAATCAATGCCCGATCTTCAACACCTTGCGCCGCGGCGGCGGCGAGGTGACCGCCGCAATCGCCGCGCTGCCCTGAGCGGCCCACATATTCGCAGGCGGGCCGATGCTTCGGCTGGTGTCGAGGGCCTGGGTCCCGCTCGCCAGGATTTATCGACATTCGCCCGCCCGGTGGGCAGGCTCTTCTTCTTCTGCCTCTGCAACCCAGGCTGAACCCTGGGTCGCAGGAGCGCAGGCGCGTCCCTTGCTGCGACTTGCCTTGCCGCTAGAGGCTCAGGCTTCGTAGCCCAAGGGATCGTCGACGCTATGGGCCGGCTGCGTGAACCAGCGCGCACCGCCTTCCGCCATATAGGCGATGTCCTCGAGGCGAACGCCGAATTCGCCGTAGATGCACATCATCGGCTCGACCGAGAAGCACATCCCCGCCGCCAGCGGCGTCCGGCTGCCCTTGACCATGAAAGGCTCCTCGTGGATCTCGAGGCCGAGGCCGTGTCCGGTGCGATGGGGCAGGCCCGGCACCTTGTAGCCGGGGCCGAAGCCTGCGGCCTCGATCACGCCGCGCGCAGCCTGGTCGACGGCCTCGCAGGGCGCGCCGAGCACGGCCGCCCCGAACCCGGCGAGCTGTGCGCGCTTCTCCAGGTTCCAGATCTCGCGCTGACGCTCTGTCGGCTCACCGAAGACATAGGTGCGGGTGATGTCGGAGTGATAGCCGCCGAGCCTGGTCCCCGTGTCGATGAGCACCATGTCGCCGTCGGCCAGCGTCTGCGGGTAGGGGACGCCGTGCGGATAGGCGGTGGCTTCGCCGAACTGCGCGGCGCCGAAGGTCGAGCTCAGCCCGAGCTTGCGATGGGCGCGGTCGAGGAATTCGACCAGCTCCGTCGTCGTCAGGCCGACGCGCAGCACCCGCGCCGCAGCCCGGTGAACCTCCATGGTGATGTCCATGGCACGCTGGATCAGGGCGATCTCGGCTGCCGATTTCACCTGGCGGCAGGAAGCGGCGATCGGACCGCCGCTGGCGAAGCTGTAGCGGTTGCCGGCCTTGCGCAATCCGTCGGCGATGAAGAAGGGGGTATGGGGGTCGAGTGCGACGGTGCCGCTCTCATAGCCGAGGCTGCGGATCGTCTCGACGACGAGCGCGGTCGGGTCCTCATGCTCTTCCCAGCAGCGCACATCCTCGCCGAACTGCATGTATTCGCGCGTCTTCGGCTCCTCGAAGGCCGGGCTGAGATAGACGATTTCGCCCTCTGCCGGGATGATCGCGCCATGCAGGCGCTCGGTGAGCTTGAGCTGGATGCCGGTGAAATAGTGCAGGTTGGCCGAGGTATCGAGATAGAGCGCCTGCAGCCCCTGTTCGCGCAGGAGCGCCTGCGCCCTTTCGATGCGGGCCTTGAACTCAGCGACCGCGACCGGCTCGACGCCGGACGTCATCGAATTCAGCCTGGCGAGTTCCGCTTCGAAGCTCGAGCCTCCCACCCCAATCGTCATCGGTCGTCATCCCCTTGGTTCGTTCGGTTCCCGGAACGCTGTTCCGGCGCGCGCGGGCACGGCTGGGCCATAAATCCTGGCCCGTCGTCCCGGTGCAGTGCGCGTTGATAGTGCCTTGCATATTATTCGTCGACAATGACGCGAAAGGCATCGCCGGGTTGCGATAGCGCGTGCGTGACCCTCGCATCGATCGATGATGCGCTCAGTCGCTCCGGGCAGAGGGATGTGTGGCACGGCGGGCGAGCGCTGTGCTAAGTTTGGCCCGTCGCGTGCAGGCGAGATGAGGCGCCGGCTCGTCCGGTGGGGGATCGCGGTCATCCCGCGGATGCCGAGCCCCACAATCCGTCACGCCGACCTGATCATGAGGCGCTCTCCCACGTTTGTCCGACGGGAGGACAACCGATGCGACACACCCTGACCGACAAGGCGTTTGCGGTGGCCCTGGTCCTGGCCGCGACATCGCCAGCCTGGGCGCAGGATCAACGCCCCGGGTTCAGCCAATCCCTCACCTGCAGCTTCAGCCACGACCAGGGGGAAACGAGGATCACCCTGAGTGGCCGCTGCTCCGGCGCGCTCGACTTCAGCCTCTCCGTCCAGATCGAGCGCCGGGACGCGTCGCGGACGAGGGGGCAGGAGAGAACCTTCCGCGAGGGCACGGGGCCCATAGCTGACATCGCTGAGCCAAGGTCAGGTTCTGGCGTATCCGGCACGCAAAGATGGCGAGCGATCGGTGGCTTCGATCTCTGACGTCAGCTCTCCCCGTCTTCTGCGTGCGCTCGTTCGAACGCCCAGACGCGCTCGAAGCCGATCATGTGGACGAATTCAGTGAACGGGTAGAGCTGGCCATCCCAATTTCGCGTCGAGCCGGTCGACTTGAGATGCGCGAAAACCGCCTGCAGCGTGCTCGCGGCGGCGAGCAGTCCGGCAACCGGGTAGATCGCGATCCTGTATCCGAGCCCCTCCAACTCCGCGCGGCTCAGGATCGGCGTGCGGCCACCCTCGACCATGTTCGCCACCAGCGGGGCGTCGAAGGTCCGGCCGATCCGCTCCATTTCCTCGACGCTTTCGGGCGATTCGATGAACAGGATATCGGCGCCGGCCTTCAGGAAGGCCTCTCCTCGGCGCAGTGCCTCGTCCAGGCCGAGCGCCGTGCGGGCATCGGTCCGGGCGATGATCTTGAACGCGGGCGACGAGCGCGCATCGGCCGCGACCTTGATCTTGCGGACGGCATCCTTGAGCGGAATCACCCGGCGGCTCGGAGTATGGCCGCATTTCTTGGGGAATTCCTGGTCTTCGAGCTGGATCGCCTGGGCGCCGCTCGCCTCGTAGCCGCGAACGGTATGGTCGACATTGAGCAGGCCGCCATAGCCGGTGTCGCCATCGGCTATGAGCGGCGTCGCGGTGCCTTCGGCGATCTGGCGGACGCGCCCGACCATGTCGGTATAGGTCGCCAGACCGGCATCGGGATAGCCGAGATGGGAGGCGACGACGCCGAAGCCTGTCATGTAGAGCGCGTCGAATTCGGCCTGGTCGGCGAGCTTGGCCGAAACCAGGTCATAGACGCCCGGCGCGACGATCAGCCCGGGCCGGCTCAGGCGTTCGGAAAATGTCTCGGGCATGGGTGATTCCTGCTGACGCGGGGCCGGCCGCCTGCGACGGCGGCCGGGACGATGGCATTGGCCGGGCTCTCTTTGCGCCCGGCTCTCTTGGGCCGGGTTCTATTGCGCGGGGTAGGTGATCTTGGCCGCGGCCTTCTCGGCCGGCCAGACGACCTCTTGGCCCCCGTCGGGCTTGTACTGCACGGCGATCATGCTCGCGTCGGTGATGAGCTGGTGCTTGCCCCCCATCTCCGAGGCCGTGTAGGCGACTTTGCCATAGGGCGTGTCGAAGGTCGTGGAGCCGAGATTGGCCAGGATCTTGGCCCGGTCCCAGGAGCCGGCCGCCTTGGCTGCATCGCGCAAGGTCTGCATGGCGACGTAGCCCTGCACCGCGCTCGACACGACTTCGCCGCCACGCTTCGCCTCGGCTTTCTTGACCCATTCTGCCAGGCCCGGCGTCGTCTGCTTGGCCGACCAGAGATCGACGACGACGACATTGTCGCCGGCTGGGCCGAAATCGGAGCGCTTCTCACCGGCGCCCTGAGTGACGAGCAGCTTCGGCTTGATGCCGAGCTGCAAGGCCTGCCGGGCGATCTGGAGATTGTCCCCGGAATAGCCGATCAGGAAGAGGATGTCCGGGTTGAGGCCCTTGGCCCGGTTGAGGATCGGCGAGAAATCCGGCGTCCCAGCACGGAAGGGCTCGTTCATCACCACCTCCAGGCCGGCTTCCTTGGCATATTGCTGGGTGAACTTGGCGCCGTCGGTGCCGTAGAGCTTGTCCTCATAGGCGATGGCCAGCGTCTTTACGCCCGGAATGCTCTTGAAGAAGTTCACCGCAGCCTTCTGGCGATGATAGTCCCAGATGTAGACGTGGTGGTACCAATCGTTCTTGCCGAAGGTCTCCTCCAGCCGGACGGAGGACGAGCCTGGATGGATGAAGATCGGCTCGTAGCGCTGCACGGCGCTGAGCAGCGCAAAATCCGAGGTGCTGCCGAAGCCGCCGACGAAGGCGTCGACCTTGTCCTGCGTCGCGAGCTTCGCCGCGATGCTGGCCGAGGTATTGGGCTCGCCCTTGGTATCCTCAATGACGAGCTCGATCTTGCGGCCGAACAACCCGCCCGCCTCGTTGATCTCGTCGGCGGCGTATTGAATGCCCCAGAGGATCTGGGTGCCGCCACCGGCGAGCGCACCGGTCAGCGGCAGCGGCACGCCGATCTTGATCGGCGCCTGTTGTGCGAATGCGGGCGCGGCGATTGCCGTCCCTGCGAGCATGGCGCCCGCCACGAGGCCTCTCAACTTGGTCCACATCGTGCTTTCCTCCCTGAATTCGCCTGCTCGCAGACGGCAGGTCTTCGCTTGGGTTCTCAGGCTAAAATCCGAGATAGGCGATCCTGAGTTTCTCGTTGCCGGCCATGTCCTGCATCGTCCCGGTCAGGGCGACCTGCCCCTCGTCGAGCACGAGGCACGTATCTGCGACGCTCATGGCGGCGGCGAAGTTCTGCTCCGCCATCACGATGGCGCAGCCACTCGCCGCCTTGACGCGCCCGAGCGCCTCGAACAATTCCTCGACCAGCTTGGGCGCCAGCCCGGCCGAGGGCTCGTCCAGCACCAGCACGCGGGGCTCGATCATCAGCGCGCGCCCGATCGCCAGCATCTGGCGCTGCCCGCCGCTCATCGAACCGGCGAGTTGCCCGGCGCGCTCGCGCAGGATGGGAAAGAGCGCGAAGATGGTCTCGAAGAGACGCTCGCGCTCGCCAGCGGCCGCTCGCGGCGAGAGGGCCTCGAAGGCGCCGCGCAGGTTTTCCTCGACCGTGGCATTGGCGAAGCAGCGTGCGCCGTCGGGAACGAAGGCGACGCGGGCGCGCGCGAGTTGCCAGGGCGACAGCCCGGACAGATCCAGGCCGTCAAGCCTGAGGCTGCGCCGCCCCGTCTCGACCGTGCCGATGAGCGCGCGCAGCGCGGTCGTCTTGCCGGCCCCGTTGGGACCGAGCAGGACCAGGAGCTCGCCGCCCGAGACCGCGAGCGACAGGCCGGGCAGGACGACGAGCTCGCCGTAACCCGCCTTCTCGATGGAGACTTCGAACCGGTTCACAGCGAGAACCCCTTGCCCAGATAGGCTTCCCGGACACTGGCATCCTGCAGCACGTCCTGGGGCTTGCCCTGTGCGAGCAGCCGGCCCTGATTGAGGACGATGGCATGGCCGCACAGACGCGCGATGATGCGCATGACGTGCTCGATCACCACGACCGTGACGCCAGAGGCATGGATCTCGCGAACCAGGCCGATCACCTGGTCGGTATCCTCCAGGCTCAGCCCGGCCATGGCCTCGTCGAGCAGGAGAACCGTGGGGCGGCAGGCGAGGGCACGGGCGATCTCCAGCCTTCGCAGATCCGAGACCGAGAGCTGGCCGCAGCGCGTGCCGACCGCGGGACGCAGGCCGCAATAGCGGGCGAGATCGCCGGCGCTGCGCGCGCCGCCGGGCAGGGCGCGGCCGGAACGCGCATAGGTCAGCGGGACCGAGATCACCTCCTCGATGGTCAGTTCCTTCGGTACGCGCGGAACCTGATAGGTCCGCGCCAAGCCGCGATGGACGATCAGGTCGGGACGCAGCCCGTTGATCGGCTCGCCGCCGAGGCTGATCTTGCCTGTGCGCGGCGGGATCTGCCCGGAGACCATGTTGACGAAAGTGCTCTTGCCCGACCCGTTCGGCCCGATCAGCGCCGTGATCGCCTGGCCGGGCACGTCCAGCGTCACCTCGTCGATCGCCTTGAGGCCGCCAAAGGCGACGGTGCATGTCTCGACGCTGATCGCTGTCATGATGCGAGCCTCGGCTTGGTCTGCGCCTGCCCTGACCTGGGCCGACGCCGCCGCAGCCGGTGCCGGACGAAGCCCACCAGCCCCTCCGGCATGCCGACGATGAACAGGATGATGACGGCGCCATAGACGACCTGATAGCCGACGCCGCCGACGACATGACGCGCGACCTCTTCGAGCAGACGCAGCACCACGGCGCCGACCAGCGGGCCGAGCGTCGTGTCCATGCCGCCGAGGATGGTCACGGCGAGCGGCAGGACGTTCCAGTTGGTGGTGAAGACATCGTCGGGAATGACGTATCCGTAGAGGCCGCAATAGCAGGCACCGGCGAGGCCCGCGACCATCCCGGAGACGACGAAGGCCAGGATTTTCAGCCGCGTGACAGGCACACCCGAGGCAGCCGCGAGATCGGGATTGTTCCTGATCATGAAGAAGGCCGGACGAAAGCGCCTGCCGAGGAAAATGTCGCTGACGATGGCGGCCGCGACCAGGCAGCCGGTGATGAACAGGAGCTGCAGCGGCGGCGATCCACCCGCGATGACCGGCGGCATGATGCCGGTCGAGCCGCCCGTCAGCCCCGGCGTGACCAAGATCACGACATGGATCGACAGGCTGAAGGACAGGGTCGCGATGGTGAAATAGAGCCGCCGCAGGCGCAACGTCACTGCGCCCAGCAGCAAGGCGACCACGCCGCAGAGCAGGATGCCAACGGTCCAGCCGAGCACGGGGCCGAGCACGGGCGTCAGCAAGGCCGAGCCATAGCCACCGATGCCGAAGAAGGCGGCGTGGCCGAGCGAGACCTGGCCGGTGCGGGACAGGATATCCCAGGCCAATGCGAGGATGGCCGAGATCGCCGTGCCGATCGCGACCTGAACCAGAAAGGGCCGATCCGCGGCCGCGATCAGCAGGAGTGGCGCCGCAATCGCCGCATAGAGGGCGAGCCGTGCGGGAAGACCGGAACTCATGCCTGCACCTGCTTGCCGAACAGGCCGCTCGGGCGCACCAGGAGGACGAGCAGCAGAACCAGGAAGGAGACGCCGAAGCCCCAACTGCCGCCTCCCGATACGAAGGTGCTGATCAGGCCTTCGATCAGGGCGAGGATGGCCGCCCCGATCAGCGCGCCGGGGATATTGCCGAGGCCGCCGAGCGCGATGATCGCGAAGGCGCGGATGACGAGGTCGACGCCGACCGTCGGCTGAACGTAAAGCACGAGCGCGACGAGCCCGCCGGAGATGCCGGCGGCCGCACCGCCGATCGCGAATGACAGCTCGAAGACGCGGTCGACATTGATGCCAGCATGCATGGCGAGCACGGGGTCGTCGCTGGCGAAGCGCATCTGCGTGCCGTAGCGGGTGTGGTTCTTGATGCCGAGCATGACCAGGAAGAGCAGCAGGCCGACCAGCGCGACGACGATATTGTTGCCGGGAATGGTCACGCCTGCGAACTGGAGCGAGGGCAACAGCGCCGGCGCCTGCATCACCCGCGCATCCGGCGACCACAGAATGATCGCGATATTGAGGATCAGGATGGACAGGCCGAGCGTCGCCAGAAGCTGATTGTGCTCGTCCTGCTTCAGCACGCGGGCCAGGAAGCCGCGATAGACCAGGATGGAGAACAGGCCGAGCGCGACGCCCGAGGCCAGCATGCCCAGCCAGGGCGACAGGCCGTAGCCGGTATAGAGCCAATAGGTCAGGAAGGCGCCGAGCATGACGAATTCGCCATGCGCGAAATTGATGATGCGCGTCACGCCGACCGTGAGCGTGAGCCCGGCCGCCACGGCCGCGTAGAGGCCGGCCACGCAGAGCGACAGCAGAACCGCCTGGACGATCGACGCGGTCATGTCCGCCTGTCCTCCACGCAGAGCGCCTCAGTCATCGACCGTCTCCGTCGACGCTTCGGAGAAATCGAGCAGTCGCGACTTGTACTCGCTGCGCGGCAGCGTGCCGGCCGGGGCGAGGTGCACGGTGGTGGTCACCACCAGCGTGGCGCGGATATCGCTCTCGATCTTCTCGCGCAGACCATCCGAGGCGGTCTCGCCTTCGGCAAGCTCGACGACGACCTTGAGCGGCGGTGCCTGCTTGACGCCCTTCGCGGAGGGGCGGACCGAGACCACGCCGGTGACGGCGGGCGCGAACCGGTTGACGACCTCGCGGATCGCCGAGGGAAACACGTTCACGCCGCGGACGATCAGCATGTCGTCGGTCCGGCCAATGCAGCGCACCCGCGGCGACGTGCGGCCGCAGGAACAGGCCCCCGTGCGCAGGACGACATGGTCGCGGCTGCGAAAGCGCAGCAGCGGCGCGCCGCGATGCCTGAGATGGGTGTAGACGAGTTCGCCGGTCGCGCCGTCGGTCTGCGGAACCTGCTTGCCGGTCTCGGGATCGATCAGCTCGAAATGCACGAAGCCGCGGCCGGAAAAATGCATGCCCTGCTGCTGCTCGCACTCGCCCCAGAGCGAGACGGAAATATCGCCGATCCCCATCGCCTCGGTGACCTTGGCATTCCAGGCCTGTTCGAGCTTCTCGCGCATGGCCGGCTCGCCGCCGCCGGGTTCGCCGGCCACCATGATCCGCCTGATGCTGCTATTGGGCAGGTCGAGCCCGCGCGCCTCGCCGATCTCGGCGAGATGCAGCGCATAGGACGGGGTGCAGGCGAGGATCTGCGGCTTGAGTAGTTTCACGGCGGCGAGCAGCCGCTCGGTATTCCCGGTCCCGACCGGGATGTGGCAGAGGCCGAGGCGGGGGAAGGAATCGAGTGCGGCGCCGGCGACGAACGGCCCGGCATTATAGGTCGAGATGACGCGCTCGCCCTTGCTCAGGCCGCTGGCGCCGTAGCTGCGGGCGGAGGTTCGGACCCAGTTTTCCAGGTCGCCTGCGGTCAGCGGAATATAGCTTGGAATCCCGGTCGTGCCGCTGGTGGAGAAGATGCGCACCACCTCCTCCAGGGGCGCTGCGAGATGCGTCCCGATCGGATGGGCCTCGCTGCGGCTCTGCCGCAATTCATCCTTCTCGGTCAGGGGCAGGGCTTCGATGTCGTCGAGCCCGCCGACCGATTCCGGCGTCGCGAAGCCGTTCGCCTGCAGCTTGTCGCGAAAGAAACGCGAGTGTTCGAAGAGATAGCCGACCTGTTCGCGATAGAGGCGGTCGTCAAGCGCGCGCTGCTCGGGCCAGGGAAGTGTCTCGATATCGGGCTCTTGGAGCATGTCCCGGTCCTTCGCTTACATCGTGGGGTCGTAGGCGATCGCTTCCTCGGCGTGGTGCGCGAGAATGAAGCCGATCGGGCGCTTTTGTTCCTCGGCGAGATGCCCGAGAAGTCCCGCGGTGCGGGCCAGGATCGGCACGGCCTTGATCATCGTGTGCGGGAAATCGAGGTCCATCAGCACGGCAGCGATCGGACCGGAGACGTTGAGCGGCATCTGGCGGCCCCATGCCGTCGCGACAGCGCTGCGCATCCGCTTCAGGAGGTCGAGATGGCGACCGGCAATGCCGCGTTCCTCGACCAGGGCGAAGATCCGCTCGGTTCGCGGATCGACGGGATGATGGATCGGGTGGCCGAAGCCCGGCATCTTGCCGCCCTCGCGCCGTGTCCTGGCGGCGATGTCGTTGACGACGGCATCGGGATCCTCACCGGCATCGACCCGGGCAGCGGCTTCGGCGAGCACCTTGGCGCACAGCTCGGCCGTGCCCAGAACCACCGTGCCGCAGCCGAGAATTCCGGCGGCAACGGCGCATTGCAGGCTGTCGGGCGCTGCGGCCAGCGTCATGCGGGCGGCCTGCGCCGTCGGTGTCAGCCCATGCTCGGCGATCGCGACGAGGAGAAGATCGAGGAAATAGCGCTGCTGCTCCGACGGCTTTTCGCCGGTCACCAGGAAGAAGAAGAAATCGGTGAAGCCATAATGGCCCATGATCTCGCTGGCGAAGTCCCTGCCCCGGATCTCGATCCGGTCCGGAGTGGACGTACAGATGCCCGTGATGGCCGGGCCGGCCTTGCCAATCAACATGTCGCTCCTCCTGCCGCAGCCAGCACGAGGCGAAGCGAAAGCCGCGCAGCGGCGAGAGCCGTGCGATCAGTCCCGGATGGGGGACAGGCGTTTCCTCTTCGCCGCTTTCGGCTTGTTTTGTCTTTTAAGTTTGTAGGACAATATTGCAGGTCGAAACGTTGTCAACCGGGTTTCCTGCTGATAGGCAGATCGTCATGACGACACTCGACACCCACCTCGCCAGCGCTCTGCCGGAGCCCGAGAACGCCGAAGGCCCGGCGCGCGGCGGAACCGTCGAATACGTCCTTGATCATTTGCGCGCCGGTGTGCTCCAGGGGCGCTATGCGCCGGGCCAACGCCTGATCGAAGCCGACCTGACGCGCGATCTGCGGGTCAGCAGGGGGCCGCTACGCGAGGCCTTTCGACGCCTCTCCGCGGAGGGCATTCTTGAGATCGTGCCGCATCGCGGCGCCCTCGTGCGCCGCCTGACCCTGCGCGAGATGAAGGAGCTGTTCCAGATCAGGCTCGGCCTGGAGACCCTCGCTGCCCGGCTGGCTGCGGAAGCGATGGCCGATCCGGTGACGAAAGCGCGGTTCGAGCGGGAGATCGAGGCGATCTGGGACGAGCACCCGCGCCCTCCGGGCGCTGAATATATCGACGAAAACCATCAGTTTCACGATGCGGTCGTCGCGGCGAGCGGCAACGAGCAATTGCTCAAGCTGACGCGGCAGCTTCGGCTCCCTGTCCTGATGTATCAGCTGGCGGGAACACTGAAGGCCGAGAACATCGCCGCTTCGCTGGCCGAGCATCGCGCCATCGCGCGCGCCATCCTCGCCGGCGACGCCGCACTGGCCGAAGTGCATGTGAAGGACCATCTGCAGCGCGCCATGGGCCTCGCGCAGGCCATGCCACACCGGGTTTTCGCTCGCTAGCTCATCGGACCGGACATCGTATCCGCCCCGATGATCTAACCTTTTGTGTTAGCATCGGCTTTGCCCCGAAAACCGCAATCCACTTTTCGGGCCGATCCTTTAACGCATCGCAGCGGCACGTCTTCGGCGGCGAGCCCCATCCTGCTCGCTGTTTTTCGACCGGCGATCTGAGAGACGCGTGGCTTCGCGTGGCTTCGCGTGGCTTCGCGTGGCGCCGGAAGGCGCTGCGCGCACACTCGCGCAAGACCCGCTACCAGAGCCGCAACCTCGCGCAGCGAGCTTGGCCTGCAGCTCGATTATGCCAATAGCCTGAACGGGCTGCCGGTCGCCGGCTATCTGCGGGCGAGCTGGGCGCATTACTTCCAGCGCGATGCCGGTCTCTCCGCCTCGATCGCCGGGCTGACCGGCTCAGGCTTTGCGGTCGAGGGGGCCAGGCCCGCGCGCAACAGCGCGCTGCTCGCCGCCGGGCTCGACCTCAAGCTCAGCCCCTCCGTCACGCTCGGCGCCCGCCTCGACGGCGAACTCTCCGGCCGCACCAACCGCCTCGGCGGCCAGGCTCAGATCAGGGTCAGCTTCTGAGCTGGCCCGTTCGGAGCTGATCGCGTCTTCCGGCGCGTTGATCGGGTCGGTCGGGGAGGGCGCTTGCGGTCGGCAAGCGCCAGCGGTTTCTGTCGCCAGCATCTGGAGGCGATCTGCCGCCCTTTTCGGCCGAGGCGACCGAGTGACCAGTCCAGCGTGTCTCAACCGAAGATGCTGCGAGCGAGGAAGCCGCCCGGCACTGCCTCGACCTAGCCCCCGACACCTCATCATGGGAATGATCCGCAGCATTCCCCGCATGGCGTCGAGGAGCGGCTCCCTGCGCGGGGGTGACTTGCGAGACGGTGATGGTCTTTGCGCTGCGCGCGATCAGGGTGTTGATTGAGGCTTGGCCCGGCTCGCCATCTCCAACGGAAGAGAGTGCGAGCAGCAGCGATCAAGCTCGGGCATGGCGCCGACGTCGGGATGGCCATCTTTTTGCAACATGCTCCGGCGGAGGGCGACGCATGAGAACGCGAATGCCCTGACCATGCCGTGTTCGTCGCCCATTCATACCGAGTCAGGAGGTCCCGATGACCGGCCAAGCCAGTAACCCGATCCTCGATGCCCGCCTCGGCGAGGTGACGGAGCGCATTGTCCGGCGCTCCCGCGACACGCGCCGGCGCTATCTCGACCGGCTGGCCGCAGCCGCCGAGGCCGGACCGCGCCGCCAGCGGCTCGGCTGCGCCAACCAGGCGCATGGCTTTGCCGCCTGTGCGCCACACGACAAGGCGATGCTGCGCTCCGGCGCGGGCGCCAATCTCGCCATCGTCACCGCCTATAACGACATGCTCTCGGCGCATCAGCCCTATGAGCGCTTTCCCGAGCTGATCCGCGCCACGGCGCGGGCGGCAGGCGGGGTCGCGCAGGTCGCCGGCGGCGTRCCCGCCATGTGCGACGGCATCACSCAGGGCGAGGCCGGCATGGAGCTGTCGCTGTTCTCGCGCGACGTCATTGCGCTGTCGACCGCGGTTGCGCTGTCGCACCAGAGCTTCGATGCGGCCGTGTTCCTCGGCATCTGCGACAAGATCGTCCCTGGCCTGATCATCGGCGCGCTGTCCTTCGGCCACCTGCCGGCGGTGTTCATTCCGGCCGGCCCGATGACGTCCGGCCTCTCCAATGACGACAAGTCGAAGGCGCGCCAGCTCTTCGCCGAGGGCAAGGTCGGCCGCGACGCCCTGCTCGAGGCCGAGGCGCAATCCTATCACAGCCCCGGCACCTGCACCTTCTATGGCACCGCCAACACCAACCAGATGGTGATGGAAATCATGGGGCTGCACCTGCCGGGCGCCTCCTTCGTCAATCCCAACACGCCACTGCGCGATGCCCTGACCCGGGCGGCGACCGAGCGGGCGATGGCGATCACCGCGCTCGGCAACGACTATACGCCGGTCGGGCGGATGCTGGACGAACGCGCCTTCGTCAATGGCGTGGTCGGCCTGCATGCCACCGGCGGCTCGACCAACCACACCATGCATCTCGTCGCGATGGCGGCTGCCGCGGGCATCCAACTGAGCTGGGACGATTTCTCCGACCTCGCCCAGACGACGCCGCTGCTGACCCGGATCTATCCAAACGGCAAGGCCGACGTGAACCATTTTCATGCTGCCGGCGGCATGGGCTTCGTCATTCGCGAATTGCTCGGAGCCGGGCTGCTGCATCGCGATGTCGAGACGGTCTGGGGCAGCGGGCTCGACGCCTATGTCCAGGAGCCCGCGCTCGGCGCCGACGGTGCGCTGACCTGGCGCGACGGCGCCGAAAACAGCGGGGACGAGATGGTGCTGCGCGGCGCCAAAGCCCCGTTCCAGCCGACCGGCGGGCTCACGGTTCTGACCGGCGATCTGGGCCGGGCCGTGATCAAGACCTCGGCCATTGCCAGGGAGCGCCATGTCATCGAGGCCCCGGCGCGGATCTTCCACAGCCAGGAGGCGCTGCAGGCCGCCTTCAAGGCCGGCGAGCTCACGGGCGACCTCGTCGCGGTGGTGCGTTTCCAGGGGCCGCGGGCCAATGGCATGCCCGAGCTGCACAAGCTGATGCCGCCGCTCGGCGTGCTGCAGGACCGCGGTTTCAAGGTGGCGCTGGTCACCGACGGACGGCTGTCGGGCGCCTCCGGCAAGGTTCCGGCCGCCATCCATGTCACGCCTGAAGCCGTCGAAGGCGGGCCGATCGCGCGGATCCGCGAGGGCGACCTGATCCGGGTGGACGCGGTGGCGGGAACGCTGACCGTGCTGGTCGAGGCCGCGGAATGGGCCGCGCGCAAGCCGGCCGAGGCCGATCTGGAAACGTCGCATTGGGGCGTCGGGCGCGACCTGTTCGCGTCGTTTCGCGCCGCCGTGGGAACAGCCGATACGGGGGCGACGATCTTTTCGGGGGTGTAGACCGTCGGACCGGAGAGCATGTCCGGTTTGATGAGCTAACTCTTTGTCTTTGCGTCGGCTGTCCCGAAAACCGCAATCCAGTTTTCGGGCCGATGCTTGAGCGGGGCAGGGCGCTGGCGTCGCTGCCCCTGAGCACTTTGCCCGCCGGCTCCTCAGGGAACTGCAGGCCGCCCCTTGCGTTCTGGCAGTGAGGAGCACGGGAATGTGCCATGCCGATGCACTGGTTCACCCCACCCGTTGTCGTTCAAGCCGACCGGCCTGAAGTGACCTATTCGGTCACCCATGTCGAACGAGCTGCAGAGTTCCTGCTTGCCTGGAAAGCGATAGGTGCGGGCCCGAAGTGGCAAGACGCTGTGCGCGCCTGCACCGCAGTGCTCAACGGTGCCGGGACTGTTGGTCATGCTCGGGAGACGTTCGAGGAGGCAGCGCGGGAGTGTGGCCGCCTTATCGGGTAGTCAGGCTGCGTTGACGGAGCTGGCTGCCCCACGAAGCGGATCCCATGGGGGCCGCGGGAATCTCTCGCGTCTACGAGCGTTTAGCTCTGTACCTCACGTGAACACTGGCCCGGTGGTCCAGCAGTTGCGCCCCTCTCACTCGTCACTTGGCCGGGTGATGGAGTTCCGGAGCTGTGAGGGGGGAACTGGCGTTAGCCACTGACTGTCGAGGGTCAGTTTCGCCGCGAAAATAGGGGTTCCATCGGCGTAACGGATTCTCATCTCGACGCTGAGATTGTCACTGGCCTGGATATGCTCTGCGATGATGTCGCCGAGGCTGGAAAGTGCTGAAAGGCGTGCGGCCGCGTGATCTTCCAAGTCAATCCCTTCGTCATCCGCCACCAGTTCGGTGTTGATCTCGATGTCGAAAAAATACTGAGCCATGCAGACTCAACCACGCCAAGGTCGGCTGGTTCCCGGCCCTCCGCGCGTTCAATTCGTTGCATTATGACCACGGTTGCGCACGACCGCTCGGGCCGTAGCTTTCCGCGCTTGTGTTCTTTTTAAATGTTTTAAACTGTGAGCATCGCAGGGAGAATGCGATGCCGTTTCGTTCCATTGTGGCCACACCGGAAGAACTCGCCCTGATTGTGGCCGTGTTCGAGAAGGCTTGGAGCGAGATCGATGCGCGAGGATCGTTCGACGTATTGAAGGCCGCCGGCCAGCGTGAGCGCCTTGGCTACATCGTCGCCGGATTGTGGTCGGCGGGCGAAACGATCGATCTGGCCAAACTCGCTGTACTACGGTTCGATGAGACCGCTATGGCTGACGCTCTCGAACGCCAGACGGTCATCCCGAACAAACCCTGACACATTGGTGATGCTGCACGGAACTCGGCGCTTCGCGATGGGTTCGCTATCGCGTGGGGGCGTCGTCCACATCCGGCGCCGTCACGGCCTAAGGGCCCCGCTGCTCCCGCCGGATCAGCGAGGCCCCCTGTCAGCCCTTCGTCTTGATGAGGCGAAGCCGCTCGATCTGAACTTTCAGCGCGGCAACGGCGGCCGCGCCGCGAATGCCCCTGATGCCTTGGCTTTCGCGGTCAGGGGCGCCGGGGACGCCGTCCAGGATTTCGGCACGCTTCGCCTCGGGCAGGGAGAGCAGGTATTCCACCTCGCATTCGTGCCGCCACTCCCCGGAATCCGAGAGAACCTCTCGGCCGAAGAGATGGGACCAGACAACGCGAGGGGAGGAGCCGGGCACGGTGAGCCTCCAGGGTTGCCCCCAGGCCGGTCGATCGCAATGTCTTCATCGACGCAGGCACCGCATCCTGCTTGGGCTTAATCGTGAGGCTGGTCTCTGGTTCCGTCAAGGAACGATTCCTCCGGGCCCGGCGTTCTCCTGACGTGATGGCGAAGCTGCTGCGCGCGCGCACCGTTTTCTGCGATCCCGTTCCGGCGCCGAGGCGCTAATAGGCGCCGTCATTGCGCGGCGTAAAGTTCCGCGCCAGGCTTACCTCGTCGACGCTCCGCTCCCCCGCATCGAGCCGTGCCTCGCCACGCTTGCGACCAAGCCGCCCACCGGTGAAGCGACCGCATCTCAGTCCTCGCGGAACCCATCTCAGAATGAGCCGGCGGGCCGCTGCCGTCCGGAATCGGACCCATTGGAGACATGTGAAGATCGGCGTCTGGTGCCCGTGGTTGGCCCCATTGCCGACATCTGCAGGGTCCGCTTGCAGGTAAAGTGACTGAAGACAGCGTAAGGACGGCCGGGTTTGGCAGACTCGCGAGGTCCCGCCCCGGCTCGGAACCAATCGTATGACCTGCGTATGAAATGTCGGCAGGCGCCGCGCCTACCAGGTGACGCGCAGGCCGAGATTTCCCTTGATGCCGCGGCGATGGTCGCCGCCGATATTGCTGGTGTAGCTCGCCGCCGCGTAGACACCGACGTTCGGCATCACCTGGGCCGCGACGCCGCCGCCCAGTTCGAGCGAGCTGTAGCCGAAGCCGGTTGCAATCGGCGTGACGTTGAAGGTTGCCGTGTCGCTGCCCGAAAACGTGCGCCAGAGATTGGCGAGGAGATAGGGTTTCAGCGTCATCCCGCCCAGTGCCCAATCGCCGGTGAGCCGCGCGCCGATTCGGCCGGTCAGCGCATCGTCGGGCGAAAAGCGGACCGCGGAGAAGCGATCTCGCTCCGTTCCGAACGAGACCGATTGCCAGATCAGTTGCGCCTGCGGCTCGAGCGCCAACCCGGCACCGATCTGGATGGGATAGCCGGCCTCGAGCGAGCCGGTGAGACCAGCTCCGTCGGCGCTCATCCCGATGCCGCGGGTCGAGCGCGGATCGCCATCGAACCAGGAGGCCAATAGCACCGCGTCGACATACCAGCGTGACGGACCGATATGGGTCCAGTAGGCGCCGAGGCTGGTTGCATCCATCGTCAGCTTGCCGACCAGCGCCCGCTGCTGGGCGAGAGCGAAGCCGCGGGCGTCGAGATCGGCGCTGGCGAATCCGAGGAACAGGCCAAGCCGGTCGCGGTGGCCATCATAATCCCAGCCGAAGAGATCCTGACCGGCCTGGAAGCCGCCGAGATTGCCCTTCATCTCGGGCGAGAGCAGGCCTGAGCGACGCTCTTCGGCACGGCGACCGAAGACGCGGCCCCAGGCGCCCGGAAGCGCACCCGAGCCGAGGAGCAGGGCCTGATCGCCCTGGCGCTCGTGAAAGGTCCCGAGCGTCGCCAGGCCGAGCTGGCGCGCCACACCGGGCAACAACGTGTAAAGCGCCGCTTCGGGGCGGAAGAGAGGGATGGGACTGCCGGGAGGCGTCACGCCGGGCGGCGCAGGTCCGACCGGGGGCGTCACGCCGGGGGGCGTCGGGAGGAACTGGTTTCGCAGGAACCAGTCATTCTCGGTGCCGGGCGTAACGCCACCCTGGAACAGGAGATACTCGTAGGCGCCAGCCGCGACGACGCCGCCGAGCGCGAAAGCACCGGGGTCGGTGGTTCCGCCATTCACCGCGCTGACCACCTGGATGCCGTTGCCTGTCGTCAATTCGCCGGTCCCGCCAGCATTGGTGACGGTGATGAGGGAATTGCCGGTCGCCGAGCCGCCATTGATAACGAGGCGATCGGAAGGCGAGCCGTCAGTTCCGAGGACAGTGTTCAGCCCTATCGTGCCGCCACTTCCCGTATAGCTCGGCGTCGTCAGGAGTGTGCCGGGCGCAGTGTCCGTGCCCATACTGACGAGGCCCGCATTGGCGACGCTCGGAATGACGTGGCTGAAACCGTTGAGATCGAGCGTTCCGCCGCTTGCAACCGTCATGGCCGAGTTTGGGCTGAGCGCGTTCAGCCCACCGGCCCGCAACGTGCCTCCGGTGACGTTCGTTGCGCCCCCATAGCTGTTGGCAGCGGTGAGCGTGGTCGTGCCCGCAAGCACATTGACCGTGCCATTGCCGCTGATCGCCGACGCAAACGCGTAGTCTGAGGAGGTGTGATTGAAGTTGACCGTACCGGTGCCAACGCCAAAAGCGACGCTCGGGGCCCTCACTGTGCCGGGCGCCGCCGCCGGATTGCCCGCGCCCGCGCCGATGTTGAGCGTGCCAGTCGATCCGGTATTCGCCGCGATCACGACAGAAGGCGCGGCGACGACGCCGCCATCCGCAATCGTCAGCGCGCCAGTGCCCAGATTGCCAATCCTGATCCCCGCAATGTCGCTCCAGAAGGAGCCTGCACCAGTCACGGTCACGGTACCGCGCGCCCCTGCACCGTTGCCGATATTGGTGACGAGGGGGGTGATATCGAGGACCGTCCCGCCATTTGCAATCGTGAGTGTGCCGGTGCCGAAACTCCCGATATTGAGCCCGCCCTGTGGGCCGTTGATCCAGCTGGAGCCCCGGCCGGTCACCGTCACCGTGCCCGTCGAGCCCGCAGACTGTCCAATCGAGCCTCCGGCGCTGCTCGCCGCAGTACCGTCTTGAGCCGTGCCGCCGTCTTGAATGATGAGAGTGCCGGTCCCCAGGCCGCCGACCACCAGGGGGTCAATATTCGTCCAGCTGGAGCCCGGGCCGGTCACGATGACCGTGCCCACCCCGCCGGAAAGATTCCCGATCGTCCCGAGCTCATTGGTCAATGTCCCGCCGTTCTGGATCGTAAGCGTACCCGTCCCGTTTGCACCGACGGACAGATTGTTAGCCACGGCGCCCGGGCTGCTGATCACCGTCCCATTCGGCGTCACAGTGTTGATGATTGCGTCGTCGGTCCGCCTGGGAAAAGTAGAATCCCAGTTGCCACTAAAGAACCAATCGGAGGTGAACCGTCCGGTCCAGTTGCGCGTCTGGGCGTGTGTCGAAACCGTCGATGCTGCGAGAAGCGCGATCGTCGCCAGCGCCGTCGATAAGCCAAATCTGACACTGCGTGCCGGCAACGCCGCGCGCCGCATAAACCGCGCGACAAGCCAACGCCTTCGATCGTTCGCGCCGGAGTCCGGCAGCACACGCCCCCAATCCATGGCCGCCCCTACGTGTGGCCCGCGGCGTGATCAGTCGATGATCGCAACGCGAGCTCAGTCAGAAGTCAGAATCGAATTTGGCTACGGCGTAACGTGGTGATCAGAGAAAGCGCCAATGACATCTACAAAATGTTTACGTCGGCGCGATGAGCGCGAATGCGGGCCCAAATATTCAAGGGCCTGTTGCACGAACGCCGCGGTTTCCGTTCGTATACTGCTGATATCACGGACCGGAATTTATTGTCGCCGCAATTACTGGTCCACCTGAGGCGGGCACTGCGATTGTCGGGAATACGTCGCGACCTGCCGCCGAGCTTCAATCTGCCCGCGTCCGCTTCAAGGCAACCCGCCAATGTCTGGTGGTGGCGTGATGGGGGGCAATGCGGCAGCACATGCGAAGGTCAACAATCCACCCTTCTCAGTCGTTGGTGGCGAGCCTCCGCACTTGCGGAATCGGACCGAGGCTGTGTGCAAACGCGCTGACGGCGTTTGAGCGACGAGCGGCGTGAACGCGTGACGAGATCGGGTTCAGGCGCGGATCGCTTCCATCAGCGACTTGGCACCGATGATGGCGATGACGCGTTTGAGGTTATAGGCGAGGACGTGGAGCCCGATCTCGGTCTTCACGTTGGGCAAGTGCCTCGTCAGGAAGTGCGTCGATCCCATCCAGGCCTTGATCGTGCCGAAGGGGTGCTCGACGAGCCGCCTTCGCAGGCGCATGACGCCGGGCGTCAGGTCCATCCGCTGCTGAAGGGGGTCGATGAGCGCCTCGTGCTCCCAGCGGGTCACGCGCCGCTCGACGCTGGGTGTGCACTGAGCCTTGAGGGCGCAAGCCTGGCAGCTGGCACGATCCCAGTAGCGGTGGAGCGTGATGCCCCGCTCGACCGTGGTCATATGGCGCGGCAGCAGCGCGCCGGATGGGCAGCGATAGACGTCCTGCTCGGGCAGATAGACGAAGTCCTGTTTGCCGAACCGCCCCTCCGCCTTGGCGCCGGAGGTCAGCGGCTTGGGCAGATAGGGCGTCACGCCCAAGGCCTCGCAGGAACGGATCTCCTCGCCGGAGAAGTAACCGCGGTCGGCCAGCGCATCGAGCTCTTCCACGCCCATGGCGTCTTTGGCCTTGGCGGCCATGGTTGCGAGCTGTTCGCGGTCGCTGCCGGTCATCACCACGTCGTGGGCAACGATCAGGTGATGCTCGGCTTCCACCGCGGACTGGACGTTGTAGCCGACGATCCCGCTGCCGCGTCCGCTGGTGGCCATCGAGCGAGCATCCGGATCGGTCAGCGAGACCTGACCGTCCGGCGCGGCCTCGACCCGTGCCTCCATCGCCTGAAGCAACTTCATCTGCTCGCGCAGCCGCTCGACCTTCTCCGTCAGCCGTTCCGAACGTGCCTCGGCGGCCTCGCCCTCCTGGCGGTCGGCCGTGTCGAGGTCGCGCAGGTAGCCGGCGATGTGCTCGGCGACTTGCTCCAGACGCTTCTGGAGCTTGTAGGCCGTGAAGTTCTTGTCGCGGCTGTTCACCGCCTTGAACTTGCTGCCGTCAATCGCAACCAGGGCGCTCCCGAACAGACCGATCTGACGGCACAGCACCACGAACTGCGCGCAAGCGGTCTGGATGGCCGGGCCATTGTCCTTCCGGAAGTCGGCGATCGTTTTGTGGTCAGGCGCCAGTCGGCCGGTCAGCCACATCAGCTCGACATTGCGCTGAGCCTCGCGCTCCAAGCGGCGGCTGGACTGGACCTTGTTCAGGTAGCCGTAGATGTAGAGCTTCAGCAGCGTCGCCGGGTGGTAGGCTGGCCGCCCCGTCGCCGCCGGTGTCAGGCCCTCGAAGTCCAGCGCCCTCAGATCCAGTTCGTCGACGAAGGCGTCGACCACCCGCACCGGGTTCTCATCGGCCACATAGTCGTCAAGACAATCAGGAAGCAGCGTCGGCTGGCGCCGGTCAGAACCTTGGACGAAGCGGCTCAACTCCCTCCCGACTGCAACGTCAGGAGTCTAACTCAACAGCGCGTTTTCACACAGCCTCGACCCGTAGCAGAAGTGAAAGGATCATGGGCTAGCTGGATTTCATGATCTATTGGCTGGACGATCGGCCGATCGAGTGGAGCTGCGAATGTCCAGTCCCCGGATGCCCAACCCCTTGAAGCCGTTGACGCCGATCGGTCGGCTTAAACTCGTGCTGGCCGCGATTTTTGCGGGTGTAATGTCCATGATCGGGTTCCGATATGCGCCAATGTATGCAGACCCGGCCTTTCAGCCGACTGGACGTTGGGCGCGCATGGCAGACTGGGAGCCCTTTTGGAGGGGGGCATACGCTGCGATCGGGGCTGCGTTCTTTGCGCAGATGGCGGTTGTTTTGTTACTTTTAGCGATGAGGCGCGCCACACCGAAGCAAGCGTCCGAAGCGAAGAGAGAGCATAGCAGGGTGCAGGCCGGTAAGACACCGCGCTCGGACGCGGAACGTCCGTAGCCGACCCTTCTCGGACTCTGTCCCCATCGCCACCCGGCGTCCGGAATGCGCGGAAAAGGAGACATGCGCCCAGCGTCACGCGCCGTGCCTCTCCCGCACGCAC